>CAMCAZ010000041.1 GCA_945872795.1 Chryseobacterium gleum
GCCCTCACTGTGACAGGCGAAGCGCCCGAGGCCTGGGGTCGGCGCTTCGACACCCTGTCTGTGTGCCTGAGCAAGGGACTTGGCGCGCCGGTCGGGTCCGTGCTCATCGGCAGCGGGGAACGGATCGCCGCCGCGCGAAGGGTGCGCAAACGGCTGGGCGGTGGCATGCGGCAGGCGGGACTGCTCGCGGCGGCATGCCTGTATGCGATGGACCACCACGTGCAACGGCTCACTGACGATCACCGCCGTGCGAAGGACCTGGAACGCGCACTGCTGGAACTTCCCTTCATCGCCGCTGTGATGCCGGTGGAGACCAACATCATCATCCTCACGCTGGCCGGCGACCGCATGGCCGCACCGTTCATTGCTGCGTTGCGCGAGCGGGGAATACTGGCCGCCGCCTTCGGACCGCAGATGGTGCGGCTGGTCACGCATCTGGATGTGGATGACGCCGCCATCAGCCACACCATTTCCGTCCTACAGGAACTTGCATGAAGATCGAACGCCTGCTGCCCCTTCTCCTTCTTGCCCTCTGCGGATGTGCACCCACGCAATACATCCAGAAAGGCACCTTCGAGGGCGTTGAGGTATCCTATCGGTGGAACCATCCGACCGGAAAGCCCAGCGAACTGTTGTTGAAGATGACCAACACCAGCGTGGAGGACAAGCAGGTGGACCTGGTCATCGATCTCCAATACCAGGGCCGTACGGTTGGATCGCTGCGGGCCGACACCTGTATCCGCGTAGGGCAGACCATGAACGGCAAGTTGAACGGGATCTACTTCGTGCCGGAACAGCTCACCACGGAACAGATCAAGAGCGGGGACGCCACCGCTGAACTGAACAACACCACGGTGGAAGGGACCACCTGTCCATGAACTCCAAACGCAAGGCCATCGATTATTGGCTGATCGCCTTGCTGGTCACGGTCCTGGTCTCGGCCATGGCTGCGGCCATTTGGGGAACCCTTGA
Organism: Chryseobacterium gleum; assembly: GCA_945872795.1. Lineage (GTDB taxonomy): Bacteria > Bacteroidota > Bacteroidia > Flavobacteriales_F > PHOS-HE28 > PHOS-HE28. The sequence continues at coordinate 973 of CAMCAZ010000041.1, forward strand.
ACTGGCCGAGCGTCAGGAACGGTTGACGGAGCATTTCCTGCAGAACAACGAACAGGCCGTACACGCCCGATCCGAGGGGCAGTTCCTGGAGATACAGGGCGACCTCGAAGCAGAGGCCGAAGCGTTCGCCGGCCTGGATTCGTTGGACATGCGACCGATCATCGGGCGGTGGCGATCGCTGCTCCGTTCGAACCGGATGATCACCGCTATCCGACTTGCGGATGAACTGGGGAATGAGATCGCGTTGAATGGCACCCCCACTGGGCTGGTGCAGATGGCCACCAACAACGGTTCGCGTGAAGGACCGCCGATCGGCCTCTTCCTGGCGAACATGGATACATCCGGTCTGCTGGACAGCGTGTGGCTGCACAACGAGAGCTATGACCCCCGGAGAAAAGCGTGGTACGGCAGGGCATTGGAGGATTCCACAGGCGAGCCGATATGGACCTTGGGTACGGCGGCCGACAGTACCCGAACGCTGCAGATCTCCTTCATCATCCGTTCTCCCGAACGTCATGCCCCCTTCCACATCATGATGTTTGATGTCGCACTGGCGCCCTCGCGTTGGTTGGATACAAGGACATTGGCAGGCGGGAGATTGAACGGCATCCTGTTCGACGCCGATGCGCAGGTCTTTGGCCGCACCAGGTCGACCGAGTTCGACGCCGATGAGCAGGAGCTCTCGGCGATGCTGGCGGCTGTGATGGCCGGGAACACCGAGGACCTGGCCTCCGTGAAGGTGCGCGGCCACCGCTACGTGGGCAAGGTCTCCCAACACCCCTTGAACGGCCTGATGCTGTACACGCTGGTGTTGGTGGATGCCGACGTGGCGGAGCCGTGGGTCAGGGTGGAACGCATCGCTTTGTGGAGCATGGTCGGCCTGCTGATCTTCATCGTCGTCCTGCTGACCTGGCTGCTCATCCGCAGGTTGCAAGGCAATGAACGGATCCGGCAGCACGCCAAACGTTCGCGATCGCTGGAGCGGAAACTGACCAAGACCATCGGTGAGCGCGACGTGCTGAACCGCGAAGTGCACCACCGGGTGAAGAACAACCTGCAGGTGGTGAGCAGCCTGTTGAACCTCCAGGCCTCACGCCTGGAGCACGGTCCGGTGCGTGAAGAGTTCCTTCGGGGGAAACGACGCATCGACACCATCGCGCTCGTGCACCACAAGATGTACGACCTGAAGGACCTGCGGAATGTGGACCTGCAACAGTTCTTCAACCAGCTCATCACCTCACTGGCGGTGATGCACCTCCCCAACAGCAGAACCGTGAGCCACGAGCTGAAGGCCGGTGGCATCAAGGCCGACCAGGACACGGCGATCGAGCTCGGCATCATCCTCTGCGAACTGGTGACGAACACCTACCAGCATGCGTTCCCCTATGCCACAGGTGGTCACGTGGATATCCTGGTGCAACCGGTGGAAAGCGACCTGCACCGATTGATCGTCAAGGACAACGGACGTGGCCTTCCCGCCAACTACAACAACGGTGAGGGAAAGCTGGGACTGGAGATCGTGGATGCCCTGGCCGAGCAATTGAACGGCTCCTTCCACGTACGCACCGAGGGTGGCGGGGTCACCTTCGAAGTGCTGTTCCGCATGAAATGGAACACCTCAGCGGGCGACATCATCGACCCCCAGGGCGCCGAGTAGACCGCCGCTGGCGCGCAGCAGTTGCAGCTCAGCCACCTTGGTATCGAAGCCGGACACCACAGCACTGCGCTGGGCATTCGCCAGATCGAGCTGTGCCTGGCGGAACTGGAGGCCAGTGATCTGGCCTGCCTGGAAGAGCTCCCGCGTGCGATCGAAGTTGAGACCGGCCGTGGACACCGCATCGCCCTGGATGCGCAGCACCTCACGCTGGCTGCGCCAGGTGGTGTAGGCATTGCGTACGTCACGTTCAACCTGCAAGCGCGCCTGCTGCTCGGCGATGGCGGCGTTCTCCGCTCGCAGACGGGCGGCCTCGGTCTGGGTGTTGATCCGCCCACCATCGAAGATGGGCACGCTCAGCGTGAGCCCACCGTTCCAGCCCTGCGTGTAGGTTCCAAGCACGATGCCCACCTCGTTCCGCTGGTCGTTGATGCCATATGCAGCATTCAGGTCCAGTCGGGGCCAGCGCAGTGCGCGCGCGATGCGTTGATCCACCTCGGCGGCGCGCACCTGTGCCATCGCCGAGGCCAGTTGCACGTTGCCCGTCATGGCCTCCTGCACCAGCTGTTCCTGGGAAAGCCCTTCGGCATAATCGATGGAACGGGACACGCGGACCACCGCATCGGGCTGTCGTCCCATGAGCACGTTCAGTTCACGGGCCGTGCGTTCCCGGCGCTGCAGGGCGAGGATGTAGGTGGTGCTGTCGGCCTGCAGGTCCACCTGGGCGTTCAGCACATCCAGTCTTCCTGCGCCACCCAGCGCAGCCTTTCCCTTCTGGCGACTGAAGCGATCGGCACTGATCTCCAGGATGCGCTGGGTGATGGACACGTCCTCGTCCAACGCGGCGATCGCATAGTACAGCGCGATCACCTGTGTGAGCGTTCCCTCGATCTGTGCACGGGTCCCAAGGTCGGCCAGCTGTGCATTCAGCTGGGCACGTTCAAGGGTGGCGAAATTGCCCATGCCGTTGAACAGCGTGTAGGTCAATCCCAGCTGCCCGGCAAGCGTGGTGTTCTCCACACCGTTGCGCTCCACATCGGGGAAACCTTCAGCGAAATCGAGCTTCGTGTCCTGGTTGCTGTAATTGCCCCGACCGCTGGCGTCCAGGCGCGGCAGCAATCCCGCGTTCCCGGCGGTGGCCAGGTTCCCGGCGATGGCCGCCTCGTTCTTCGCGATACGGATGCCGTGCTCGTTGACCAGGGCGAGGGAGATCACCTGTTGCAGACTGAGCGTATCCTGCGCAAGCGCGGTACCGCCGACCAGCAGCAGACCGAGACTAATGGCGTGTTTCCTCCAGGTCCTCATAGGGCAGTTCTTTCACAGCAGGTTCAACGGCCTCCGGCGATGGGGTCTCGGCGTTCCATGCCCAACCCAACAAGCGTCGTGCTTCGTTGAGCGAGGCCAGCAACGCGGGCAGTACGATGAGGGTGACGAAGGTGGCGATGGCCAAGCCGTAGGCGACCGTCACGGCCATGGGAATGAGGAACTGCGCCTGGAAGCTCTTGTTGAGCGTGATGGGCAGCAGGCCGGCGACGGTGGTCAGGGAGGTGAGCAGGATGGGGCGAAGGCGCGATAGTGCCGCATCGCGCAGGGCCTGGTGGAAGGACACGCCCGTCTTCATGTTGTCGTTGAAGGTGCTGAGCAGCACCAGCGAATCGTTCACCATCACACCGATCAGGGCGATCATGCCGAAGAAGCTGAAAAGGCTGATCTGCACATCGTGGATCCAGTGCCCCCAGCCGATGCCGATGAAGCCGAGCGGGATGCAGAGGAGCACGATGATCATCTGCCAGAAACTGCGCAGGGTGATCACGATCATGGCGAACATGACGATCAAGGTGATGGGCATGACCTTGGCGGCGGAGTCTCCGACCTTGCGGCTTTGTTCACCCTGGCCCTCGAAGCTGTAGCTGATGCCGGGGTGGCGTGCCAGCAGCGGCGGAATGATCTCTGCCGCGATCACCGCCTGTGCGTCGGTGGCGCTCTGTGTACTGCTCGCCAGATCGGCCTCCACGCGTACTTCGCGTTTGCCATCGAGGTGATTGATGGCGCGGATCCCGCGTTCGATCTTGAAGCCGGCCAGCTCGCTCAGCGGGAATTGTCGACCGTCCGCAGTGCGGATGCGCATGTCCTCCAGGTCGCGCAGGGAGGCCCGTTCGCCTTCCGCATAACGCACCCAGATCTTCACTTCATCCTCCCCACGCTGCACGCGCTGGGCCTCCAGGCCAAAGAAGCCCTGCCGCACCTGGCCCACGATGTCCTGCATCGTCAGGCCCAGCAGCTGCGCCTTGTCCTTCAGCTGGAGCACCACCTCGCGGTTCCCTGGTCGGTCGGTATCCACCACATCGCGCAGTGTGGAGAGCTTCTGCAGTTCAGCGCGCAGCTCGGCCTTCGCGGTGTTGAGCTCGGCCAGGTCGTTGCTGCGGAGCGACACGGAAACAGGCTTGCCGAAGGGCGTGGCCAGGCCGAAGGTGAGGTTGGCCACACCCGGGATCATGCCCACGCGTTCACGCAATCGATTGGTCAGTTCCTCGGCCTTGAACCCGCGCTTCTCGCCGTCGAGCAGGATGATATTGAGCTTGCCCTGCTCCGCACGAGGACCGAGGATGGTCTGCACCTTGAGCACCACGTCCAGACTGTCCTCGCGGCCCTGGCTCAGGGTATCGTTCAGCATCCATACCTGCTGTTCGATCCGTTGCAGCTCGTCGAACACGATGTTCTCGCGTGTGCCGGCCACCATCTCCAGGTCCACGGACACATCATCGCGTTCGATCGCTGGAAAGAAGGTGGTGCGGATGACGCCTGCGCCCACGGAGCCCACGGTCAGGGCGAGCAGGAAGAACGCGATGCCCACGGTGAGCATCTTGTGGCGCATGATGCGGTCGAAGAAGGGCCCGTACTGTTTGTCACGTAAACCGGTCATTACACCATCCATGTATCGCTCGAAGCGGTTCTTCTTCAAAGTGAGCCCCTTGGAATGTGCGATGTGCGCTGGAAGTGTCAGGGCGGCCTCGACCAGCGAGAACATCAATGCGGTTATTGCAACGAAAGCCAATGCGGGAGCGAAATCACCCAACCGGCCATCGATGAAAAAGAACGTGCTCATTGCGGCGACAGTAGTTAGCACTGAGCTGATCACCGCGGGGAGCACCTTGTTCAATCCAACAAATGCCGCCTGCACGGGAGGCAGGCCTCGCTCGAATTCCTGGTAGATACTCTCGGTGATCACGATACCGTCATCCACGAGGATGCCCACCACGAGGATCATCCCGAAGAGGCTCATGACGTTGATGGTGATGAAGCCCGGCGCGAAGATGAACATGCCAGCAAAGGCCACTGGGATACCCAATGCGACCCATAACGCAAGACGCCAGTTGAGAAAGAGCGCCAGGGTGATCAGCACCAGAAAGAACCCTTGGATGCCGTTCTCCACCAACATGGCGATACGCTGTTTGAGCACCGTCGTCGCATCGCTGATCAGCGTGGTCTTCACCGTCGCATTGCGCGCGTTGAAATCCTCCATGTACTTCAGCGTGCTTTCGGCGATGAAGAGGATGTCCTCGCTCACCGTGCTGCTCACGGTCACCACCACGCCGGGCCTTCCGTTGACGTAGTTCCGTGCGGGATCGTCGGCCCACCGGTCCTGCACGTCGGCCACGTCCTTCAGGCGCAGCACACGACCATCGGCACCGGCGCGCACCACGGTGTTGCGCAGTCCTTCGGCCTCCATGTGTTTGTCACGCACACGGATCAGCAGTTCCTCGTCACTGGTCTTGATCTTGCCACCGGTCACGTCGAGGTTGGCACCCCGGAGCGCCGCCGCGGCCTGCACGAAGCTGAGGTTGTTGGCGCGCAGGTCGTCCTCGCGGAAGGCCACCTCGATCTCCTCCTCCGGAAAGCCCGAGAGCTCCACCTTGCTGATGCCCGGGATGCTGCGGAGGTCCTGCTCCACGCGGCGGGCGACGGTCTTGAGCGCCTTCAGGTCGAGGCCCTCGCCGCTGAGCGCGAAGCTCACCGCAGGGCGGATGTTCTCCAGCTTGAAGGTGCGGATGGGCTCCATGCCTTCGGGCAGCGAGGGGATACGGTCCACCGCGTTCTTCACGTCCTGCAGCACCACATCGGTATCGAAGCCCTTGATCACCTCGATGACGATCACCCCGCCGTTCTCCTGGCTGACGCTGCTGATGCGCTCGACGCCGGTGACGCCCTTCACATCGTTCTCGATCTGCAGCACCACGCCCTCCTCCACTTCCTCCGGGGCAGCGCCCGGAAAGATGATCTGCACCTGGATCGTGCGGCTCTCCGTCTCGGGGAAGAGCGAACTGCGCGTGGCCTTCAGGCCGAAGAAGCCGAAGATGAAGATGAGCACCATGATGGTGTCCACCGCCACGGAGTACTTGATGAAGTATGCGGTCAGCCCTTTCATGGTGTCACGGGTGCTACGCGCAGACCTTCATAGGCGCCGCTGAGACGATCGGTGACCACCTGTTGTCCGTTGGCCAACCCGCGCACCACGGCCTGATCCACGCCTTGGTGCAGCACGGTCACGGTCGCTTTCTGCAGGGATGAATCCTTCACGGTGTACAGCGAACCGTCCTCGAGCAGGGCGCTGCGGGGCACACTGACGGCATCGCTCAGGGAGCCCGCTTCGATGATACCGCCCAGGTATTGGCCATCGCGCAGGTCCTTCCCGGCGACCAGCACGAAGAGCTTCACGGATTGTGTGGTGGCGTCGATCACCTCACCGATGCGGATGATGCGACCGGTCCAGCTGCCGGGGCCTTCCGTACTGGTCAGTCGCAGCGTATCACCCACATTCACCAGGGAGAGCTCACCGGCACCGATGGCCGTCTCCAGTTCCAGTGTCCCTGGTGCGATGAACTCGCCCAAGCGGGTGCCCGGTGTCACGATGGTGCCGGGTTCCACGGCCGCGCTCACCACCACACCATCAAAGGGCGCGGTGATCACGTACTTGGCCAGTCGCTCGTAGACCGCGCGGATACCGTAGTACTGGTCCAGCACGCCGCGCCCGGCGAGGTAGTTGCGCTCCTGCTCGGAGGCCAGCGTCGGCAGGTCGGGCAGCTGTCCCTCCACGGGCACGCTCTTCAGGTAGGCGTCCCACTTCGGCGCCGCGTCCGGCAGATCGATGCGCAGGTCAGGGAGCAGCTGCACCAATGTGCGCAGGAAGGCGCTCTGCTGCGCGTTGAGCTGGGCGCGCACCTCGCTGTTGTCGATGCGGAAGAGCACTTCGCCTTGGCGGAAGGTGAAGCCTTCGCGGAAGGTCCTACCCGTGCGTTGAAGGGTGCCGCCCACTTCGGCGTTGATGAGCATCCGGTCGGTGGCCCGCAGCCTGCCGGTGATCGGGATGCTCAGTCGCACCGGGCCGTTCTGGGCCGTGATCACCCGCACGGCACGCGCACTGGCCACCGCTTCGTTCCGCGGTGGTGAGGCCTTGCTGGAGGACAGTTTCCGGCAGGTGCCGATGCCCCCCACGATGAACAGGAGACCGAGGATGATGGTGAGCCTTCGCTGGAGCATGCGGACGTCAGTTGCGGATGGAGCGGATGATGAATTCGGGGACGGTCCTGCGGCGCTTGAGGATCATGCGGCGGAAGGCTTCGTCGTTCATGCCATGGATGTGTGCGAGCATCGGTCGAGCGATGAAGGGATGGGCGCACAGGGCCATCATGTTCACCAGCAGCTCACGGGGGTCAATGTCGATGATCTCGCCACGCTTCAGCGCCTCCTCCACCAGGTGCAGGAAACGGGAACGTCCGCCCTGTCCGCGATCGATCATCTCCAGCAAACCGTTCGGATCCCGGTTCAGTTCGCTGATGATGAACTGGGGCATCAGCGGCTCGTCGAGCATGCGTTCCAGGTAGGTGGACACGAAGCGTTCGATGGCCGGGAAGAGCGAATCGGCCTCCTCCAGCGTTTTCCACACACAGCCCAACTGGCGCTGGGCACTGCCTTTGAACACCCCCTCGAACAACTGCTGCTTGCTGCGGAAGTAGTAGTGCAGCAGCGCCTTGTTGATGCCTGCCTCATCGGCCACCTCCTGCATGCGGGCCCCGGCCATTCCCTTGCGGGTAAAGACCTTGCGCGCGGCCTCCAGGATGCGATGTTCGGTGGTGGCTTCTTCGACCATGGGATGGAATGGCAGTGCAATATTAACCATTTGGTTAAACCCCATGGCGAATACTCCGACGGTTCAGGAAAGGCCGTTCAACGATGTCGCTCGGCGCCGGCGATCACCGGATCCACTCGATCTCCACGCGCCGCTCGCCGGGATCACGGGCCACGCTGCGGCTATCGCCGTAGTAGTTCACCAACAGCCGGTCGGCTCCGATACCGCGCTGGAGCAGGTAGTTGCGCACCGCCTTGGCGCGTTGCTCGCTGAGGCGCAGGTTCACCGCAGGGTCGCCACTGCGGTCCGTGAAGCCGGTGATGAGCACCTTCTCGCTGGCGGAGCGTGCCAGCTGTTCGAAGACCTCATTGAGCAACACGCGCTGGTCGGGTTCAAGACCGGTGCTGTTGCGTTCGAAGCGGATGGTGATATTCCGGCCGGTGAGGTCGCTCAGGTTGGCCATGGGATTGTCGGGCCCATCGGTCCGCCGGGTCGCCACCTCGGCCACCTCGATCTCCAGTCCGGCCAGGCGGTCCTCGATGTCCTCCATCCGGTCGCGCATCTCCCACAGTTCCTTGCGCTGGTCCATGCGGTCGATGCGCTGATTGATGGCATCGAGCTCCTCCTTCAGCCAGCGGTCGCGCTTGCGCACGTTCGGCATCGCAGCCGCGCGTTCGGCCTCCCTGGCGCGATCTGCGATGGAGGCCATGATGGCATTCCCCAGACCCGGATCGATACCCCCGCCCTCGGTGTCGGCCAATTGCAGGTCCAGCGCGCAGAGGTAGTTGTCCTGGTCGAACACCGTGCCGCAGGTGGAGTTGACCTTGACGGTGGTGCCGGGTGAAGCGGCCTCCACCTGCACCAGCGGGACCGTGGACAGAGGCAGGAGGTCGGCACGCAACTGGCGCTCCAGCTCATCGCGCTGTGAACGCACGAAATAGTAGATGGCGAGGTATTTATCCTGCTCACCGGCACCGTTGACGGCTTGTGCGGCCATGGTCCAATCGATCCTCGTCAGGCGGTCCAGCTGGACGCGTGTGGGGTGTGACAGTCCCACCACCACATCCTTGACCCCATAGGCGGTCGCCGCCGAGCTGATCATGGCATCGATCTCCCGCGCCATCTGTTCAGCGGGGAGTTCGGCCTTCACGCCATCATGGGCGAAATGGATCCGGGAATCGAGGTAGGCCCCGATGCCGGCCTCCACCAGTCGGTCGACCTTCGGGCCCAGCTCCTGATCGGGTGCCATGGTGTGCTGCACTTGGAACACCGCGTTACCACCGGGCACCCCGCGCCAGATGGCCTGCAGCACCGGCTCGGTGCCTTCCAGCGCACCGTTCACCACCACTTCGGCCCCTTCGCTGGAACCCTCGAACAACACCTTGTCCTGGCCGGAAAGGTGCAGCATGAGGCCGCCACTGCACCATAGCATGGCCAGTGCCCGCAGGGATGATGGACCAAGGCGCAGCATTCAGACGGTGAACTTATCCCCGCCAGCGTGTGTGAACACCTGGTCAGCGGGGTGAAGTTCCCACGTGCTTATCAACAGGGGATGTCCCGGTCACTGAGCAGTTCCTTCAGTTGGAGCCGTTCGCGGGCCCAGTTGTAGGCCTGCTCGCGCCGCTCGAACACGCGGAAGGGGAACGCCGGCCGTTGGATCTGCTTGAACAGTTCACCCTGCCGACGGCTGTGCGGGTCGATGGTGAAGAAGGCCACGGGATGTCCCTGGGCACCACAGACGCGGCGCAGGAGGTTGCGGGCCATGGGCTCCACGGTCACACCCTCGGGGTACTCCAGCAGGACGGGGGAGCGGGCCGAGGGGTCCAGCGCGGCGATCAGGCGAATGACCTCCTTCATGTCGCGCACCTGCATGGTGGCGCCGCTGGCCAGCACGAGAAAGAGCACGCCTTCCTCCTTCCACAGCTCGAACGGACTACTGAACGCTGGCTTCTCCCAATTGAGCATGGCGAAAGCTAATGGCCGCGGTGGGGGTGGCCGACAGCCCCGGGGAACAGTATCTCCACGATCACTGTGGAAAAGTTCAGGGCCGGATGACCTCCGGGACCACCTCCCCGCTGCTCGCGTCAGGCATGGTCATCCCCACCAGCATGGCGATGGTGGGCGCGATATCCGTGATGGATATACGGCGCAACACTTCCCCCTGGGCCACACCCTGGCCGAAGAACAGGATGGGCACATGGGTATCGTAGTTCCATGGGGAACCATGGGTGGTACCCTTCCCTATGGCATTGCCATAAAGCTCGAAGTGTCCTGGTCGCATCACAAAAGCCACATCCCCTGAGCGTTGGACCATGAACCCGCGCTGCAAGGCCTGAGCGGATCCGCTGGTGTAGTTGTTCCATAGAAGGTCGGCAGCCGTGTAGGCATGCGCGATATCCGGGTGATGCACCAGATGACCTGCCGCTGCGCGTTGGACGGTGGCTACATCCAGCTTCCGGGCCGTGATGAGCGTGTCGTTGAGGTAGATCTGTTCATTCAGGATACCGCTCACCCATGGCCCCGCACCGAAGCGCTTTTGCAGGTGCTGTTCCAGATCCACGCGCAAGGCGCCCTGATCCACATATCCGGCACTCCCCCTGAGGTCCTTCAGATAGGCCGGCACATCCACGCCACCATGATCGGCAGTAAGGAACACGACGTAACGGTCCTTGCCCACGCGTTCGTCCAACGCCTTTAAAAGCCGTTCGACCTCCCGGTCAAGGCGCACATACATGTCCTCCAGTTCCAGTGCACGCGGCCCCACGCGGTGCCCCAGGATGTCCGGCGATGAGTAGCTTACAGCAAGCAGATCGGTGATGGCATCGGTCCCCAAGCCCTCCCCCTCCAGGGCGGCCAGGGCCACATCGGTCGTCAGGGTGTTACCCCAGGGGGTGTATGTGATGATCCCCGTAGTGCCTGAGCTGGTGTACAAGGCCTTGAGGTCCAACGGCAGTGTGGCCGTTGAAGCGCCGGTCAATGGTATCTCGTACGGATTATCATCAGGCAGGACCTCATGGTAGCGCTCTTTGGGAAGCAGCAGGTCCCACGTGTTCTGAAGGTACCGCACAGCCGGACGGTCCGCATTGAACCGCTGCAGCCATTCGGGAAGCACCTTGGTATACCACGTGCTGGTCACGAAAGCGCCATCGGGGCCACCACCGAACCAGTAAGCGGCATCCCCTGTCCGTCCGATCGGAAAAATGGCACTGCGGTCCTTGAGGGAGATGCCGATGGTGCGCGACCGTCGCTCCGTTCTGCGTTCCAATTCGTCGGCCAGGGTCGTGGCCAACAGGTTCACCGGCGACCTCTGCCCTACCGCCCCCGCCATACCCACGCTTTGCATGGTGGTGTCCTCGGCGCAATAGCGGTCGCGTCCCAGCTTTCTGTAGAACAGATCGTTCCCCACGATGCCATGGAATGCAGGTGTGGTACCGGTGTAGATGCTGGCATGACCGGGTGCGGTATAGGTCGGGGCATAATCGAAGTGCGCATCCCGCAGGAAGGCCCCTTCACGTACCATGCGCCTGAAGCCTCCCTCACCGAAATTATCCCAGTAGCGGTAGAGGTAATCGGTCCGCATCTGGTCCACCACGATGCCCACCACCAGCTTCGGCGGGGCCTGCCAGGTGGGCGCTTGGGCGGGCAGCATCGCTGGACACAAGGCGGAGAGGAGCGCGGCGAAAAAGGCAATGGCGCCCCCACAACGAGGACCGTTGTGCGGGCATTGAAGGGATGCGTTCATGCGTTCCGGGCGATGAGGTAGAACACCGCAGTGCAGGCGATCACGCTGACCAGGATGTTCGCGATGGCAAAACCGAACTGTTGTTCCCGCAGCAGCAGGAAGTTCTCATAACTGAAGGTGCTGAAGGTGCTGAACCCACCACAGAGGCCGATGGCCAGGAAGGCCTTGAGCGCGTCGCGGTCCTGCAACTGTTCCTGCATCCGCAGCATGAACCAGGCGAGCAGTGCCGTGGCGATCAGGTTGCTGGCCAGTGTGGCAATGGGGAACGCACCGCGCAGGTCAAAGGCCAGCACCAGCCTGGACAGGCCGAAGCGCGCCAGGCTGCCGAGACCGCCACCCAGGAAGATCGCCAGCCAGATGTTCATGGTCGTGGAGTTGCGAAGTGTGCGTTCACGCGGCGAAAGATGGCAAAAGCGATCAAGCCCAATGTGAAGCCGTACGCCCCGCCCACCAGCACATCACCGGGGTAGTGCACGCCGAGATAGATGCGGCTGTAGGCTATGAGGGCCGCCCAGAGCAGCAGCAGGGGCGCCGCCCAGCGGGGACGTCCGGCGAGGACCCCCATCATGAACGCGGCGATGCCGAAGTGGTTGCTGGCGTGGGAGGACACGAAACCGAACTGACCTCCGCGGTACACGCCCCCGTCCGGAGAGAGCAGGAGGTGGATCTGTCCCTGCAGTTCGGCCACATGGCTTGGGCGCAGGCGTTGCACGGTGTTCTTGAAGAGCACCACGGACCCCGTGTCCGTTCCCAGGATGAGCAGGGCGATGACCGGCACGGCCACGGCCAGCCCCCTCCAGCCCCAGCGGCGCTGCAGCAGGACGAGGAACAGCACGTAGAGGGGGATCCAGAGCGCCAGATCGCTGACGTGCCACATGAGGTCATCGAGCCAGGGGGCGTGCAGGCCGTTCAGGGCCAGGAAGGCCTCTCGGTCCAGGGCGTCGAGGCGTTCCACCAGGCTCATTCCACGTGATCGGCCGGGAAGGTCCCGTGCAGTTTCTTCCAGAGCTTGTCCTTCAGCTCATCGAGGCCGAAGCGCGCCACGCTGGAGATCATCACGTGGTCCACCCGCTTGGGCAGCTCCTTCTTCATCTGGGCCATCATCTCGGCATCCAGCATGTCGCACTTGGTGATGGCCAGGATGCGCTGCTTGTCCAGCAGTTCGGGGGAATACTCCTTCAGTTCGTTGAGCAGCACCTCGTAGTCGTGCTTGATGTCGGTGCTGTCCGCAGGCACCATGAACAGCAGCACGCTGTTGCGCTCGATGTGGCGCAGGAAGCGCAGGCCGAGGCCCTTCCCCTCGGATGCCCCTTCGATGATGCCGGGGATGTCGGCCATCACGAAGCTCATGTGATCGCGGTAAGGCACGATGCCCAGGTTCGGTGCCAGGGTGGTGAAGGCGTAGTCGGCGATCTTCGGTTTGGCGGCCGTGATCACGCTGAGCAGGGTGCTCTTGCCAGCGTTCGGGAAACCCACCAGGCCCACGTCGGCGAGCACCTTCAGTTCCATCTTCACCCACTTCTCCACACCGGGCTCACCGGGCTGCGCAAAACGGGGTGTCTGGAAGGTGGCCGACTTGAAGTGCTGGTTACCCTGCCCTCCCCGCCCACCGGGAAAGAGCACGTGCTCCTCTCCGTCCTTGGTCACCTCGCACAGCACCTCGCCGGTCTCATCGTCCTTCACGATGGTGCCCAGCGGTACTTCGATCACCTTGTCGCTGCCCATCCTGCCCGAGCTCTGGTTGCTGCTGCCTACCTCGCCGTCCTCGGCGATCACGTGCTTGGTGTAGCGCAGGTGCAGCAGGGTCCACAGCTGGACATTGCCCCGCAGGATGATGTGGCCACCGCGGCCACCGTCACCACCATCGGGACCGCCTTTGGGCATGTACTTCTCCCGGCGGAGGTGGCTGCTGCCCTTCCCCCCTTTCCCGGAGCGGCACTGGATTCGGATGTGGTCGATGAAGTTCATTGATGGGGGGCATGCGGTCATCTGCCGGAATGGCCATGTGCCCAATGACATTGTGAGGACTGTAGTTCGGCTTACTGAATACTCCTGAACCATTCGATGCGGATCAGGAAGATCCAGCCAGCACCATCGTCGAACCGCGAAGGTAGGACATGAAGGAAGGCACTTAGGCGGATGACCGCTCAGCAGACCTGGCCCATGCTCCGATCCGAACGCAAGTCTGCTCAGCCGATCGCGCTCACCAGCCGCTGGGTGATCTCCTGCAGGCTGCCCACGCCATTGATGGCCTTGTACTTGCCTTGGGCGCTGTAGAATTCCTTCAGCGGGGCGGTCTTCGTCTCGTATTCGCGGATCCGGTTGCGGATGACGGCCTCATCGCGGTCGTCGCTGCGGCCGCTGGTCTCGCCACGGCCCAGGAGGCGTTTCACCAGTTCCTCCTCGGGCACCTCCAGCGCCAGCATGGCCACGATGGGCTCGTTCTTGGCGGAGAGCATGCCGTCCAATGCCTCGGCCTGCGCCTGGGTGCGGGGAAAGCCGTCGAAGATGAAGCCCTTGGCATCGAGGTGGGCCTCCATCTTGTTGCGGATCATGCCGATGACGATGGCATCGCCCACGAGATCTCCCTTGTCCATCAGGTCCTGGGCCTGCAGGCCCAGTTCGGTCTCGGCCTTGATCTCGGCACGCAACAGGTCGCCGGTGCTCAGGTGCACGAGTCCGAAATGCTCGATGAGGAAGGTGCTCTGGGTTCCTTTGCCGGCCCCCGGAGGGCCGAAGAGTACGATGTTCAGTTTGCTCATTATCCGTTCGATGTGATCCGGTAAATGCCTCGAAGGTTGCGGCCCAGGCCGTCGTGGTCCAGGCCCGAGCCCACAACGAACACATTGGGGATGGTGATCGCCACGTGCTCGATGGGGATGTTCTGTTTGTAGGCCTCCGGCTTGAAGAGCAGCGAGGCCACACTGATGCTGGCAGGGTGCCGGTCGCGCAGCAGGTTCATGATGTGCACGATGGTGCCGCCGGTATCGACGATATCCTCCACCACCACCACATGGCGACCCTCGATGCGCTCGTTGAAACCAATGAGGTCGGTGACCTTGCCCGTGCTGCTGGTCCCGTGGTAGCTGGCCACCTTCACGAAGGTGATCTCACAGTCGAAATCGAGGCGTTTCAGCAGCTCGGTGGCGAAGTAGAAGGCACCGTTCAGCACTCCGATGAAGAGCGGGCGCTTGTCCTGGTATTTGGCGCGCAGCTCCTTGGCCACCCGGTCCACGGCCTCGAGCACCTCTGCCTCTGAGAAGAACGGCTCGAATTCCAGGTCATGCAAACGAACGCGTGTCATCAGGGGCTGAACGCCACGGGGACATGGGCCCCATGCGCGGCGGCAAAGTTAACGATCGTTGCGGGGACCGGTCCGGCGCGCTTACGCACACCGGTAACAAGGAAGCACTACTTTCGGAGCGATGCGCGAACTGCTGATGTTGATCTTGTTGGGGACAGCACTTCCTGTCCTGGCCGGCGGGGACCCCTTACCCCTTGGTGCCCGATCGGCGGGCATGGGCTATTCGGGACTCACCCTCACCGATGTGTGGAGCGTACGCCTGAACCCGGCGGGGACCGCCGGACTGGAGAAGCCCACGGCCGGGCTGTTCTACCAGCAGCATTTCCTGAGCAACGAGCTGGCGCAACAGGGCCTCGCCTTCGTCCTGCCCGTGGGCAAGGGTGCCTTCGCCATCAGTGCCGACCGCTACGGCTATTCACTCTATCAGGAGACGCGCGCTGGTCTCGGCTACGCCATGAAGCTAAGCGAAGGTCTGCGCGCCGGCATCCAGCTCAACTATCTGGGCGTTCAGTTGGGCGACAACTATGGCAGCACCGCGGCCTTCACCGCCGAACTGGGTGTGCAGGCACGGTTGACGGAGGAACTGTGGATCGGCGCTCACCTCTACAACCCCACGCGGTCCGTGTTGGGCAGCACCAGTGAAGGTACGGTGGTGGTGGAGGAACGAGTCCCCACCCTGCTGCGCGTGGGCCTGGGCTATACCTTCAGCACCAAGCTGCTGATGACGGTGGAGGCCGAGAAGGACATTGACATGCCCGAGCGCTTCCGCATCGGGGTGGAGTACGCGCCGAACAAGGTGCTCTTCCTGCGCACCGGCATCAGCACAGGCCCGGTGCAGGCCCACTTCGGCGCGGGGGTCCGCCTGAAGCAGCTGGACATCGACCTGGCCATGGCCGTGCGTTCGCAACTGGGGCCCACGCCCATGATCGGCCTGAACTACCGCTTCAAATGAGGCTTCGTTGGCTCGGCGGCCTCCTGCTGCTGGCGTCTGGTGTGCAGGCCCAGGTGGATGGCATTCCCAAGGACCTGATCGAGCAGCGCATCGAGGCGGTGGCCGAGCGGGCGGGCGATGATGAGAGCATCGACCTCACCAACCTGTTCGAGGTGCTGGTGGACCACTACAACGACCCGATCGACCTGAACCACGCCACGGCAGAGGAGCTGAACGCGCTGGTGCTTCTGAACGACCTGCAGGTGAGCACCCTGTTGCAGCATCTGGACCGCAATGGCAAATTGTTGAGCATCTACGAACTGCAGGCGATCAACGCGTGGGACGCGGCCACGATCGCGATGATCCGGCCATTCGTCACCGTGCGTGAGAACGCACTGGCCAGTACCGCCACGTTCAAGGAGATGCTGAAACAAGGCAGCCATGAGCTGACGTTGCGGAGCACCATCAACATCGAAGAGCGCAAGGGCTTCCAGGACCGCACGAGCCCTTTCGGCCAGGAATACTACGACCCGGAAGGCGCGCCCCTGCCCGACTACGCTGACCCCATGGTCCGTGATTCCCTGCGGGCGAACAACAAGGTGTATCTCGGAAGTCCCTATCGCTTGTACACGCGCTACCGCTTCCGATATCGGCAGAACGTCAGCTTCGGCTTCACCACGGAGAAGGATGAAGGGGAGGAGTTCTTCCAAGGCTCCCAGAAGCAGGGCTTCGATTTCTACAGCGCCCACTTGTTCCTGCGCGATATCGGTCGGCTGAAGGCTTTGGCGGTGGGTGACTACGGGGCGCAGTTCGGGCAGGGACTCACCTTCTGGAACGGACTGGCCTTCGCGGCGAAGGGCAGCTTCACCATGAACGTGAAACGCAATGCGGTGGGACTTTCGCCCTACACGAGCGTGAACGAGAACCTCTTCATGCGCGGTGCGGCGGCGACCTACTCCCTGGGCAAACGCTGGGAGGCCACGGGCTTCTACTCCAACAAGCGGCTCGATGGCAACATCTCGTCCCTTCCTTCGGGCAGCGACACCGTGGGCACGGCCATCCAGGAGGAACTGTTCAGTAGTTTCCAGGAGGATGGATTCCACCGCACGGTGAACGAAGTGGGGAAGAAGGACGCTGTCGGTGAGCGCATCATCGGCGGCCACCTGCGCTATCGAAAGAGCAACTTCAGCATCGGTGGCACCGTGGCGCACGTGGAGTTCGATGCCGTGCTGTCCAGGAATACACAGCCATACAATCAGTTCGAGTTCCAAGGCCAGCGCAACACCACCATGGGTGCGGACTGGAACCTGCTCTACCGGAATCTCACCTGGTTCGGAGAGGTGGCGCGCAGTGCGAACGGTGGTGTGTCCATGAACACCGGCGCCTTGATCGCGCTGGACAAGCGCGTGAGCATGAGCCTTCTCTACCGCGACTACGGCCGCGATTTCCAAGGCCTCTACAGCGTGGCCTTCGCCGAAGGCACCAACCCGTGGAACGAACGCGGCCTGTACACGGGCATCGAGATCAGGCCCAACCGCCAGTGGACGTTCAACGCCTACTTCGATCAGTACAGCTTCCCGTGGTTGCGCTACCTCACCGATGCCCCTTCCGCCGGCTCGGACTGGCTGGCGCAACTGAGCTGGAGACCCAGCCGCGGGGTGGAGGTCTACGCCCGCGTGCGAAGCCAGGACCGTGCCCGGGACACCGAAGAGGACATCGACGGCATCGACCCACTGGTGCGGGTGCAACAGACCAACTACCGCATCAATGCGAGCTACAAGGTGAGCGATGCGGTCAGCCTGCGGACACGGGTGGAGACCGTGGACTTCCAACGCGGATCATCGCCGCTCGAACATGGCGTGATGATCTACCAGGACCTCGTGCACCGCCCGCTGAGCAGCCCCCTGGAACTGAGCCTTCGTTTCGCGCTCTTCGAGACCGACAGCTACGATGCGCGCCTCTATGCCTACGAGAACGAATTGATCGGCGTGTTCGCCATCCCTCCCTATTCGGGCCGCGGTGTGCGTTGGTATGCCATGGCACGCTTCACACCCCTGCGCGGTGTGGACCTGTGGGTCCGTTACGGCGCCTTCATCTACCGGGACCAGACAGTGATCAGCAGTGGTCTGCAAGAGATACCGGGCAACGTGCGCAGCGACCTGAAGGTACAGTTGCGCTGGCGTTTCTGATCACGTGGGCACCGGCATGATGAACATGCATCATCGATCGTCAAAAGACCTCGTTCACCAACGGTCTTCGTCCCACCTCTGCCTGTAGATCCATGGCCCTCCAGCACGTTCGTTTGGACCACGAGAACCCGATCGCCGTACTGAGCGGTTCGTCCATGCCCCGGCTTGAGTTCCGCCAGGCCCTGTTCCGCACTCCAGAGGCGGGATGGCATCGGCGGCTCTATCCGGCCGCCCTGGTGATCACCACCACGGCGCTGGATGTCCGTGACCGCAAACTGGTCGTTGACCACCAGACCCTGCGCTTCAGCCTGCTGTACGATGCCACCTGGCCGGAGCCGGTCTTCCTGAAGATCCAGCGCTGGCCCTACCGACCGGTGGAACTGCGCCGCGATGCGCCGGTGGCCTACTGGACGGTGGAGCTCAGGCTCCGCGACCTGCGGCTGGGACCGGAGGAATGGGTGGAGTTCGTGTTCATGGGCTGATCTCAGCGACCGGTCCCAGCGTGGTACAGGTAAGCCGGAATGCTCCGCCCATCCTGGAAATGCCACACCGATCCGCGGCCGTCCGCCACCCTGCGGTACTCGGTCTCACGACCGTTCGCCCCAATGACCCGCACCACGGTCGTGACCCGCTGCCGGTCCACGATGAGCTCCTCCCGCTGGATGCGCTGGTCCTCCGTGGCGGCAAGCACCTGCGGTCCGCTGCTCTTCTCCATGGTCGTGTTCGCCTCAATGCGCGAACCTTCCGTGGCGTCGACCGCAACGGTGCCCAGATCGGCGACCGGATCCGCTGTAACTGATGGTTCCACCGGAGTTCCGGGAGTACCAATTGCATCGATCTGCACAGGCTTTTCATAAACGATGCGGTTCACCATGGGCGCTTCGTTCCGAAGCGTGGCAGCGCGCGTGTTCAACCGATCGGTCCCTTCTTCGCTGCTGCGCGGAGCTACGGTCGTGGCAGAGGCAACGACCGGTGTAAGGACCGGAGCCTCCACGGAGCTGCGTCCCATCAACTGCACGATCCTGTCGACCATGGGGGCGCCGGCCTTCAGCGTGTAGTCGGTCTCGTATCCGAAATCATCGATCGCTGCGATGTAACGCACGATGCCCACCGGACCGGCATAGGCAAAAACGCCATCCCTGCCTTCCGGGTTCAGGGTCACTTTGAAGGGGAATTCCATCGTGGAAGCATGGCGCTCCACCGGAACGGAGGTATCGAAGTAGATCTGCTTGGTGACCATGCCGGTCCGTTCAAAGCTGAGCAGATAGGCATGGTCAAGCGACAGGTCCGTGGTGAAACGGCCTTCCACATGTTCCAACACGAATTCAGGGGCGTCCAAGGGAAAGACCACCACACGGCCTTGCGCTTCGTTCGACCCCCGCAGGGCGAGGATCCCGTCCAGACGCAAGGTCCCACGGGCAGGGGCCGAAGCGTTCACCAACAGCGGAAGCAATGCGACGCTGAGCAGACTTCTTTGGAGGAGGGTAATAGTGTTCATGACTTCGGCCTTTATATCGATGGTCAGCGTCGCCCAAATGTTGTGGTCCAGTGTTACAGGGAAGGCGATGGGGGCGGCATACCGACCATCGAAGGACCTTCCTCTCAACCACAGCCTTAAACTAGCACCAGATAAGGCGCAAGAACAGAACATTCGTCATGAATACCGACCAGTGGGGAGCGGGACCGGAGCCACCGTGGCGGCCTATGCCTCGCTGGCCCCTTGAGACCTCTGCTTCGTCGGCAGGACGAGCCCCAAGGTGAGGTAGCCCATCACCGCCCCATATGCTGTGCTGGTCCACCACTGTCCAGTGATGGCACATCCGTTCGTGCAACCATACCAGTTCCAATAAGCCCAACCAGCGGCGGCGCCCAGGACGATGAAGAGTGTATGGAGGACCCAGCGTTTCATGCGACAAATTTCGGTTGACCAGCAACCCCATCTCGGTGATGAAGGTCACTTCCGGCCCCCGATCACTACCAGCCCAGTTCAGCCCTGCGTTTCAGGATGCGTTTAGGGGGCGTCCCATTGATCGAGAACGTGATCGGCAGGTTGTACTGCACCCGCACAGGTTTCCCCAGTAGATAGCCCGGCGTCCAGTCTTCCATGGAAGACACCACCCTTACGGCCTCCCCATCCAACAAGGGATGCACACCACGGACCACGCGCACATTGGAGACGGACCCGTCCTTCTCCAGTACGAAGGTGACCCAGACCTTTCCCTCGACCCACTCCTTGCGTGCTTCCTTGGGATACCTCAAACTGCCCTCGAGAAAAGCATAGAACGCCGCTTCGCCACCTGGATACACAGGCATCACCTCACAGGTGGTGAGACACGTGTCGCTGTAGCTGGTGATGGTCGAAGTTGCGGCGCTGTCGCCTTGTGCACGCAGCTCACCGACCAGCAGGAGGGCCATCCACACGAGGATCGATCGCATGCACCGAAGATCGGGAACTACTTTTACCCAACGTTCCGCCCATGCGCCTCCTGCTCCCCCTCCTCCTCCTGTTCGCCGCATTACCGGCCCATGCCCAGCTGAACAACTGGGACCCGTCCTGGTATGTCACGGACAGCACCCTGGTGTTCCATGACGACCTGGACTATTACCTCAACGCCTACAGCAAGAACGAGATCAAGGAGATGCGCAAGGAGGTGAACATCTGGCGCATGAACTTCGACAAGCTCATGCTGCAGACCATCCGTGAACTGCGGACCTACAGCGAGGGCGGCGGCATGGAACCGCGCACCCATGATTTCACGCTGCCCATTGCGCAGCAGGAGGGCAGCTATCACCTCGGCGCCAACAACGGCAAGATCAGGGCCTTCATGTTCGGCAGCATCACCGACCCTCCGGCACGTGTGCAGATGGCACGCTGGAGCAGCCTTGTGCAGAAGTATGCCAAGGAGGACGTTCAGCTCTTCGTGATCTACGGCCGTGAGCTGCATCCCGGGGGCGGCAAGACCTTCAAGCACTACCCCCTGCCCAAGAGCGAGACCGAGAAGATCGCCTACGCCAAGGAGTTCGCTCAATTGGGAAAGATGCCCGTGCTGATCGATGGCCTGGATGATGCTGTGTACACCCTCTACGGCAAGGCCCCGAACGGCGCCTACCTGGTGGACAAGGACGGGAACCTGGTGTTCCGCGGCACCTGGGCCGATGCCCGCAAGATGGAGCACATGATCGACACCCTGCTGAAGTGGTACAAGGCGGGAAGGCCGAAGGAATTTTTACCGAAGTGAATTTCGGTGGATCGACGATCCACGGAAAGACACGTCATACCTGCATCAATTTCCACTTCCCGCGCCTGAACAGGTAGATGCTCAGCACGGCCAGCAGGCTCTCGCTGATGGCCACCGAGGCGAATACGCCATTCGGGCCCCAGTTCAGCACCCGAGCCAGGAACCAGGCCAGCGGGATCTCGACCAGCCAGAAACAGATCACGTTCATCCACGTGGGGGTGAGCGTATCGCCGGCGCCGTTGAAGGCCTGGGCCAGCACCATGCCATAGCCGTAGAAGAAGTAGCCGAGGGTGATGATGCGCAGGGCAGAGATGCCATGGTCGGCCACCACGGGATCCGTGGTGAAGAAACCCATGAGCCAGGGGGCGGTGATCCAGAAGAAGATGGCCACGCCCACCATGAAGAGCATGTTGTAGTGACCGCACAACCAGGCCGATCGCGCCGCACGGTCCGGCTCCTTGGCGCCCAGGTTCTGACCCACGAGCGTGCTGGCCGCATTGGCCATGCCCCACGACGGCAACAGGGAGAAGATGATGATGCGCACCGCGATGGTGTAGCCCGCCACCGCCGCACTGCCGAAGGCCGACACGATGCGCACCAGGAACACCCAGCTCGCACTGGCGATCATGAACTGCGCGACGCCGCCCGCCGACACCTTGATGATGTTCAGCATCACGGGTGCATCAAGGCGGAGCGCGATACCGCGCAAACTGATGCGCCCCTTGAGCCCGAAGAGGAAATAGAGCTGGTAGGCCACACCCGCACCCCTGCCGATGTTGGTGGCCACGGCCGCACCGGTCACTCCCATCTCCGGGAAAGGCCCGATGCCGAAGATGAGCAGCGGGTCCAGCACGATGTTGATGATATTGGCGAGCCAGAGTGAACGCATCGCCATGGCCGCATCACCCGCACCGCGGAAGATGGCGTTGATCCCGAAGAGCAGGAGGATGATCACGTTGCCACCGAGCATGATGCGGGCAAAGGGCGATCCCTTCGCCACCACCTCCGGTTCCGCCCCCATCAGTTGCAGGATGTCAGTGGCGAAGTAGACGCCGGGGATGGCGATCAACAGTCCGAGGAACACGGCGAGCAGCACCCCTTGCAGGGCCGACCGCGACGCGCCGTCGCGGTCCTTCTCACCTGTACGCCGTGAGACCACCGCCGTGATGCCCATGCCCAGCCCCCAGGCCAGCGAATATACCAGCGCGAGGATGCTCTCGGTAAGCCCCACGGTGGCCACCGCATGCACGTCATCCAGCTGGCTCACGAAGAAGATGTCGACCACGGCGAAGAGCGCCTCCATGGCCATCTCCAGCACCATGGGGATGCTCAGCAGCAGGATCGCCCGGCGCACACCCATGGTGGTGTAGTCCTGGTCCTCGCTGCTGCGCAGGCTTTCGCGGATGGTATCGATCAGGCGATGGAGCGTCATGGTGTGGGCGGACGGTCGTGACGCACGTGGAGCGCACCGCGTTGCCCGTGCGAAGGTCGGGCGATCGGGAACCTCCCCGACCCTGCTGCGCTCCCATCACCCAGCATGGCGCACCCATCCACCCGGCGCTGTTCAAACCCGGCCCGGTCCTTGCCCCTCGTCGCGCTTTCGGCCCGATAGCTTTGTTCCCATGATGCAGCGCCCGCTACACGTTCTCCTGTTCACCCTGGCCCTGGCCCCATCGTCGCTCCTGGCCCAAAGCCTGGTGGCGCGCACCCTCCAGGCCGACACCATGCCCAACCTGGTACCCAACCCGGGCTTTGAGGATGTGGAGCGCACCTACTGTGCATGGACCACGGACGTGGCCAAGTTCAACGCAGCCGTGCGGGGCTGGAACTCCCCCACGCAGACCACGCCCGATCACTTCAGCACCACGCTGGACCCCGAGTGCTGGGCCCACCCGAAGAAGCACAGCAGCGGCAAACAGGGCACGCACAGCGGCAGCGCGATGGTGGGCATCAAGACCTACGGCAAGGGCAACACGCCCAGCTACTGGCATGAATACGTGCAGACCGAACTGCCCGTACCGCTGCAGGCCGGCGTGCGCTACATCGCTGAGTGCTGGGTACTACGCGCGGCACGCAGCAATGAGGCCAGCAACAACATCGGTATGTACTTCACCGATACCCCGGTAAGCACACGCGACTGCCTGCCCCTTTACTTCACGCCACAGGCCAACGAAGACAAGGTGGTGAAAGGCGGCTGGCACAAAGTGCGCGGCGTGTTCGATGCCACGGGCACCGAGAAGTTCCTGCTCCTTGGCAACTTCTACGGCGATGAGGTCACCAGCCACGAACGGCAGCCCGATGGCGAACGCGGCGCCTACTACTTCATCGACGATGTGAACGTGCGCATCGCCCCGCCCGGCACCGAGCTCACACCGAAGCCCAGGACCAGCACGCCCCCGGCCCCGCGCCCCATCGTGCCCGACCACGTGAGCAGCACCACCGTGGACATCCACCAGGTGGAACCGGCCGTGGGCACCCGCGTGCGCCTGGACAATGTGCAGTTCGAGTTCGACAAGGCCACCCTGCTGCCCGGCTACGAGAAGGAACTGGACAAGCTGGTGGACCTCATGACCGACTTCCCCTTCCTGCGCGTGGAGATCGAAGGCCACACCGATGACCAGGGCAGCGACACCTACAACCTGAAACTCAGCGACGACCGCGCCAAGGCCGTGGTGGACCATCTGCTGAAGAAGAAGGTGGAAAAGGAGCGCCTGACCTGGAAGGGCTATGGCGAGACCAAGCCGCTGAAGCCCAACGACGGCGAGCCCAACCGGGCCATCAACCGCAGGGTGGAGTTCCGCGTGATCGAGCGCTGACCCCTTCCGCTCTCGTCGGAGGAAAAAGGAAGCGGCCCGTGTTCCCACGGACCGCTCACTTCACCGCGCGGTGCGGTGCTGCGGAAGGACCTCAGGCATGCGCACGTTCGCCGATCAGCTCGCGGGCGCGCTCCAGGATGCGCGTATCATCCAGCGCCACGACCCCGCCATCGGGACCGTTCTCCAGGTGCACGCCCATGGGCTTGCCGTTCGAATGACCGTAGCCGCCGAAGTAGTTCCACACGGTCTCCACGTTGAGGTCAAGCTCCTTGGCGATCTGCTGGATGCTCCCATCAGGCAGGTTGTCCTTGATCCGCCGCAGTTCATTGAAGGTGATGTTCATGATGGAGGATTTTGGTTGGGGCACCCTAAAGCTAATGCGGCATCGCGCGGATCCCAAATGGTTCCGGCACGGTGTTAGCGGGCGGGCGCTATCTTTCCCACCATGTGGCGCCGTGCACTCCCGGTCCTGCTGTCCCCACTGTGTTGGGCAGGGACAGGGCTTGCGCAGCAGTACGACCTCCGAAACTTCTCACTGGAGCAGGGCCTTCCCAGTGCCTCGGTCAATGCCATCTGTGAAGACCATGAGGGCTTCCTGTGGGTGGGCACCGACCAGGGTGCGGCCCGTGGACAGGGCCTGCGCTTCGAGGCCTTCGACCGCCGCAACGGACTGCCCGGCGAGGAGGTCACCGCGCTGCTGATCACCGCCGACGAACGGGTGTGGGCCGGCCTGCGAAACGGACAGGTGGCCTGGTGGCAGAACGGTCATTTCACTCCGTGGAAAGCCGACCGACCCTTGCCCGTCCACCCGGTACGCGGCCTGCTCACCGACCCAGCGGGTTCACTGTGGCTGGCCAGTCGTGGTGGCGGCATCTGGCGGCTGGATACCGCGGCGGGCAAGGCCGTTCCGATGTCGGAGGGCCTTCGCTCCCTGCGCGTGAACAGCTTGGTGCGCCTTCCCGACCAAAGCCTGCTGGCCGCCACGGACAGTGGCCTCGCCGTGCTGGATGGATCGCGCTGGCGCATGCTGCCTGTGAACGCCGAACTCCCCGGTATCCGCGTCCTTGCCCTCTACGCCGATAGCACGGGTGTTTTGGTGGGCACCAACGAGGGTTACCTGGAACTGGACAAGGATCTGCATCCCCTGCCGATCGCGCAGCGCTTCACCGGATACCAACCGCTGACGCTGCCGCACCCCGTGGTACTCACCATTATACGTGGCACGCAGGACGACCTGTGGCTGGGCACTCCGGCGGGCCTCGTACACTTCACCCGCCACGGCGGCACGCCCCGGATGACCGTCATCGCCGAGGCCAACGGGCTGGGTCACGATCTGGTGCGCTGCATCCACCAGGACCGCAGCGGTGGCATCTGGGCGGGCACCGGCTTCGGGGGCCTGAGCAAGTTCACCAGCGATGCCTTCATCTATTTCAACGAGCGCGACGGTCTGCCCTCGCGCATCGTCAGCGGCATCCTGCGCACGGCGGACGGCCTGATCTACATGGCGACCATGGGCGGCGGGCTGGCCATGTGGGACGGCGTGGAACTGCACACCTACGGCCGCGCGGAAGGCCTGCCTTCCCTCTTCGTCACCTGCCTGGCCGAAGATGAACAAGGATACCTGCTCCTGGGCACCGCGCTCCATGGCATGCACCGGCTGCAGGGCGACCGCATCGAACCCGTGCTGAGCGTGGGCGTTCTCGATACGGACCGCATCCATGCCATCCGTCGCGATGCCGAGGGTCGCATCTGGGTGGGCACGGCCAGTGGGCTGCACCTCGACCCAGGCAGCGGGAAGTATCAGCTCATCGGCAGCAGGCAGCGCGCGGTGCACGCCCTGCTGCCCACCACGGACACCCTTTGGATGGCCACGGACAGCGGGCTCTACGTGGTGCCGCTGCGTGCCGGGACGATGGTGGCCCAGCCCCACCGGATCATGCCCGCCGTATCCGCCATCTCCCTGACCCGCGACTCCAAGGGCAGCCTG
Organism: Chryseobacterium gleum; assembly: GCA_945872795.1. Taxonomy (GTDB): domain Bacteria; phylum Bacteroidota; class Bacteroidia; order Flavobacteriales_F; family PHOS-HE28; genus PHOS-HE28. The sequence goes on from CAMCAZ010000041.1 coordinate 26,962, forward strand.
TGGGTGGGCACAGCGGCGGACGGTCTCTACCGGGTGCAGGGCACTCAGGTGCAGCAGTTCGGGCTTGCTGATGGGCTGCAGAGCCTCACCATTGAACAGGTGGTGCTCGACGCCTACGAGAACGTCTGGCTGGGCACGCGGCGCGGCATCCATCATCTGGAGCTGGACGTGCTGCAGGAACAGGTGCTGGACATCACGGCCTATGGCCCGGACGACGGCTTCATCGGCATCGAGAGCATCCGCAATGCTGCGCTGCTCGACGCAGACAGTACGCTGTGGTTCGGCACCGTGCGCGGCGCCATGCGCTTCGATCCGCGCAAGGTCGTCGCCGATCCGCGTGAGCCCATGGTACACCTCACGGAACTGCAGCTCTTCTATGAACGTCCCGACTGGACACCCTGGTGCCAAGGCATGGGGCGCAACGGACTGCCCGCCGACCTGGAGCTTCCGTACAACAAGAACCACCTCACCTTCGCCTTCACCGGCATCTCGCTGGCCTATCCGGAGAAGGTGCGCTACCGCTGGTTCCTCGAAGGGTATGATCCGGACTGGTCGCCCATCACCGCCACCCAGCGTGTCACCTACAGCAACATCCCACCGGGCACCTACACCTTCCGCGTGATGGCGCGGAACGCCAGCGGCATCTGGAACGAACATCCGGTGTCGTACGCGTTCACCATCGCCCCCCCGTTCTGGGAGACCACCACCTTCCGCGTGGCCGGTGGTGCCGGGGCCTTCCTGCTGCTCTTCGGTTTCGTGCGCATGCGTGAGCGAAACCTGCGCCGCGATCGCGAACGGCTGGAGGCCACCGTGGCCCGCCGCACCGCCGAACTGTCCACCGAGAAGGACCGTAGCGATGCCCTCCTGCTCAACATCCTGCCCGCCAGTACTGCGGAAGAGCTCAAGACCAAGGGCCGCGCCGATGCCCGGCGCTACGAACACTGCACCGTGCTCTTCAGCGATTTCAAGGGCTTCACGAACTTCAGCAGCCGCATGGACAGTGACACCCTGGTGGCGGAACTGGACCATTATTTCCGGCTCTTCGACCAGCTCTGTGAGGAACATGGCATCGAGAAGATCAAGACCATCGGCGATGCCTACATGTGTGCTGCGGGTATCCCCGAACCCAGCGCCACCCATGCGTTGAACGCAGTCCTCATGGCGCTGGGCATGTTGCGCGCCGTGGCCCGGAGCAATGCCGAGCGCGAGGCCAAGGGTCTGCAGACCTGGCCTGTTCGCATCGGCCTGCACAGCGGTCCCGTGGTGGCCGGGGTGGTGGGCCAGAAGAAGTTCGCGTATGACATCTGGGGCGATACCGTGAACCTTGCCAGCCGCATGGAAAGCAACGGCGAGGCCGGGCACTTGAACATCAGTGGACCGGTGTACGCGCAGGTGATGGACTACGTGGAGACGGTGCCGCGCGGACCCATCCAGGTGAAGGGCAAGGGCCAGGTGCAGATGTATTTCGTGCTGCGATTGAAGCCGGAGTGGAGCGCCGATGCGGAAGGGCTCATCGCGAACGAGGCCCTGCTGGCCCGTTGCACGCGATGACGCAACGCCCTGTCAACGCCTCGTGTCGCAACCCGTAAGTTCCTTAACCATCTCCGCCCCTCTTTCACCTTCCTGCCGCGTTGGAACATTTCGACGTAGCGCCTACTACGCCGTACATGTTCCGCCTTGCATGAAGGCGAAATAGTGGCAGACCTTCAGTTAACCAACTTACGGGTTGCGACACTAGAGGCGCTTGAAGATCAGATCGAAGAAGGGGCGGTCCACGTGGATCTCCTGCAGCACTCCTTGGCGGTACACGTAATCGTTCACCTTGTCATTGGGCAGGGTCAGCCGGTAACGGCCTCCGCCCAAGGGCACCAAGGGGCAATCGCGTAGTACGCTCTCCACATAGATGCTGCGCTGGCCGATGGGCTCCTCGTAGTACATGCGGGCCGTGCTCCATGGGTTGGTGCAGGGCACCACCACTTGTTCCCGTGGATGCACGAAACCCTGCACCCGACCGAGATGCGTGCGCAGGCTGCTGCTGTCGCGCACCGAATCGTTCACGCGGACACTGCTGTGGCATGCGGTGAGCTGTGACCCCGCATACTCCGTCCGCATCATGGTGCGCACCACCTGGGTCCAGATCACGTCCACCTCGGACAGCGAGTTCATCGAGTAGATCGTCCGTGGGCCGATGGTCGTGCGGTTCACTGTCACCTCGCCCACCACCTCATCGTTCACCCAAATGATGAAGGTGCCGGGCTGAGCACTGATCGCCTGAGCGACGAAGACCAAGAGCACGGGAAACGCGCGCAACACGGAACGACAGCGGCAAGCCATAGGGTCCAAGTTACGATGAACGGCACCCAGCACCCAAGGCCCGAAGACGAAGCTCCAACAATAGTCGGTGAACTACCTGACCGTGCCAATTGAAGGTGGCGGTCTTCACGAGCCATGCCCTTCCACTGGCATCACGCACATCGGCCCCTATCGAAAAGGCCGCATACAGTGGGAGCTGCCTGATCGCGCTGCGCATGGCCTCTGTCAGTAAGGGACCTTTCGCCCCCAATGTGAAGGGTTGGGCGCTGCAATCCATGATGGTGGTGGTGAAGGCCACTACCCGTGCATCGGCCACGCAGCCTTACAGACCCGGTGTGGCAGCCTTGGCCAGATCGGCCGCATGTGGTCCACCACCTTGTTCATCGGCCAGGTGTCTCGCGGGCAGACCACCCGGGGCCTCAATGCACGGACCGCACAGGGTTAACGCCCCGGACCTCAGCTCAGCCCACTGATCACCCCGTTCGAATCGATGTCCATGCCTTCTGCCGCGGGCACTTCGGGCAGGCCGGGCATGCGCATGATCTCGCCGCAGATGGGCACCACGAAGCCGGCGCCGGCACTGATCTCGATGTCGCGGACCGCGATGCGGAAGCCGGTGGGTGCGGCGCGCAGGGCCTTGTCGTCGCTGAAGCTGTACTGTGTCTTGGCCATGCAGATGGGCACGTTGTTCAAGCCCAGCTTGTCGATGCGGCGCAGGGCGGTCTCGGCGTCGGCGCTGTAGTCCACCCCATCCGCGCGGTAGATCTCGCGGGCGATGGTGGCGATCTTCTCCTTGATGGACAGGTCCAGGTCGTAGAGGGGCTTGAAGTTGCTCTTGCCGGCCTCGGCCACGCGCACCACGGCCTGGGCCAGGTCCGTCATGCCGGCACCGCCTTTCGCGAAGCCTTGGGCGAGCACCGCTTCGGCACCGCGCTCGGCGCAGTAGGCCTTGATCATCGCGATCTCCTCCTCGGTGTCCGTGGGGAACTGGTTGATGGCCACCACGGCCTGCACGCCGAACTTGGCGATGTTCTCGATGTGGCGGCCCAGGTTGGCGAGGCCCGCCTTGATGCGGTCGGGCGCGGCGGTGTTCACCTCCTTCACATCGGCACCACCGTGGTAGCGCAGGGCGCGCACCGTGGCCACGATCACCGCGGCGCTCGGCTTCAGGTCGGCGGCGCGGCACTTGATGTCGAAGAACTTCTCCGCACCCAGGTCGGCACCGAAGCCCGCTTCCGTCACCACATAATCACCGAGGCTCAGGCCCATCTTGGTGGCCAGTACGCTGTTCACGCCCTGCGCGATGTTCGCGAAGGGACCGCCGTGCAGGATCGCCGGGTTGTTCTCCAAAGTCTGCACCAGGTTGGGCATGATGGCCTGCTTCAGCAGCAGTGCCATGGCGCCCTGCGCGTTCAGGTCGCGGGCGTAGACGGGCGTGCGGTCGAAACGCTGGCCCACGTAGATGTTGCCGAAGCGCGTCTTCAGGTCGTCGATGTCGGTGGCCAGGCACAGGATGGCCATCACCTCGCTGGCGGGTGTGATGTTGAAACCGTCCTGCCGGGGAATGCCGTTGCCGGTGCCGCCCAGCCCGATGGTGATGTCGCGCAACGCGCGGTCGTTCATGTCCATCACGCGCTTCCATGCGATGGTGCGCGGGTCGATGTTCAGGGTGCGCTTGCGGTTCTGCAGGTTGTTGTCGATCAGCGCGGAGAGCAGGTTGTTCGCCTTCTCGATCGCCGCGAAATCGCCGGTGAAGTGCAGGTTGATGTCCTCCATGGGCACCACCTGCGCATAGCCGCCACCGGCCGCACCGCCCTTCATGCCGAACACCGGGCCGAGCGAGGGTTCGCGCAGCACCACGATGCTCTTCTTGCCGATCTTGTTCAGTCCCTCGTTCAGGCCGATGCTCGTCGTGGTCTTGCCTTCACCGGCGGGCGTGGGGCTCAGCGCCGTCACCAGGATCAGCTTGCTCTTCGCCGCCTTCGCGTCATCGATCAGGTTCAGCGGCAGCTTGGCCTTGTTGCGGCCGTAGGGTTCGATCACTTCCGGATCGATGCCCAGGTGGCGGGCGATGTCTGCGATGGGCTTCAGGTGCGCTTTCTGGGCGATCTCGAGGTCGGAGGGGAAGGACATGTGCGGTGAGGATGTGGGCCGCTCGACCGTGCTGTCCGGAAGCGGTCCAGGGGGAGGTCGTGCGGGCGAACGAAGATCGTGATCCCGATCACGCGTGCAACAGCACTCCGAAACCAGCCTTTCGCAGGTCCTCCCAGAAACCCGGGTAGCTCTTGTTCACCACGGCCGGGTCCAGCACGGTGAGCGGGCCGGCCACCAGGCACAACGGGGCCAGGGCCAGCGCCATGCGGTGATCGCCCTGCGGATCGAAGGGACCGGGGTTGGTGCTGGCGCGCCCGGAGATCTGGAAGTTGCCTCCCTCCTGCTCCACCGTGCAGCCCATGCGTTGCAGCACTTCGGTGATGGCGAGGATGCGGTCCGTCTCCTTCACCCGCAGGTTGTCCAGGCCGGTGAAAGCGGCGTCCTGGCCCAGCGCTGCGCAGGTGCAGGCCAGTGGTTGGAACAGGTCCGGGTGGTTTCGCAGTTGCACCAGGTCGGCGCTCTGTGCCAGGGGTTCAGTGCG
>CAMCAZ010000042.1 GCA_945872795.1 Chryseobacterium gleum
AACAGCTTCCTGCAGATCGATCCGATCCTCGCCCTTGAACGCCACGATGAATGCACCGTCGTAACCCTTGTCCTTGCAGCGTTTTTGCACTTCCCGGGCCTCCTCCAGCGAGGCTGCATCCCCCACCGTGTATTTGAACAGTCCGGCGCCCTTGTGCTCCTGCACACCTTCCAGGCCGTTGAAGTTCTTCGGAGTGGTCTCCAACCGTTTACTGCTGGTCACGATCTGCACCTTGAAGCGCACACCGGCGGTGGTGACCACCGGTGAAGGCTGCTGTTCAGGGGGCTCCACCACGCCCGGGGGCGCCACAGGGCCATCCACTTTCTCCACGATGACCTTGTACTCCTTGAACGCGCGGTAAATGGCACTGGCCATGTACTCCTGCCCTTCCGCGGTCTGCAGATAATCCTCCTCCGTGGGATTGGTGAGGAAGCCCAGCTCGATCAGCACACTGGGCATGGTGGTATAGCTGATCACGAGGAAACCGGCCTGTTTCACACCGCGATCGGGCCTGCCCACCCGCTCCTTGAACTGCTTCTGGATCAGGGATGCCAGCAGCAGGCTGTGGTCCAGGTGGATGTTCTGCCGAAGACTGAGGGCGATCATGCTCTCGGGGTCCTTGGGGTCGTAGCCATCGTATTTCAGCTCATGGCCCTCTTCCAGGAGGATCGCCTCGTTCTCCTTCTGGGCCACACGCATGTTCGCCTCGGTCTTGTGGAGTCCCATCACATAGGTCTCGCAGCCGTGCGGGTCCTTGTTGTCATTGGCATTGCAGTGGATGCTGATGAAGACATCGGCCTTGGCCTTGTTGGCGATGTTGGTGCGCTCCATCAATTCAATGAACCGATCGTCCTCGCGTGTGTAGACCACGTTCACCTCGGGAAATGCCTCGTTCACGTACTTGCCCACCAACTTGGCCACGTTCAGCGAAATGTGCTTCTCGGTGATCTTGTACCGGCCTGTTCCCAGGTTGCCGGGGTCCTTGCCGCCATGGCCCGCGTCGAGCACAATGGTGCGGATACGGTTGGGGTCACGGACGCCCACCTGCGCCGTGAGCGTGCTGGCACAACAGGCCACCAGGACGAGGGCGATGCAGAAGTACTTTGACCTAGCGGACATGCGTTCCAGGGTTCCCGGCGGGTGAGTTGGTAAATTCGGCCCGCTTTTCACTGCGAAAGGCAGGAACATGACGTCACCGCCACGCATCCGGCCTTCGAGGGGCGAAGCTAGCGGCCCCTCCATCGGGGCGGTGGGGCATGCGGGTGCAGTTTTCATCACGTTCCTGTTGATGTGTGTACTGTCCGAGGCGGCGGCGCAGAAGCTGGACAACCCCGTGAAGTATTCGGCCCGGGACAGCATGCGGTACGATCTGCCTGGGCAAACAGTGTACCTCTTTGGTGCCGCCACGGTGAAGTATGGGGATGTGGAGCTCTCCGCCGACAGGATCGTGCTCGACATGAAGAACGAAGAAGCACAGGCCCATGGTGCCCCGGACAGCACGGGTGCGGTGGTCGGCAAACCGGCGTTCGTGCAGGATGGGCATTCCATCGAGGCGGACAGCATCCGCTACAACTTCAAGACCAAGCAGGGCATGATCCGCGAGGTGCGGACCCAGGAGCAGGAGATCTGGGTGCATGCCGGGCTGAGCAAACGGCAAGCGGACGGCGAGGTGCACAGCCGCTTCGGCATGCTCACCACCTGCGACCGGCCCCAACCCCACTACCATTTCCGGGTGGGTAAGATGATGGTGATCCCCGATAACAAGATCATCACTGGTCCTGCGATCATGAAGGTGGGCAAGATCCCCACGCCGCTGGCCTTGCCCTTCGGCATGTTCCCCAACAAGAAAGGTGGAAGCAGCGGTGTGCTGATCCCCACATGGGGCAGCAACCAGCAGTTGGGCTACTTCCTGCTGAACGGCGGGTACTACTTCCCGATCAATGACCATGTGGACCTGCAGCTCACGGGCGACATCTACAGCCGCGGAAGCTGGGCCCTGCGGGGAGTGAGCCGCTACCGCAGCCGTTACCGATACACCGGCAATGTGGACCTGAGCCACAGCACCTTGTTGAACGGCGACCCGGAGTTCCCCGACTTCAGCAAACAGCAGAACTTCTTCTTCCGCTGGAACCACAATGTGGACCCGCGTGCGAGCCTCACGGACCGCTTCAATGCCAGCGTGAACATCGGCACGAGCCAGAACTTCACGAACAACTTCAACAGCAGCACCAACGATTACCTGAGCAACACCTTCCAGAGCAACATCAGCTGGACGCACATCTGGCCCGGCAAGCCATACAACCTCACGGCCAACGTGCGGCACAGCCAGAACACGCTGAACGGGACTTTCGACATCACGATCCCCTCAGTGACCTTCAACCTGACCCGGATCCTTCCCATCCAGCTGCTGCGCCCGGTCACCGCACCCAGCCGCTGGTACGATCAACTGGCCGTGAGCTACTCGGCCAATGCGGAGAATCGCCTGAGCACCACGGAGGATCAGCTCTATCTGGGGAACATGTCCTACCTGAGCCGGCAGATGCGCAATGGGGTGCGCCAGAACGCCACGGTGAGCACCACCTTCAAGAACAAGCTGGTGACCATCAACCCCGAATTCCGCGTGACCGAGCGCTGGTACTTCAAAACGCTGAGCAAGACGTACGACCCGGAAACGAACAGCACCGAGGTGGACACGCTATCCGGGTTCAGCAGGGTGGGTGAATGGAACGCGGGCGCATCCATGACCAGCAAGCTCTATGGTATGTATTCCTTCTACGGAGAGCGCATCAAGGCCATCCGCCACGTGATCACCCCCAGCGCCGGATTCACCTACAGGCCGGACCAAAGCACGGAGATCGAGGGGCCGTTCGGCGTGGACGGCACACCCGGCAGTTATTCCCCTTACGATATCGGCATCTACGGCAAACCTCCGAGCGGACAGAGCGGAGCACTGAACCTGGGCATCATCCAGAACATCGAGGCCAAGGTGCGCGACGGCAAGGTGTACCGCGATTCGACCGCGGCCCCGGATGCGGAGCTCTACAGGAAGTTGAAGCTGATCGATTACCTCGGCATCAACAGCACCTATGATGTGTTAAAGGACTCCCTGCGCTGGTCACCCATCAACATCTCAGCCCGGACCTCACTCTTCAATGTCCTCAACCTGAACGTGGTAAGCCTGTGGGACCCCTACGCCGTCGACGCGTTCGGCACACGGTACGATCGCTCACAACGCTCCGTTAACGGCCAGCTGGCACGCATGGTCTACACCAACGTGGCCCTGGGCTTCGACCTGAAGAGCCCCCGCTATGGCCAGGCCGGCCAGAATACGGCCAGCGAGGACAAGGGCAAGGTGGTGGAGGACAGCGATCCGAGCAAGGGCGCCAGCGTGAATTTCAGCCTTCCCTGGCGCCTGGGAGTGAACTACAGCTACGACATCAACCGGGTCTTCACCTCCACCGATGAATTCACCGATAGTGAGCGCCAGAGCGTGCTGTTCAACGGCGATCTGAACATCCTGAAACACTGGAAGTTCGGGTTCAGCAGCGGATATGACCTGGTGGCTGGTGATTGGACGCCGACCTCCCTGAACCTCTACTGGGACCTCCACTGTTGGGAGTTCAACTTCAACATCATCCCCATCGGCGAGCGCAAGAGCTTCATGTTCCGCATCAACATCAAGGCGAGCATCCTGCGGGACCTGAAGTACGAACAACGGCAACCCTACGGCAACGACAGCAACCTGCTGTTCTGACCTCCCCTGTCAGAACGGTACGATCACTTCAACCAGTTCGCAATGATCGCCCCGCCCAAGGGTGTCAGGACGCTCTCCGGGTGGAACTGCACGCCACAGACGGCATGGCTGCGGTGGCGCACGGCCATGATCACCCGCTGTTCGCTCCAGGCGGTGATCCGCAGGTCCTTGGGGAAGGTCACCGGATCGGCAGCCCAGCTGTGGTAGAGGCCCACTTCGAAAGGAACGGCAAGACCGGCAAAGAGCGGATCGTACGGCTCCTCGGGCGTGCAGCCCACGGCGAGGCCGTGCATCACCTGGGCCTGGTTGTACAAGGTGCCACCACAGGCCTCCACAATGGCCTGCATACCCAGACAAACGCCGAGGATGGGGTGTGTAGGCATGAGCTTGTGCACCAGTTCCATCAAGATGCCTGCTTCACCGGGGAGGCCGGGTCCCGGTGAGAGCACGATACGGTCATACTGCGCCGCTTCGTCCACGGATATGGCATCGTTCATCACCACATCCACGGCCGCGTGCTGCACCAGGATGTGCTGCAGGTTCCAGGTGAAGCTGTCGTGGTTGTCGAGGAGGAGGATGCGCATGGGGGGAGCGGCAAGTTCTACAGCGGCGAGCGACACGTTGGATAGGTGCTATTGAACCTGGCCGGCTTCACGCTCAGCGCCGACCGCTTCTCCCCTGCCGATCCAGCCCAGGTGCGTGCGGTGGAAGTTGTCGCCGAACTTGAGACCGTAGCCGAAGATGCGGTCCATGCTGGCGTGTCCATAGAGGATGATGCCGGTGATGAACAGATGGCCCGCGAAGGGCATGACCACGAGCCCAGAGACCCAGCTGATCAGCACCACCACCAGCGCAATGCCTTTGTGATGGAACAGGTTGTAGGTGATAGCGCCCACCTTCGCATTGAACAGATAACCGACCATTCCGATATCAGGTCCGATCAGTAGTAGGAGGTAGACCCACCACTGCACACTGATGACCCATTTGAGTATGATGACGCACGCCAGGAATTGCGCCAGTTCCTCAAGCTTCAGCAGGTTCTTCATGACGGTGGTAGCTATGGTGGGCTTTATCATTCTGGCGATCCTCGGTCAAGCCCGGAATGACGGATGGAACAATGATCACCACCCGATCCCCACAGGACAATGATCGCTGCCCAGCACCTCGTTCAGGATGAAGGCCTCCTTCACCTTCTTTTCGAAGCCTCTTGATACCAGCACGTAGTCGATGCGCCAGCCGATGTTCTTGCCGCGGGCCCCAGCGCGGAAGCTCCACCAACTGTACTTCACCTCCGCGGGGTGCAGGTGTCTGTAGCTATCCACGAAACCGGCACCGAGCAGGGCATCGAGGCCATCGATCTCCTCCTGCATGTATCCGGCGCTCTTGTTGTAGTTGGCCTTGGGGCGCGCAAGGTCGATATCGCGATGCGCCACATTGAGGTCACCGCAGATGACCACGGGTCTGCCTCCTTTCGCCAATTCCTTCACATACGCTGCGAATGCCCGGTCCCATTCCTGCCGGTAGTCCAGGCGTTTCAGTTCCTGGCCGCTGTTCGGGGTGTACACGGTCACCACCACCACATCGTCAAAGGTCGCCGTGACGACACGTCCCTCATCATCGTGGCCGGGCATGCCGATGCCGAAGCCCACATGCATCGGCTTCACCCGGGAGACGATGGCGGTGCCGCTATATCCGGCCTTCTGGGCACCGTAGGCATGCACATGGTAGCCTTCCAGTTCGGCCAGTGCTTCGCGGACCTGGTCCGGCGTGGCCTTGGTCTCCTGGAAACAAAGAATATCGGCATCCATTGCACGCAGGGAATCCACCAGGCCCTTCCCCACGGAGGCCCGTATACCGTTCACATTAAAGGAGATCAGTCGCATGGCGGTCAGTTCAGATCAACGGTCAAATGTAGACCGGAGCTTCTGCTCGTTCTGCCTGTGTTCAGCGCTCGGTGACGAAGCGTACGACCCGCGTCCCGGTCGTATCCTTGATACGAAGGAGATAGACGCCTGCCTGGGCCGATGGGATGGGCGAACGCAGCACACCTCCACCATGCACACCACCCTGCTGAAGAGCGGGGCGGCCGATCGCGTCGATCACTTCCAGCTGATACGCACCCTCCGATACCCCGTCGATGAGCAACACGTCCCGCGCAGGAACAGGATAAACGCGCAAGTCCAATATGTTCCTTTCGTCCACCGTGGTCGTGAGATCGCACGATGATGCCACCACGGTCAGTTCATAGGGTCCGCGGGCCTGATTGAACACGTCCATCAGCACGGGGATGTAATAGGTCCCGGGGTCCAGATCGTTGTAGATCAAGGTGCGGGCACCGTCCTCACAAAGTGCATCGTTCAGGTCCGAGACGAACACCGGTGCGTCCGCCGGGCAATCCCGGAACAACAGGTTCCAATAGTTGCCGAACAAGGGATCGGTGCGGCAATAGGCGATGCTCACGGTCTGGCAATCCTCGATGGTGAACGCATGCCAGACCGTGGAAAGGCCGCTGTTCCCGACAAGGCTTCCGGGCAGCCCGTCGTCCAGCACCGTGGCTCCCGTGTTGTTCCCGTTGAAGGTCAAGGGCTGGGCCGCGGTCAAGACCTCGGCGCTGATGTCGGCACAACGATCATTGGCGGGTGTTTCACCCGTACAGTTCAGGGCCAGCACGCTCACTTCATAGCGGCCGGATGCTCCGTTGAAGGCATCCAACAGTACGGGGAGGTAGTAGGTGCCCGGGGGGACATTGCCATAATACAACGTGCGTCTTCCGTTGGCACAGGTAGTGTCGCTGATCTCGAAGGGGTTCAGGTAGGTGTCCGATGGACAGCTTGTGGCCAGCACGTTCCAGTAATTGCCGAACTCCGGCACCGTTCCACAATAATCGACCGTGATGCGGGCGCACTGCTCCAAGGTGAACGCGTGCCATACGGTTGCCAATCCGGCGTCGCCGATGAGCGAACCGGGCGAACCATCCTCCACCGAGGTGGAGCCCCGGTTATCGCCGACAAAGACCTGCGGCACGCCCAACCTCAGCGGTACCGCGCTAACGTCCGAGCACCGATCATTGGGAGGAACACCTCCGGCGCACACACCGACACGCACCCGGATCTCATAGGGCCCTGCCGCTCCGGCGAAGGGGTCGTAGATCACCGGCAGGTAATAGATCCCGGGGTCGAGCGACGCGAAGAACAGCGAACGCATCCCGTTCCCACATTCATCATCAAGGATCTGCGTCGGATTGTAGGTCACTGCTGCCGGGCAACCTGAAGCGAGCAGGTTCCAGTAGTTGGTCTGCTGGGTGTTGGTGCCGCAATAGTCCACGAGCACGGAGGCGCAATGTTCCAGTTCAAAGGCATGCCAGACGGTGGGAATGGGAAGGCTCCCGATGAGGGTGCCGGTCTCTCCATCGCCGACGAAGGTGGCGCCGGTATTGTCGCCGATAAAGGTGGCCTCCGCACCGATGCCGATCAACTTCGGCAGCACCGCACCGCAGAGGTCGTTCGGGGGTGCGCCCCCCGAGCAGACCAATGCCGAGACGTGAATGGTATAGGGGCCCTGCGCATCGGCGAATACATCCTCCAGAACAGGGATATAGTAGGTGCCCGCTTCGAGCTGGTCGTAGATCATGGTGCGGTTGCCATCACCACAATCCAGGTCGTTCAGGGCAACGGGCGGGAGGGTCTGCTGGGCCGGACATCCGCGGACCAGCAGGTTCCAATGATTGGTGAAGGCCGGTGCTGTTCCGCAGTAGGCCACGGTGACCCGGGAGCAGCTGGTAAGGGTGAAGGCGTGCCACACCGTACCCAGGTTACTGTTGGCGATCTCCGTTCCGATTTCGCTGTCGTTCACATTCGTTGCTCCCGCATTGTTGCCGGTGAACACCAAGGACCCGCCCATGGGCAGCGACCTGGGAAGTACATGGTCGCAGCGGTCATTCGGTGGACCGAAGGGCTGGGCCTGTAGTTCCGCGGAAGCTGAAAGCAACAGGAAAGAGATCAAGCCAAGTTTGGCGACCAGTCGGAAGGCGCTGGACAGGTGAGAGAACACCATGGTGCAAATGTCCCGTCAAGGACGAGATCGTTCGCCTGTGTTACGCATGATCTGTGAACAAAGTTCCGGAGGACAGACCAGCACCTATGATCGCCGGACCGAACTGTCATTATGATCGTCGGACACCGATCCTGGCCGGACATTGCACTTCCTGTTGACGCTGTCCGCTGTTCATATCCATTGCCCGGTTCCGGGTGTCCGTTCAATAACTTCATCCCACCTTCACATCACCTAGTCGGATCGACTGAACCTTTGACCGGGAATACCGTCAGAACCACAGAACAGAACAGATCATTCCATGCCTATCCAGAGCTACACGGGGCCGTTCGGTCGGGAGGAGCTGAAACATCTGCTGCGCCGCACGCTGTTCGGTGCCACGCTGGAAGACCTGGCGTTCTTCGAAGGCCAATCGTTGGACCAGGTCATCAACGCCCTGCTGGATGTGACCAACGACACCGCCCCCCCGATCAAGGCGTATTCCGGCGGATCGTTGAACAACCCCGATCCCACTGCGCTGGACCCCCAAGTGGCCTTCGGCAGCACCTGGGTGGATACCCCGCGCTACGGCAACACGGACGAGGAGCTCACCGATCTGACGGCCGCACGCATCCAGAGCTACATGTGGTGGCGCACCGGGCTGATGGTCCAGCAGGGGCGGTCCATCCGAGAGAAAATGGTGCTGTTCTGGTACAACCAGTTGCCTGCACAGGTCTTCGGCATCTTCAATCCCCGCCTGAGCTACGAATACGACCAACTGCTGCGCGACGGCTGCCTGGGCAGCCACCGCCAGCTGATGTACGATGTGAGCATCAGCGGATCGATGCTCGTATTCCTGAACGGATACCTGAACACGGCGGCGGCACCGGATGAGAACTATGCCCGGGAACTGATGGAGCTTTTCACCCTGGGGGAAGGCAGCGGCTACACGGAAATGGACGTACAGGAGGCCGCGCGGGTGTTGACCGGCTGGACGGTGCGTGAGCAGGACATCGACGGCACCATCGTGCTGCCCTTCACCTTTTTCCGACAGAACCAGCACGACCAGGGCGACAAACAGTTCAGTGCCTTCTTCGACAATACGGTCATCAGCGGGGTGAGCGGTGCCGAGGGCGGTCCTGCCGAGCTGAACGCCCTGCTCGCCATGATCTACGCCAAGGAGGAGGTGAGCCTGTTCCTCTGCCGGGAGATCTATCGCTTCTTCGTGCATGGGGAGATCGACGCCACCACGGAGAGCGAGGTGATCGTTCCACTCGCCGAGATCTTCCGTGCCAACGAAGGGGCCCCGGACCAATTACGGACGGTGCTCCGCGCCTTGCTCACCAGCGCGCATTTCTTCAGTCCCGAGATCAGGACCTGCATGATCATGAGCCCGGCCGACCTGGTGATCGGCGCCTTACGCAACCTGCAGATGCCCTTCCCCACCCCGGAGCAGTTCGAGGCCCAGTACCGGGTGTGGCGTGATGTGTATTGGCTGACCAGCTACGCGGGCCAGGAGCTGTTGAACCCGCCCAATGTGGCGGGCTGGCCGGCCTACTACCAATTCCCGAGCTATGACGAGGTGTGGTTGGATTCGGCGACATACCCAGCTCGCAAGAATTCGCTCCTTGGCATCATCTACACCGGCTTCTCCACCGGCAACAACCTCTTCCAGCCGCAGAGCCGGAACCTCGAGTTCAAAGTGGACCTGATCGCGCTCGTGGACCAGTTCACCGACCCCATGGACCCCAACATTTTGGTGGCCGAAGCCGCCGACCTGCTGATGGCCGTGCCCATCTCGGAGGATGTACGCAACCAACTCAAGACGAACTTCCTGCTGTTGGGCCAACAGAGCGACTTCTACTGGTCGGATGCCTATGAGCTCTATGTGAACGACCCCACTACCACGGACATGACGGCCCAATTGGTCCCCTCCCTCCTGCTCTGGCTGTTCCTGGACATGGCCGGTGCCGCAGAGACCCAACTCCACTGATCCCCTGGCACCCATGAACAGAAGGCATTTCATCCGAAGTTCCGCGGCCGCCACCATCGGGGGTCTCACCGTGCGCGGCATGGGCAGTCCGCTGCTGGGACCGCTGCGCAGTTCCGTTGCGGACGAACGGGTGCTCGTCATCGTGCAGCTCACCGGCGGCAACGATGGACTGAACACCGTGATCCCCTTGGACCAATACGGTGTGCTGGCCACGAAACGACCGAACGTACTGATCCCGGAGGGCGCGGTGCTGCCGCTGAGCGGGCTCGGTGGCACAGGGCTGCACCCGGCCATGGGTGGAATGCGTGACCTGTGGGAGGACGGCAAGCTTTCCATCGTCCAGGGCGTGAGCTATCCCGAGCCCAACTTCTCCCACTTCCGCGCCACGGATATCTGGGAGACCGGTGCCGATCCCGACCAACTGCTCAGTTCCGGTTGGACCGGGCGTTACCTCAATTTCGAATACCCGAACTATCCTGCGGGCTATCCCAACACGGACATGCCCGATCCGCTGGCCATCCGTATCGGTGGACCGATCGGGCCGGGCCTGCAGTACATGGGACTGAGCATGGGCACCGCGATCTTCAGCACGGAGGACCCACTGGACCTGGCCGGCAACATCTACAACGATCCCAGTGCGGCCGTATGCAGTGGAGGCAAGCTGGACTTTGTGCGCCAGGTGCAGCGGCAGACCGACCTTTACGGCGATGTGATCGAGGCGGCGGCCACGGCCGGATGCAACCAAAGCTCGTTGTATCCCACGGGCGAGGCACCTGGAGCGGAACTGGCGGCCGCGCTGAAGATCGTCGCCCAGCTGATCTGTGGGGGGCTGCGCACCCGCATCTATTGGGTGAGCCTGGGCGGATTCGATACCCACGCCCAACAGGTGGTGGCCAACGACCACACCCAGGGCGCCCATGCCGAACTGCTCCAAGGGCTGAGCGATGCCGTGCATGCCTTCCAGGACGACCTCGGCATGCTGGGGCTGGAGGACCGGGTGCTGGGGATGACTTTCAGCGAATTCGGGCGACGCATCGTGGACAACGCCTCGGTGGGCACCGACCATGGCAGCGCACTCCCGATGTTCCTGTTCGGCACCAACGTGATACCCGGCATGCTGGGCACCAACCCGGAGATCCCCGCAAACGCTACGTTCCAGACCAACCTGGCCATGCAGTACGACTTCCGGTCGGTCTACGCCAGCGTGCTCAAGGACTGGTTCTGCCTGGAGCAGGAGGACATCGACAGCGTGCTGCTGAGCACCTATCAACCGCTGAGCCTCATCGACCCATCGGGCTGCCTGGGCACCGGCCTGCATGACCTCAACCAGCGGGCCGGCGATGATCTGCTGAGCGCCTATCCCAACCCCTTCACGGAACGCACCACCCTGCGCTATACCAGTGCCGGCGGCCGGATCCTCATCCAGGTGTTCAATGAGCAGGGTCAGCTGATGCGTACAGTGGTGAACCAGCCCATGCCGGCCGGGACCCACACCGTGGACTGTGAGCTGGGCGACCTGCCGGCCGGTGTGTACTATGCTCGCTTCCAGAACGAGAGCAGCCAGCAGGTCCGCTTCGTGTTGAAGGTACGTTAGAGAAGCCCGGCCGCACCGTTGCCGTTATCTTGGCAGGCAACAGTGCATTGGCATGGAAACAACGACCCCGGGACCGACCACTGAACCGATCCCCGCCCCCCCGGTGATCTCGGAGGCCTATGAGGATGTGGACCCCTATTCCGCGGATCACCGGGACTACCTGCTGATCCAGACCCGGGTGAACCTGATGGCGGTGAGCCAGATGAGCGACCTGAAGGCCAACCTGATGCTGACCCTTTCGGCCGTCATGCTGCAGTTCGCCCTGATGAAGGTGTCGGACCCGACCATCGCCGGTGCTGTGGCCCATTATTGGGTGATCACCCTGGGGGCCCTGTCCACCATCATCCTCAGCGCGTGGTCCACCGTGCCGAAGACACCGCTGTTCTTCCGCGAGCGGCCTGATGACGGATCGATGCACACACCGCCGAACATCCTGCATTTCTCCAACATCATTGAACTGGGCCTACCTGCCTACAAACGGCATATGAAGCAGGTGATGCGCTCCCCCCGGCATACGCATGAGGCCATCCTGGAAGAGATCCACGCGCACGGCCGGTACATTGCCCGGCGCAAGTACCTGCCCCTTCGGCTGGCCTACATCTCCTTCCTGCTCACCTGGATCATCAGCGCCTCCCTCTACGTGTCACAGCTCTGACGCGGCGCGTCGAATCCCGGGCGGATGAACTGCTCCGAATCCGGGAATTCCCGGTCGAGCGCCTCGGTCAGTCGCCGGAGAAGTTCCTGAACGGGCACCAGCGCATCCGCTTCGCCGGGCATCAGGTCCAGCACGGTCTCCCAGGCAGCAGCGGAGCGCCCCACGATCTCCTTGCACAGCTTGGCCGTTCCGTTCCAATCGCTCTGGAGCGGATCAAGGCCGAGATCTTCCCAACGACCACCATCTTCAAGCTTTCCCCGCAGGGCCCGCTGGCATTTCACGTGCACCATCAGCTTGAACCAGAGGACCTCGTCCAGCGCTGCGCCGAGCAGCAGGTTATCCGGAGTGCGCAGGTTCAGCGCCATACTGAGCTCGTGCTGACGATAGAGCACGACCCCTCGGGCCGTCAAGGCTGCTTCACGGGGCTCCAGCCATTCGTCGACGAGGTCCATGTAGGTCAGGCCCATGTTGGTGAGCGGATGCTGGTGGATCTGCCGGGCGATCTCCTCATCCCTGCGTCGCTCCTCCGCAGTGGGTTCCAGATCTGCAGGGTCGAAATCGATGTGATCCCCGGCATCATCATCATGATGATCATCATGATCATCATCACCGTCATCATCGTCCGTTCCGTCCTGCTCATGCTCCGCGCTCGAGGGCATGCCCATGAGCTTTCTTAGCCGCTCCTTCAGGTCCTCGGGGCGTTCATCGGCGACGGCATCTTCTGCTTCGCCCACATCATCCACATCCAGGGCCCCTACACGGCATTGGCGCACAAAGCGGCATCGCTCGCACCGGCGGTCGCAGTAGTTGAACACGCCGGGGATGAAGCCCTCGGCGTCGGGTCTATGCATATCGGTGTCCATCGGCTTGCAGGTGAAGTACCAAGATAGGTGACACCGCTCTCAGGCGTCGTCCTTGCGCAGCCAGGCCTGCACCATGCGCAACTGGCCGTATGTGAAGCGGTCACCGAAGTTGGCCCGTGCATCGTTCAGCCCCTGGTCAGCGTGTGCACGCATCCAGTCGGCGATGGTCTCGAGCACATCACCGGGCATCAGCGCCTCGATGTCCAGCACACCCTCCGCGATCCCACGGGCGGCATGTCCTTCGATGGTGCTCAGCGACATGGAACGCTCCGCTGCGATGTCCGCCAGGCTGCGCCCCTCTTTCACCAGCACGTAGGTCTTCAGGTAGGTCTCGCCCTTCAGTTTCTTGGGGCCTTTCTCTCCCTTCTTCTTCACACGCACCTCGGGCACGTCCCATTCCTCCTCCTGCTTCCGGCGCACGCGACCGGTCTTGCGCGTGGACCCGGGCGTATGTTCAGCCGCCCAGGCACGGACCTGCTCCACCAGCGATACCCGTTGTGCCGCGATCCGCTTCTCCAGTTCGGGCAGGCGCCGCACCTCCTCTCCGTTCAGGATGCAACTGGCCACGTGGGAGGCTTTCGCCAACTGGGCCAGCTTCTTCACCAGCATGCCGTCCAGTTCGCGGAGCGCCTCGCTGTACTGCTTCGTCCGGCTCAACTGCTCCACCTGGGCCAGGTGCTGCAGCAGTTCCTTCATGTTGGTCTGCAGCAGACCGCTGTAATAGTCGCTGCCCTTGGCGATGCGGTCCAGCAGGGCCTCCCGCTCTCCACCGTGCAGGAGCCGCAGCAATTGGCCCTGGAACTTGCGGGTGTTCTCGTCCTCCGTCGCCAGCTTCTCGCGGAAGCGGGTCAACGCGGTCTTCATGCTCTCGTCCTCGAACTCGTTCACCTCGGCGTGGTCCTTCCGGATGAGCTCCGCCCGTTTCAGCAGATCGCCCAGATCGAAGGTGCTGGTGAGCACCGCGCGCAGGTAGTGCTGCTGCTGGTCCTTCAGTTGTTCGGGCAGGGGTTGCTGTCCATGGCGTCGCTCGCTGAAGGCCATCACATCGCGGTCCGTGCTCACCACGCCGGGGTTGATGCGCGTGCGCAGGATGAGCCCCTCGATGCTCCGCAGCCGCGACAGGGCCACGTAGACCTGCCCCGGTGCGAAGGCCTGGCCCACATCGATGATGGCCTTGTCGAAGGTGAGGCCCTGGCTCTTGTGCACGGTGATGGCCCATGCCAGCTTCACCGGATATTGCTCGAAGGTCCCGAGGACCTGCTCCTTCTGTTCCTTGGTGACGGGGTCCACGACATAGCGCTTGTTCTCCCACGTGTCCCGCTTCATCGTGTACTCCACGTTGTTGTCCAACATGCGTACGGTGATGCCGTCGTCCGTGATGCGCTCCACCCTGGCCAGCTTGCCGTTGAAGTACATCTTGTCCGGATCGTTGCGGGTGAACATGACCTGGGCCTCCTCCTTCAGTTCCAGATCGCGGAGCACCGGGAACATGCTCTCGGGGAAATCGCCTTCCATTGTGGCTTCGAAGTGATGCGCGCGACCCTCGAGCTTCCCGAGGGCCTGGTGGTTGATCTCCTCGGCGGTCCGGTTGTGCGTGGTCAGGGTGATCACGCCCTCGGTGTCCTTGGGGTCCAGGGTGGGTCGGAAATGGGCGTTGAGCTCGGTGACATCCTCCGCGGTGACCTTGTTGTCGCGCAGGTTGTTCAGGATGCGGATGAAGCGGTCGTCCTGCTGGCGGAAGATCTTGTCCAGCTCGATGTGCGCGTAGCCGCTCTCCTTCAGCGCCCGGGCCTCGAAGAAGTGCATGCTGCCATACCAGCGGCGCAGCACGTTCCATTCGTCATCCTTCACCACGGGTGGCAGCTGGAACAGGTCGCCGATCATCAGCACCTGGACACCACCGAAGGGCTCGCTCCAACGCTGGCGAACAGAACGCATCCGGAAGTCGATGGCATCCAGCAGGTCGGCGCGCAACATGCTCACCTCATCGATGATGAGCAGGTCCACATCGCGCAGCACGTTGCGGCGCAGGGCGTTGAGGGCATGCCTGCGGGTGAGGGTGCCCCGATCATGAAAGGTGCCGTACTCCGGGATATCGGGTGGCAGCTGCTGCTCGGGAATGAAAGCACCGAAGGGCAGCAGGAACTGGGAGTGGATGGTGACCCCGCCGGCGTTCAACGCAGCGATGCCCGTGGGGGCCAGGATCACATAACGCTTGTGGGTGCTTTCCGCCAGCCTGCGCAGAAAGGTGGTCTTGCCGGTACCGGCCTTGCCGGTGAGGAACACGTTGCGGTTCGTGCTGTTGACGAATTGTGCCGCGAGCACCGCCATTTCCGTCTCTTGATGATCCATGATCGAAGTGTGATCTGTGAAGTGTAAGCCGTGAGTTGTGAGGTGCGTACTTCACACCTCACAGCTCCCCACTCACACCTCACCTTTCTTTACTTCCGTGGTGGGCTCTTGCGTTCTGCTGTCTTCACACTTTTCGTGAAGATGGCCACAAGTTCGTTGCTCTCCGCCAAAGCGCGTGCAACAATGGACTTATCCGGGTGGATCCCGGAACCACTCGTCATGCGCAAATTGACCCAGGTTTCCCTGAGTTCCTTCAGCACGACCTTGATCTTGTCGGTGAAGTCTCTGTGACTTTCGGCGGCTTTGGCCTCGGCGTAGTTCAACGCTGGTGAGGTACCGGAACGCAGCATTTGTCCCGAAAGATGAACACCCGCGGATGACCGGGGCATTCCTTCGCTAACGCGGATGATCAATATCCCGAAATGGATCAGTCGTTCCTCGAGATCTTGGTTGGCCTCGTGGCCCGAAGCACTGTACTTGTCCAATTCACTACACATGTTGCTTTAGTGGTTCAACGAACGGCTCCGGACATTGACGACATTCTCGTCACCGGCACAATTCCAAGATAACGGTACGGCGGATACTCGATGCGCCACGCACCCTGCCGTTCGTTCAGCCCAACTCCCAACGAGACGCTGGAACCTCGACCGCGGTCACCCGATCAGTGCTGCACCACGAAGCGCTGCACGACACCGGCGACCTGTGCCATATACACGCCGGCATCCAGGCCGGAGACGTCCACAGTGGCGCGATCACCCATGAGCGCAGCAGTGAGGACCAGACGCATCCCGGCGTCGTAGATCGACACGGACACTCCCTGCCGGAAAGCCCCACCCGCCACATGGATCCCCAGCTGTTCGTTGGCCGGATTGGGATGCAGCACAAAACCTTGCGAGGCTTCCCGTTCCGCGATGCCGATGCTGATATTGCCGATCTCCGTGACGCCGGTGCTGGTGGCCACCCACACGTCGCCGTCACCATCCACCACCAGGCGGCGCACATTGGGACCGGCGAGTCCATCGCTGGTCTCGAACTGCTGCCAGGCGCTGCCATCGTACACGCTCACGCCGCCTTCCGTCACGAGGTAATCCACGTACACACCGGCCCAGACCAGACCGTTGTCCGCCACCAGCACGTCGGTGATGGGGTTCAGTTCATCGGGCGGGGGCAGCAGGAAGACCTGTGCATGGTCGGTGAGGTGCTGGTCATCGGCGTCGAGCACCGAGATGCCTTCCGCTGTAGCCACCCACTTGTTCTCCGCATCATCGAAGGCGATCGCGCGGATGCGGTTCGATATCAGGCCCTGTGCGGTGGTGATGGTGCTGAATGCAGTTCCATCGTACACGATCACTCCGGAAAGACCGCCGCTCATCCACACATCACCGTTGGGAGCAAAGGCCAGGTGCAGCACGCCACCAAAGGGGATCTCCGGCGACCCGAAGGCCGTGAACACACCGCCGCTGTAGCGTGTGGCACCGTTGATGGTCGCGATCCACACATCGCCGTTCGGTGCCTGCTTGATGTTCTTCACCTGGTCATCGCTCAGGCCGTCGGCCGTGGTGTAGGTCACGTAGCTCGCCCCGTCGTACATGCTCACACCGAAGTCGGTCCCGGCCCACACCTCACCATTGGCAGCCACTCCGATGGCCTGCACGTCATCACTGGCCAGGCCTGGATGTGTGGTGGTATTGTGGGTTTCGAATCCCACGCCATTGTAGCGCACCACACCGGCCTGGGTGGCCATCCACAGCGCACCGTCAGGGCCCACGGCCAGGTCGCGGACATTGTCGGATGGGAGCCCGTCCAAGGTGGTGTAGGTGGTGAAGGTCTGTGCGGAGAGGGCTGCGCCGAGGCACAGGCCGGCAAGGGTCAGGGACTTCTTCATGGGAGGATGATGAACGGTTCGTGGGCACTGCCCTCAGGCGAGGTGATGGAAAGTATGTAATGGCCGGCGGCAAGGCCTTGGATGCCGATGCGAACGTGGTCGTTCGTACTGCGCTCGACCTGGGCCGACACGGCACGTCCGTCGGCGCGGAGGACCTGCAGTTCGAAGGGTGCGGAAAGGCGTACCACCGCGTTCAGTTCTGTGCTGGCCGGATTGGGATAGAGCACCACCGCACGGTCCAGGCCCGCATCCGTGGTCAGCCGGTTGTAGGCAGCGAAAGTGGGCACCAGTTCCCGGAAACTTCCACCGCCGTTCGGGTAGCGCGCTGTGGAATAGATGGGGTACTGTGGACCAAAGGTCACGCGGTCCAGCACGGCATCGGCATCGTAGGCCAGTGTCAGGGCCTCACCGCCGGCATCGAGCTTGAAGTTGGCGTGATGGTCACCGAGCTCCGATCGCTCATCGGCCCAGATCATCAGGTAGGCATGGGATGCGACCGTGGTGGCGGGCAGCGGCCACTTCATCGGATCGCTCAGGTCGTCGGACAGGTAAAGCCCGGCGGTGCTCACGGTGAACTCACCGGGATTGTAGAGCTCTATCCAGTCCGCAGCCTCGCCGGCCTCGTTCAGGGTCTGGCCTCCGTTGCTGGCCATCAGCTCGTTGATCACCAGGTCGTTCGGGGCGATGCGCGTGACGATGCTGTGGAACTCATGTGCGGCACGCGCGGGAGAGAAGGCACCGGCGACCTCGTTCTCCGCATACAGGTAGTAGTGGACCATGTTGCTGCCCGGAATGAACGATGCCCCGAAGAGCCCGTCACCCGCAGCACCATCGCCATGTGCACCATCATCCAGCATCGCCAAGGTGATGAAGGGTTCATGATCGCCCTGTCGATAGGCCAGGAACACCGTGTCAGCGCCGCTCACCGTTGCGGTGATCCACAACTCTTCGCCCATCGTGATGTCCACCGGGGCATGCATCGGTTCACCGATCACGGGCTCGCCGCTGAAGCCGGGGTACATTGCCAGGTAGGCACTGCGCTGGTCCATCAACGGGGTGATCCCCGGATAGTCGGTGATCCCCGCCACGGTCGCATCCAGGTTGGCCAGGAAGTCCGCATCGCTGAAGAACTTGTTGGTATCGGCCTGCACGTGCCCCGCGACCAGGGTCTGCAGTTCCACTGCGCGGTCGCTGTAGGCACCGTTGGCGAACTGCTCGTTGATGATGGTGCGCAGGTGGGCGAGGTACATCCTGCGGTACATGGCGTTCTGGAAGAGGTTGCGCATCAACGGACGGGGAAAGACCGACACGCTGTTAAGGTGCATCAGGGGGTCCATGGTGATGGCCTGCGCGATGTTGAAGCCGTTCCAATACAAGGATGCATCACTGAGCCGGAAGCTCGCAAAGGACATGTTCAGGTCCCACAGGATGGGGTTCCAGCGCGCATGGTCATCGCGGTAGAGGTAGTAGTTCTGGGCATAGCCCACATAACTGTCGAAGTTGATCACCGCATAATTGAAGGCGTGCATCCACAGCACGCGGTCCACGTTCAGCACCTGCTCCACGGAATCGGGCTCCGTGTTCAACACGGTGATCAGGTCCAGCAGTTCGCGCCAACCGTATTCGCTCTCCAGTTCATAAAAGGGGTAGTAGGCCGACGAATCAGTGCCGGGCGTGTTGCTGAGGTTGCTGTTCTCTCCGGTGAGCGATACGGTGGGCGGATTGCCTTTCACGAAGGGGTTCTCCCGGCTGCCGAAGGAGCGCTCCAGGAAGTCCTTTCCCACATCCTCCACACTGACGTAGAGCCCTTGCAGGGTATCGTTGACATACACGTTGGCGAAACCGGCACGGGAGGCAGGCATGTAGTTGCGGGCCACTTCATAGGCCAGCACCTCGCGCAGGAAGGACGGGTCCGATGTGACGTTGCTAAGCTTCAGCTTGCTGAAGCCCTGGTAGTCCTGCCCATCCACCACATGGTCCAACTCGATGTTGAACGGGTTCTTGACCTGTCCGGGACTGTAGGAACTGTAGCCCTTGAACCGCACGCCCACGTCGGCCAGCAGGGTGCCATCGATCCACAGGTCGGCCACCAGGCGATCATTGCCCTCGAGGTACAGCGCGTTCAATCGTTCGCGCCAATCGGGCTCGGCGAAATAGATCCGCAGCTCGCGCACCGACCCGGTATCGTACAGGTCCCCTCCGCCCTGTGCCATCAGGCCCAGCGGAAGCACGATCGCGATCAGCAGTGTGCGCAGGCGCATGGATCAGCGCTGCAGCACGACGGTGTGGTGGCTGCGGGACCCGTTCAGGTCCTCGAGCACGAGCCGGTACATTCCATCCGCCTGCGCGCCCAGGTCCAGGGTGGTCGAAGCACCGCCCCGCATCACCTCACGACCTGTGGCATCCACGAGGATCACGCGACGCACACGGGTCAGGCCAATTCCGGCAAGCTGCACGCTACCGTTGGTGGGGTTCGGGTAGATGGCGACCCGTCTATCGGCACGCTCTTCCACGTCCGTGCCAAGGCCGCAGGGGTCGGGGCCCAACAGCGCGCTGATGCCGGCATCATCACAGGTGTATCGGAAGGCCTTCTGCGGGCTGGCGTTGTACTGCCATACCAGGTCACCGGCCTCATCCACCTCATACATATAGGCATCGGAAAGTGCCACGAAGGTGTTGCCGTTCGGCATGCGGTCCCAGGCACTTTGCCCAGCTGAATTGGCCAGGCACTGGTGTCGCCACTCGTAGTTGGCCGGCCCCCATACGGTTCCGGGCGTCCACGGGTAGGTGAAGCCATCGCGCTCGGGGTTGATGCCATCGATGGTGGTGCTGTTCCCCGTTCCACCGGAATTATTGACGAACATCAGCCAGCCTTCGCTGGGCCGTCCGGGCTTCACCCAGCCCACATCGTGCACAGCAGCGGTGATGCGCTGTGCGCCGGTGACCCCATAGTTCGCGGGCTTTCCCCAGCGGAACAGGAAATCGCCACCACGACCGGCATTGCCAGCGGTGTGGCCGGCCGCTTCCGCCGTGGTGGTGCTGTGGTCGATGATGAAGATCTCGCTCAGGTAGCGGGAACTGAATGCGATCTGGTCCAGGTCCGGGTTGTAATCGATGCCGTTCTCATGGAACCAGTCCGTTTGCCCGCCCGGACCACCACCAGCTCCGGAGGTGACGACATTGATGTTCATCCGCTCCGGGTGCTCAGCGATGGGCAGGTAGTTCGGTTTGGCAGGGTCGGTGTATTGGATGAACCGGTCGGCCATCTCCCACTGCCACACGATCTCACCTCCGGTGCCGTTCTGCTGCACCTCAATGATGCGTCCGGGGAATTTGGCCGTGTTACCGGTGTAGCCCAGGGCCTGCAGTTCGGGCAGGGTCTTCCGCACCCAGGCGATGAGCAGCACGTTACCGTTCGGCATCAGGCACATGTCATGGTGCGTCACGTAGTCGGCGGTGGAGTAGACGAACTCCCACACCACCTGTCCCTGTGGGTCCAGTTCCTGAACCTTGCCCCCAACAGCTGCACCGTTGATGATGTTGCCCGTCTGAACAGCGCCACGCACGATGTTCCCATTGTCACGCAAGGCCATGGAATAGTTGGCCGGTGACGGGCAGGACCAGGTGTGGGCGATCTGTCCATCCGCATCCACCAGGTAGGCCGTGGTCTGGTTCTGGTTGTTGTACAAGGCGTAGCCATCGAACTGGGCTATCGCTTCAGACCCACAGAGCGCCAAGGCAAACAGGGTACCGACCTTCAGGGAATGAACGGACATGGATGGAGGAGGATGTTGGGAGAACTGCCGAAAGGACCATGCGTTGGGAACGGGTTCACATTCCGGCGACGCAAGATTAACATCTAGGACATCGATCGGGGACCAGGGTTTGATCGGCCCTGGCGACGATCCGAAACTTTCCGCCGAAGCGCTCGGACCGGTCGCCGAAAACCTACGCAATGGACCATAGCTCTTATGCCAGGTATCCGGTCCTCGGGTACTTCACCGGCAACGCTCGGTTCATGGCGATCTTTGTACCCTGATGCAGTGGACGCCCCTCTCCGACCCCGCACAACTGGATGCGCTGGATGCCGCTTCCCATGAAGGTCCGGTCCTGATCTTCAAGCACAGCACGCGCTGCAACATCAGCAGTGCATCGCTCCACCGTCTCGAAAGCCGCTGGACCGCCGAGGATGATGCCCGGCACGCCACCTACCATCTGGACCTTTTACGCCACCGGTCGCTTTCCAACGCCGTCGCCGAGCGCTACGGTGTGGAACATGCCTCACCCCAGACGTTGGTGATCCACAAGGGCCGCTGCATCCATTCCTCCACGCACTTCGGCATCTCCTACGCCGATACCATCCAAGCCCTGAAAGCCTGAACCATGCGCAGCGCGATCATCCTCCTGATGAGTCTGTGCGTGACCGCTGTTGCCGCACAGCGACCCGTCCAGCCGATCGATCCCCGACCGCTACTCCCGCTCGTCCCTACCGTTCCGCAGCTCAGCCGCACCACGCTGCCTTCCCCTTACAGTTACCAGCAACTGGGCGTTTTCTGCAAACTTGATGTGCAGTTGGAGCGCCACACGCGCTTCCCTGTCCTGATCCGGCTCGGTGACGTGCAGCAGGTGGAGGCCTGGGAGGGCAAGGGGCCCTTGCGATCGCCCCGATAGTGGGTCCCGCTATCCTTGACCGTCGAGCCCCCTCTCTGCTCCGATCAGTACCAAAGACAAAGCCCCGGCTTTCGCCAGGGCTCTGTTGTTCTCGGTCGAGGTTGGACCTCAGGCCTTGCGCACGTTCACTGCGTTCAGACCCTTGGGGGACTGCTCCACATCGAAGGTCACGGTGTCACCTTCGTAGAGGGCGTCACGGGTGCCGGTCTTGTGTACGAAGACATCCTTGCCTCCTTCATCAGGGGTGATGAAACCAAAACCTTTCTCCGTGTTGAAGAACTTCACTTTACCACTTGACATGTACTGATCGTATTTGGCCTCGCTCATCACGAGGCCGGTTATTCTCCGGCAAAAGCGCCGGGTTGTTGAGTGCAAGGTAGGCCGACATGACGCTACTTCCGACGATCGGTCAGGAATATTGTTCCGTGACCGCCCCGCAGGAGGCCACCGAGCGCCCCTCTCGCACTAGCCTTCAGCGCCCTTAGCAGACCGTACAGGACGATACGATCAGTGGCTGTTCACGGGATCCACCACGGTTCCGGGCACCGATCGACGGCCCATGGGCCTACCTTGTGCCCTCCGCATACCGCTGCCGGATCTCCCAAGGCCATTCGATCGTCTTCCGCTGAAGACCCCACCTCCACTGCTCATCTATCGCCCCCTGATCATCTGCTCCCTGGCGGCGAGCGCGCGTTCCATGCACAACGGCACTCCCTCCAACGGTCCTTCCGGGCTGAAGATCGCCCCGGGTACCTGGGGTCACAAGAAGTTCAAGCTGCGCAACCTCTACGCGCAGCTCACCGATGTGGACCTGCTGTTCCTGGAAGGACAGGAGGCCGAACTGGTGGCACGCATCCAAGCGAGGCTCAACCTGAGCGCGGAGGAGGTCCAGGCGCTCATCACGCGATTGTAGCGAGCGATCCCGTTCATGACGTGGGGACACCAGCCCCCCGACCCACCATGGCCATCAAGAACAACCACATCCAACAGCACCTGCGCGAGAACGCCAGCGACTGCCTGAGGCACAACGTATGGGTGCATGTGGAGCGCATCAACCCCATCGATCAGGTGGCTTTCTGTACCGTGCAACAGCACCATTCGGGTGCCTTTCGACGTGAACGCTCGAACGAAGAGCTCGTCTGGCGTGCCGAACAAGCCCTGTCACCCCTGCTCGAACTGGGCATCTCTCCGTTGATCACCGTGCGTCAGTGCGAGCCGTCGGTCCGAAGTGGGAATGACACCGATCGTCGCATCCTGTCGCTCATGGACCTGCTCCGATGGCTGGGATGGCCGCAGCTTCGCATCGGAGTGACACCCCTGCCCCTGGTACGCGACCCCTTCGGCTGGCGACAGGCACTGCGCGCTAACCGTAACCATTGAACACCATCGCATGCAAGCACTGCACATCGACCCCGAGCATCGCACCATCACGCTGGTGGAGGTGGAGCCTGATTCCATGGCCAACCTGCTGGGGACGGTGCGCATCGATACGGTGGACCTGGACGAGCACCATACCGTGCTGATCGGTGATGATCTGCGCTATGCCGACCATCCCGTCCGCTTCCGACTGGCCGATGGGAAGCAACGACGCCCCTTCTTCGGCCCCGCACTGGTGGTGGGTCTGGTGAACGGGAACTGGGCGCACGTCACCCTTGACGCAATGGCCCTGCATAAGCGCATCATCTGGGAGATCTGGGAGGAGGGCTCACAGAACTTCGTACGCGCACTGCCGGGGTGAAGTGCCTTTCGTGCAGATCGGTTAGCTAGTGCTCAGTAAAAACACCGGACAGCACAACGACTCATTGCAGCGTGCGTTTCAGCCTAAGCGGCCCAGCACCTCCGACAGAGCAAGCAACGGTTCAACCCACCGACCCCGGTATGCCCAGATCGACCGGCAGCCCCCCCTTGTTCTCCAAGGCTTTTCGTGCGGCCTTTTCAGCGAAGTACTCCTCCAATCGCCCCAGCGAATCACGGTGGATCCGCAGTCGCATCAACTGCAACAGCAAGAGCGCTACCGTAAGCAGTGCCGTGATGAAAAAGAACATGCCCGACCAGCTCAATTGCGCTCTCAACGGACCGAGCAGCATGGCACCCAGCGCGAAGCCCAAGTTGTTGCACACCATGTACAGGGTGAACTGCGTTGCCGCCACACGTGTCCAGCAGAGGTTCATGGCGGTGGCAAGGATCGCTACGATCAGGAATGTATCCAGGAACTGGACTCCGTAGACGAACGCGTGAATGAAACCGGATGTGGACCAATCGATCCACATGGATCCCAACGCTGTCCAGCCCAGTACGAGTACGACGATGTAGATGCTGATGATACGGACCTTGCCCACCCTGTCCGCGAGCCAACCGGCCAAAAGCATCGCAGCTACTGCACTGATCACGTTGGCACTGGCCACCAGGTCTGCATAGGCGCTGTTGTCCCAGCCCAGTTGCTGTATCGTGAAGACCGGCACCAGTGCATCCTTCACGCCATTGGCGGTGCCCACAAGGAGGATGCACAATGCACCGATCAGGCTGTTACGTAGGAAGAACGCGCTCTTCAAGGTCAGCAGGATCTCGCCCCAGGTCTCCACTTGTAGGTTCACTGTTTCCGGACATGCTTCGCCGTGCGACCATGGGAACAGACGTTCGCCCTGCCGTTCGCGCAGCATCGATGGCAGGATCAGCACCAGTACCATGGATGCCGCAAGTCCCACGACGGCTGAAGTGAAGCCGAACATATTGATGGCCCATGTTCCCACGGTCAACGTCGCGCCCATGCCGATGACCTTCGCCCCCCACATCACACCGTTCGCACGCGCCTGCTGGTCCACCGGGGTGATGTCCACGGCCATGCCATCGGTAGCCACATCCTGCACCGCACCGAAGCAGTTCAGCACGAAGGATACCGCCATGAACAAGGCCATGTTGTTCAGCGGGTCGGGCACGAAGGCCAGTAAAAGCATCATCACCAACAAGCCGAGCTGCGCACTGAGCAGCCATGGCCGGCGTCGGCCCATGGGCAGGAAACTGTAGCGGTCCATGAGCGGACCGACCAGCAGTTTGAAGGTCCATGGCAGGGTGCAGATACCGATGTAGCTGCCCACGAGCGCTGCATCCACATCGTTCATCGCCAACCAGGCGGGGATCGCGAAAAGCCACAATCCTTGTGGGATGCCCTGTGCAAAATAGAGCGCGCCGAAGGTGCCATAGCGCAGGGGAGCACTAGTGCTGAGTGCGGTCGCAGGACGTTGGGACATGGCCTTCGATACGTTGGAATAAAACTACCGTACATCCCCTATCGTCACCTCGTGGAACTTCCGGTCCTGCATCGTGGCAGTCGCTAATGCACGTATCCGTCCGCCTCAATGGAACGCTTGGTGGCAGCTGTCTGCCGGATCGCCGCCACCGTCCTGTACTCAGGGTCCGCGAGGATCCCGCCACATGGCACGCGATCAGCAGAACTCGTTTCATGCGATGGGCAGGCATCGTGAAGGCTGTCCGGAGCGTAAGCGCGTGTCCAAAATACGCAGCCCATGCCCATCGTCGTTCCGGCACGAGCACATACCACGCGTCATTGTCCGAAAAAGTGGTCCGAGAAAGCTCCGCGCGTCAGAATGCCCGAGCCCTACGGCAACAGCTTCCGCAGCACCGCCGCCCAGTCCGGGTACTGCGGTGAGCCCAGCTGGATGTGGGTGCCCTCGAAGAACTTCACCTCACTGCGCGGCTGGTCATCGATCAGGTAGTCGCCCTTGCTCAGGTGATGGTCCGGGGTGATGATCAGGCGCTTGTAGCCCACATCGCCCAAGTGCTTCTGCACCCAGTCCAGCTTGTCCTGCCAGGCACCGGGGTTCTTCCACGGGGCCGTGCTCAGGATGTAGGTGTGGTAGGCGGCGCTCAGCTTGCGGAAGGCATCCAGCGCGCCGGGCATCGGCTTCAGGTCCGCGAAGATGCCGGGGATCTCGTCGGGGTTCTCCGCATGTTGGGCACGGACGGCCGGATCCACGTGGGCAATGGCATGACCGAGGTCCGCCAGCACACCGTCCATGTTGATGTACAGGATCTTCTTACCGTGCAGTTGGGGCATGGGGATCGGGGTTTGAACATGCAAGGTGCACAGCTTTCACCGTTCTACGGACTGACACCCGTCAGAGCGTATCACTTACCCTACCCCACCCGCTCATCGAGTTCTCCCTGTGCACGGGTTACCCACCGTTCCAGGATCAAGTGCCCGTCCATGATATAATTCATACTTCCAATTGACACCGATCAGTGATGTGCCCGCCCCCCTTATTGTTGCTTCGTGCCAGGTTCAACTTAAAACCCATTCATCATGACCACCTTACTTGCACGCCCCCCCGTTCTTCCATCGTTGCTCGATGACGATGGCTTTGGTTTCCCCAGCACCTTCCTGGAAGCCGACCCATGGAACATTCCCGCCCGCATGTTCAACACGCCCTTCTTCCGCAACGGAGGTCTGTCGGCCGTGAACATCAAGGACAACACAAAGACCTTCGACCTGGAGCTTGCCGTTCCGGGCTACAGGAAAGAGGACCTGAAAGTGAACGTCGAGAACGGCGTGCTCACTATCTCGTCCGAAAAGAAGCAGGAGAGCGAGGAGGAGAAGAAGGGATACACGCGCCGGGAGTTCAGCTACCGTTCGTTTGAACGCAGCTTCCAACTGCCGGAGAACACCGATGGGGACAACGTGAAGGCCACGTGCACCGATGGTGTGCTGAAGCTTTCCGTGCCCAAGACGAAGACCCTGCCCGAGAAGAAGGGCAAGGAGGTCAAGATCGGCTGAGCACACGGCGGATGTACCATGGCCCTTGGGAAAGGGGACCGTGCGTGCTGGCGCGGCACAGGCCGGATCCAGCCGGTCGGGAGACCGGGTTCCACGAAAAGGGATGGATGATCCGCCGAACGCATCGACTTGATCCTGACCGCAACGGAGCGCTACGGCGCTCCGTTGTCGTTTCCGGGTTGAACGGTCACCGACCTGACCGAGATCAGCGTTCATCCCAGATGAGAAAAGCCACCTTCACCGATGTTGTCCTCGGTGTTGTCCACGCTCATCAGCACATCATAGCTGGGGCCCGCGCTCAGGCGCAGTTTGAAGCCTTCATCATTGATCAGCTTGTAGCCCAGCATGGCCCGCAGCTTGAAGTTGGTCCGCACCAGGCCGTCCTCGATCTCGGCGTTCACCGTGGTCCCTGGGTTGTTGGGGTCGGTGTTCACCGTCTCGAAGGTGTACACCGTGGCCGTGCGGGTGAAGAACAGACCCGGTTGGATGTAGAGCGATCCGCCGATGCGCGCATCCACGCCCAGCAACCAGCCTGCGCTGGCCGTGGAGGTGACCCCGTTCGGCTGCGTCCCGGACACGTCCCCGAGCGTGAGGCCGATCTGCGGGTTGATCTGCACCTGGGCGCTCAGCACCAGTGATCCGAAAAGAGCAGTACCAAGCAGAGTGATGCGCGATAGCATGGGGGTGAGGTTTGGGTCGAGCGAATCCAATCGACCTGCCGGGCAGTTGCACTGATCAACCTCAATTGGCGGACCTACGTGCCGCATTCGGATCGCATGATCACCGGTCCATCTGCACAACGTCGGCCATGCGGTCGTTCCGCGCTGATGAACATCCCTCCCGCCATTCACGATCACGAAGCAGCCAATTCCCCGATGCCAGCGCACAAGTTTTCAACCAGGCGAACCATTCGGGCACCACGCATCTACCTTCGGGGGTGTTGGGCACGGAACCCAACGGATCAACGCCAGAACCGATCATCGCCATGGGTCCGGGGGACGCGCCTCCCCTCCCATGTCCGGGGGCCTTTCCGACAGCTGTCGGGGAGGCCCCTGCCTGTTCAGGGCGGGGTGCTCCCACGGGCACATTGACGGCCGTTCTGCGCTTCATTGATCCAGCTTCACCCACTTCAGGCGGAGGCTGTTGCTCACCACGCTCACGCTGCTCAGGGCCATGGCCGCACCGGCGATCATGGGGTCCAGCAGGAAGCCGTTGATCGGGTACAGCACGCCAGCGGCGATGGGGATGCCGAGCACGTTGTAGAGGAAGGCCCAGAAGAGGTTCTGGCGGATGAGGCTCACGGTCTTCCGCGAGAGCGTGATGGCTCGCGGGATGGTGTTGAGGTCGGTGCTGATGAGCGTCATGCGCGCCACGTCCATGGCGATGTCGCTGCCGTGGCCCATGGCGATGCTCACGTCGGCCTTCGCCAATGCCTCGCTGTCGTTGATGCCGTCGCCCACCATCGCCACCACATGTCCTTGTTGCTGCAGCCCGGTGACGAAGGCGGCCTTGTCCTTGGGCAGTACTTCACTGCGGAAATCGGCGATGCCCACGGCCTTGGCCACGGACTGTGCGGTGCGACGCGAGTCGCCGGTCTGCATGTAGACGGTGATGCCGGCGTCCTTCAGGCGCGCAATGGCCTCCGCAGCGGAGGGCTTGATGCGGTCGGCGATGGCGATGGCGGCACACACGGACTGCGCATCGGCGAACCAGATCACGGTGTGCGCAGCCGCCTCCCAGGCCTTTTCCCGTTCGCGGTACTCGGGGCCGATGGCGATACCGTTCTCCTCCAACAGGCGGCGGTTGCCCACCAGCCAGGTGGTGCCATTGATGGTGGCTTTCACGCCTTTGCCGGTCAGGTCTTCGAAATGTGAGGTGTGAAGTGTGGGGTGTGAGGTGTGAGGTTTCAAGTGTCGTACAACAGCCTCGGCCAACGGGTGTTTCGATCGTGTTTCGATTGCCAACAACGTTGCGGCGACGGCGGCATCCTCCAGACCCATGGCCTCCACCACCTCTGGCTTGCCTTCGGTGATGGTGCCGGTCTTGTCCAGCACGATGGCGGTGATGTTGCGCGCGCGCTCCAGGCTTTCGGCGTCCTTGATCAGGATGCCGTTCTCGGCGCCCTTGCCCATGCCGGCCATGATGGCGGTGGGCGTGGCCAGACCCAGAGCGCAGGGGCAGGCGATCACCAGCACGGTGACCAGGGCCAACAGCCCCTGCGTGAACGCATGCTCGCCGCCGAAGATCCACCACACGATGGCGCTCAGCAGCGCGATGCCGATGACCACAGGCACGAACACGCCTGCGATCTTGTCCACCAACTTCTGCACCGGCGCCTTGCTGCCCTGTGCGTCCTGCACGGTGCGCACGATCTGCGCCAGCAGGGTGGCGGAACCGACCTTGCGGGCCTTCATGCGCAAGCTGCCCTTCTGGTTGATGGTGCCGGCCAGCACCTGCGCGCCCGCCAGCTTCGCCACGGGCACCGGCTCACCGCTGAGCATGCTCTCGTCCACGTAGCTCTCGCCGCCGATCACCTCCCCGTCCACCGCGATGCTCTCGCCGGGACGCACCACCAGGATGTCGTCCACGTTCACATCGGCGATGGGCACTTCACTGGTCTGGCCGTTGCTCCCTTCGCGCAGCACGGTGCTCGGGCGTAGGCCCATCAGTTTCTTGATGGCGCTGCTGGTCCCGGCCTTGGCGCGTTCCTCCAGGAACTTGCCGAGCAGGATGAAGGTGATGACCACCGCCGCGGCCTCGAAGTAGACGTGGGGCATCAGCCCACGGCTGGTCCAGAACGAGGGGTAGGTGGTGTTGAAGACGCTGAAGACGTAGGCCACGCCGGTGCTCAGGGCAACCAGCGTGTCCATGTTCGCGCTGCGATGCTTCGCCTGCTTCCACGCGTTGATGAAGAAGGAGCGGCCGAAGATCAGTACCACCGGCGTGCTCAGGGCCCACTGCACCCAGGGCGACCACGGCGCGTGCATGAACGCCATGCCGACGATCACGAGCGGAACGCTGAGCATGACGGAGGCGAACAGGCGTCGTTTCAGCGAGCGGAGGTTCCTGTCCTGCTGTGCCTCGGCCTCCGCCAGGGCATCCTGTTCGGCGGTGATCAGCAGGTCATAGCCCGCACTTATCACGGCGGCCTTCAGCGCGGCATCATCGGTGGCCTGCGGATCGAAGGCCACCTGCGCCGTGTTCGTGGCGAGGTTCACCGACACCTCCTGGACGCCCGGCTGCTTGCGGAGCGTGTTCTCCACGCTGGCCACACAGCTCGCACAGGTCATGCCCGTCACGGGATAGGTGCGCTTCAGCGTGGGCATGGTCCGTTCGGTGGGTGTGGCGTTCGTGGCATCCATGGCATCCGTGTCAACGGCACAAAGCCTAACGCTCACTGTCCGGCACCTCGCGCAGCAGTTCCTCCTCCCCCAGGTCGTTGCGCTGCACGGCGGTCTGGCAGCGGTCGCAGACCCTGTTGCGAACATCCAATTCCATGGACCGACAAGGTATGGCGCCGGGCAGTTGGTTGGTACACCAGCGGGAGTCCGATGGCAGCACCCGCATGCTGCGGCCGGTGAAGCAGTGATCGGCAGACCAACGGCGTTATCCGGACGATCGTCCCGGTTGCTCCGCTGCAGGATGGTATAAATGGCATAGAGGTCTTGGGGGCATGGGTTCTCGGCTGGGCGGTGCTTGGCACTCGGTCGATAGGCCTCGCGGTCAGTGGT
>CAMCAZ010000043.1 GCA_945872795.1 Chryseobacterium gleum
ACAGCGTGAAGGTGCCCAAGGAACAGCCGGTGGTGCTGGAGTAGGATGGTGGCTCAGCCCTTCTTCTTCTGCTTCTTTTTCATCTGATTGAGCAGTCGCGGTGGCAGCACCACTTCCATCATACCCGTTCGCAGGCTGATCCAGATGTAGTTGAAGATGCCGCTCGTCTTGCGCCGCTCCACGGTGAAGCGTCCTGTGCGGTAGTTCTTGTTGCCGGGCATGTTGGTGGTGCGCACCACGGCGTTCGCCACTTTGTTGAAGACCCAGGCGTGCTTGACCGTCGGCGCGATCTCCAGGTGAAGGTCCTCGTAGCGCATCTCCAGGGTGCCGGTTGCCCGGTCTTCATCGCCCTTCATGTGCATTTCCACCCGGTGCAGGACGCCTGCCGTGGCGTTCACGTGCAACAGGTCGTCGGTCATCCGGTTCATCTCCCGGGCCGGGAAGTTCAGCAACAGCAGATGAGTAGTGACGTGCGTGTGATCGCGTTGCATGGGCATGCGCAGGTCCAACTGGGCCTGTGCCTGTCCTACGCGTGCACGGCCCACGAGGTGCAGGTCCTCAGGTTCGTCCACGGGTTCATTGCTCAGTCCTGTCACATGCCCGCTGATGTCCGTGAAGGCGAGCGAGCCATAGTCGGCTCCCAGTTGCAGGCGCTCGTGGTAGCGCACTGAGCCCCGCCGGACGTGCACGCTGTCCACGGAGATGGGCACCCGCCAGGCCGTCACCCGATCGGCGATCAGCGGTTTGAGCTTCTGCTCCTCAGGCAGTGGCACGGTCTTGTCCCGGTGGATGTCCACCGCCACACCCGCCACGTGCAGCGCTTTAGCCCGTGTGGCACCGCCCACCAGTTTCGCATTGAGGTCAAAGCCTGTGAGCATGAGGCTGTCCACCGTGGCTTTGTACAATTCCACCTGGACCGTCACATGCTTGTGATACTCCTTTGGCGACACATCGGGTGTGAAGCGCAGTCCGAAGATCACGGCGGTGTCCTGTGGGATCCGGATGTGAACGGAATCCAGCACCAGGGTGTAGTAGGGCGGGATGTGGGCCTCGGCCTGTTGCAGGTTCAGGTCGATGTGCTCCACCCTGGGCAGGGGCATGCCATTGTCGTCCTGTTCCACGGTGATGCCCGCCAACAACAGGTCGAGGTCGGCGATGGACAACATGGGATGGGTGCTCGCGCGGTCCTGTGAACGTCCCGTGGCATCCACGATCAACAGGGTGTCCACGCGCACGAGGTCCAGCGGCGCCCTGGCAACCGTGGTCTCCGGTGCCGGTCGTTCACGCTTCGCGGGTTGCGCCGTGCGTGTGATGAAGGAATGGGCGACCGACGGCGCGTGCAGTTCGATCCGGCTTACATGCAGGACCTTGCGCTGGAACAAGGCCAGCAGGTCCACGCCGCGAAGGTCGATGGACTCGGCATGCACCGTGTAGCGCACCGTTGAGTCCTCCACCGTGCTGTCCGCCATGGAGGTGACATCCAGGTCGGTGAGGCGGATGTGCGCATGGAGGATCGACACGTGCACCCCGCCGAAGGTGATGCGGTGCCCGGCCTGTTCGGACACCCGTGCCACGGAGTGCAGGGCACGTGAGGCCAACTCATCCTTGTACATGTGCAGCCCTGCGAGCAGCCCCA
Source organism: Chryseobacterium gleum (assembly GCA_945872795.1). GTDB lineage: Bacteria > Bacteroidota > Bacteroidia > Flavobacteriales_F > PHOS-HE28 > PHOS-HE28. The sequence goes on from CAMCAZ010000043.1 coordinate 1,637, forward strand.
TGATGATCCCGAGCAACACGAGCCATTTGATCCAACGGCGCCTGGGTGGCTGAACCTCGTTCATCGATCCAATGCTGGTGAAGTGCTTGCAGTATATCCGAAGAGACTCAATGATCGGCGACAGAGGATCGGTCCGTGGAGATGAACTTCAGCCTTTGGGCGGCATCTGGCGCGTGGGTAGCAACCATTTGGGCGACACGTTGCGCCACGCCAGGTCCAGCGCGTAGCGGAAGGTGCGCTCACTGATGTGGCCCATGCTCACGTTCGTCCACCCGTGTTTGCCCCACTTGTTCGGCACCGGTGAGAAGGCATCGGGGTGTTCCTCGCCCAAGGTGGCCTGCTGCTCCAGGGTCAGCTTCATCACCGCGCGGTCATCGTCCAGCCACAGGGTGCAGTAGATCTTCTTCTTCACGCTGAAACTGGGACGCCCGAAGTGGTCCTTCTCTGCAGTGCCGGGCATGTCCAAGGCCATGGCGCGGGCGGTCTGTGCATCCATGGGTGAAAGGTAGCGGAGGAAGCCCTCCGATCAGGCCCTCACGGCCTTCCGCACACGCGGCACCACCTCGGTCGCATACAGTTCGATGCAGCGCAGCATGCGGTCGTGCGGCACACTTCCCACGCTGAACTGCAGGCTGAAGCGCGTGAAACCGAAGAGCTGGTGCTCGTGGATGATCTTCCTCGCCACGGTCTCCGGATCTCCCAGGAGCATCGCACCGGTGGGCAAGGTCTCGAAGTCGAACTTTGGACGGCCCACCGAGCCCCAGCCACGTTCCTGGCCGATGCGGCCCATCATCATCGCGTAGCGGGGCCAAATCAGTTCGGCCGCCTCCTCGAAGGTGGCGGCGATGAAACCGTGTGAGCCGATCCCCAACTGGAAGGAGTCCATCGCATGGCCCGACTGCTGCCAGGCGCGTCGGTACAGGTCGGTGAACGCTTGGAAACGCGCAGGCTCGCCACCGATGATGGCCAGGGTCATGGGCAGACCGAGGGAGGCCGCCCGCAACACGCTCTCGGGCGTGCCGCCCACTGCGATCCACACCGGCAGGGGAAGCTGCACCGGGCACGGGTAAATGCCGCGTCCCTGGATGGTGGGCGTGTGCGTGCCCTTCCAGCGCAGCTACGCGCCCTTGCTGATCTCCAGCAGCATGGACAGTTTCTCCCTGAAGAGCACATCGTAGTCCTTCAGGTCATAGCCGAGCAGGGGGGACGATTCCGTATGGGAATCGAACCTTTTTTATTTCAACTGTCCCGCATTGCCACGTCTAGAGGTCCATCGCGCAAGAGATCGTGAACAAGCTCTAAGGCTCCGTGCTCATGCCCGCATCCTGCCAACCGATGATGCCGGCCAGCATGTAGTGCACGTTGGTGTAACCGAGTGCTTGCGCAGCCTGGGCCGCCGTGTGGCTGGCTGGGCACTCCGGACTGTAGCAGTAGAACACCAGCATGGCGCTGAGGTCCGCCGGCAGCTGGTCCGCCGTGATCTGGTCGTACACGATCAGCACCGCACCCGGCACGTGCATCTCGGCATAGAGATCGGCCTCATTACAATCGTAGACGTGCACCCCCGGACGCTCCAATTGTGCGGCCAGGAGTTGCGGTGTGATGTCGGGGATCACGGCGCCCTCTTCGGTTCCGCCGGCGCTGGTGGGGCCGGGTGTTTCACCCTGGCCACAGCAGTGTATCGCCAACAGTACTTGGAATAAGGTGAGGAGCAGGATGCGCATCGGAAATGGTCGGTTCGTTGTTGAACGAAAGCTACTGTGATCGCGAATACGTTCCCTTCGTTGAGCCACCTAACCTTTGTTATAGAAGATGTTTCGATTGTGATGGATCTTCAGTGTTCAGTACTGTACGGAGGCTGATGGGAGCGCCACGGCTACCCGATGGGTCTGGTGCAGAGCTCGTCAGAGCGGGTGCGTTGATGCCTCAGCGTTGGGCCACGAGCATCAGGTCCGTCACGGGCTGGCCATCGCGACCGACATAGTGCGCGCGGCTCAGGTCCAGGACAGTGAAGCCGGTCGCCGCCAGTGCCTCCGTGAGGAAGTCCTCCTGGTAGTAATGGATGTAAGCTGATTCGCCCTTGCCTGAACTCGGTGCCTTGAAGCCGCTCTTCGCCGGGTCGTCCTCCATGGTGCTCAGGGACAGAACACCTCCGCGACGCAGCAGTCCCGCCGCATCCCGATCAAGGGCGTGGTCTCTCCGGGTGCTGAGTAGGGCAGGCAGAAGCCGCACTTGATCGCGTCGAAGTGTCGATGCAGGCTGCGGATGTCGCGTGCGTCCAGGAGCTGGAAGGTGGCGGCGGGGTTATGCTTGCGTGCCAGCTCCAGCATGTTGGGCGCCAGGTCGGTGCCCAGGATCCGTAGCTCGGGTCGATGATCGAGCAGGTAGCGCGTGATGTTCCCCGGGCCACAGGCGAGCTCCAGCACTTCTGCCGGACCTGCCGTGGTCGCAGCGAGGAAGCGGTCGAAGGAGGCGTGGTAGTACCCCGTGTCCATGAAGGCCTCGCTGTAGCCCTGTGCCCAGGCATTGAAGACGCGGATGGCAATGGGGTTGCGACACTAGTGCGATGGTGTGCCACGCGTGCCCAGCGTTCCGCCCAACCACGCCATGGGCAGGTAGGCCACCACCAGGTCCAGTGCAATGAACCATGCCGGCGCGGGGATCAGGAAGGCGGCAGCGATACCGCCGATCAAATGAAGTCCACCGACCAAGAAGGCGAAGGTCATCTTGCGGGTGGCTGCGATGAGCGCGGCCAGCAGCCCGCCGATCAAGGATGGGGCCGCATGTGCCACGAAGGGGGACATCAAATGCCGCGCCTCCAGTACGCTGTAGCTCGCCAGATCGTTCGGGTCGAAACCTGACGGCGGCGGGATGGCCTTCATCATCACGCCCAGCAGAAGACCGTTCAATACCATACAAACGATGGCGCCGATGAGGACAGCGAGGATGTTGCGCAGGACAGGGTTCATGGGATGAGCCGTTCAGGGCGTGTGGAAGATAGCAGTGTGGACGCGATGCAGATCGAGATGAGCGAAGCCCCCAAGGCCCCACCCTCAGCGTTTCACAAAGGCTCCTTGGCGGCCCTCCTCGAAGCGCAGCACTTAGGAACCGAGCACATTCACCCGCAAATGAAAGTCGCCCTGCAGCCTTTCCGCGGGGCTCCTTCCTCAGTGCGTCCTATGCCTCAGATGGTCCGTTATCAGCTTCGCCCATTTCTCCGCGAACTGGGACTCGCCGTTCAGCTGCCCGTTGGCGAGGTCGTGGAAGAGCACGAAGCGGGTCTCGTTCCGCTCCTTGTCCTTGGACAGGAAACAGAGCTCCAACCGTTCTCGCCTCACCCCACCCAAACGATCCCGTCCTCCCCGATGCGCACAAGCCGTTCCTTGTACAGCGCGCCCAGCGCCTTCTTGAAGGCCTTCTTGCTGATGCCGAACTCCGCGTAGATGTCCTCGGCGGAGCTTTTGTCCGAGAGGGGCAGGAAGCCGCGGGCCTCGAGGCGTTTGGCGAGCAGGGCGGTGTGTGCGTCGATGTACTGCCGATAGCCGATGGGCTGAAGCACGATATCCAGCTTGTTGTCCTCGCGCACCTGTTTCACGTAACCGGTGAGGCGGTCGCCCACGGACACGGGCTTGAAGATCTCGTTGGCGTGCACCAGGCCCTGGTGGGTGTTGTTCACGGCCACGGTAAGGCCCAGGTCGCTGCGGCCGATGACGATGAGGTCCACGGTGTCGCCGCGCTTCACGGTGAGCGCCTCGTTGTTCAAGAAGGCTTCGAGGCGGGTGCTGCCGTAGAGGCGGTCGGTGGCATCGTCCAGCGCCACGCGCACCACGTACCAGCGGCCCTGCTCGAGGGGTTTCTTTTGCTCATCATGCGGCACCAGCAGTTCGGTGTCCAGGCCGATGTCCACATGCGCCCCGGCACCACGGATGGCGTTGACGCGCAGCTGGGCATATTCGCCCACCTGGGCCTTGGGGGTACGGGTGCTGGCCACCAGGCGCCCCTCGCGATCGCGGTACACGAACACGCGCAGGGTGCTACCCTCGGCGGCATCGGCCGGGCGTTCGCTGGCGGGCAGTAGGGCCTCCAGCGCGTCATCATCGCCCAGCACCACGCCCTGGGGGCTGGTGCGCAGTATGGTCAGTTCCTGGGTGCGGCCGGTGTGGATCATGATGGCCGAAAGGTAGGGTGGGGCCGGGGGACGGCATCGGGATCACATGGACAGCGATCAAGGCGCGCCCTACGGTCGCTTGGTTCGAGGGGGGGGTACCACGGATCGACACGGATCTACACGGATGAATTCGGTGAACAGACGTACGCATCATTCCGGTTGCGGCCCTTGGGGCGGCTGTGGTTCGCGGCCATCGGACCACGGTGCTCCCTACATTCGATGCATCGAAGCCCGCTCATGAACCCTTCCATCATTTCCTGGTGTTCTTTCTTGCTCACCGCCCTCCTCACTGTACCCGTGCAGGCCCAACAGCGCCCGGCCGCAGAGCAGGAGGTGCTCACCGTCATCGACCGCATGTTCGGTTACATGGCCGCGCGTGATACGGCTGGCATGGCCACCGTCCTGGATGCCAAAGGCAACTTCGCAGCCGTCGGGATTGATGCAGGCGCCCCACCTCCGCGCATGGTCGCTCATGTGGATTACATCGCCGGCCTGACCAAGGACACCAAGCCCCTGCTGGAACGCTACTGGGATGCCGAAGTGCGCATGGACCGCGGTGTTGCCGTCGTCACGTGTCCGTACGACTTCCACGTGGATGGCATCTTCAGCCATTGCGGACTGGACATCTTCACCCTGGTGAAACATCCCGATGGATGGCGCATCACTGGAGCGGTGTTCAGCATGCAGCGCGAAGGCTGTGCGCCGAGTCCGTTGGGGGCGGTGAAGAAATAGGGAAGGGGCGTAGGATCCGTGCTGAGGGGCTGATCTGGTCGGTTCTGCCCGGGCCGCACAGGCGACGATCACCTCGGGCCGTCCGGCGTGCTACCCCGCTGGTCGACCTTTGTACCCATGGTCGAAACCCTCTTCAGTCCCTTCTCCCTCCGCACCCTTGAGCTGAAGAACCGTTTTGTGATGGCGCCGATGACGCGCTCATTCTCTCCCAACGGCGTGCCGGGGGAGAACGTGGCCGCCTACTACCGTCGCAGGGCCGAGGCGGGCGTGGGGCTGCTGCTCAGCGAAGGCACGGTGATCGACCGGCCAGCCTCCAGCAACGATCCCGATGTGCCGCACTTCCACGGGGAGGCCGCGCTCGCCGGGTGGAAGCGCGTGATCGATGAAGTGCACGCCGCTGGTGGAAAAATGGGGCCGCAGCTCTGGCACATGGGCGTGATGCCGCCGGTGAAGATGCGTGACAACTGGGTGCCGCCCGTGCCTTTCGAAGGACCGTCAGAGCGCGTGAACGCCGAGAAGACCAACGGCCGTGCGATGAGCCTCAGCGACATCGCCGACACCATCGCCGCCTTCGGCACGGCCGCGCGCAGCGCGAAGGAGCTCGGCTTCGACCTGGTGGAACTGCACGGCGCACACCGCTACCTCATCGACCAGTTCTTCTGGGACGCCACCAACACCCGAACCGACAAATACGGCGGTGCCACCCTCGCCGAACGCACCCGCTTCGCTGCCGAGGTGATCCGCGAAGTACGCCGCCTGGTGGGGCCGGAGATGGTGGTTCAGATCCGCGTCTCGCAATGGAAGCCCACGGCCTACGATTTCAAGCTGGCCGCCACGCCACAAGAGATGGAGGCCTGGCTCACGCCGCTCATCGATGCCGGTGCCGACATCCTGCACTGCTCACAGCGGCGTTTCTGGGAGGCTGAGTTCGAAGGCAGCGACCTCAACTTCGCGGGTTGGGCGAAGAAGCTCACCGGCGCTCCCGTCATCACCGTGGGCTCCGTGGGCCTCAGCGGCGAATTCACAGCGGCCTTCCGCGGCGACAGTTCCACACCCACCGCCTTGGATGAGCTGGTGCGCCGTTTCGATCGCGGCGACTTCGACCTGGTGGCCGTGGGCCGCGCGTTGCTCATGGACCCGCTGTGGCTGCAGAAGGTGCGCGAGGGAAGGACGGATGAACTGCTGGGCTTCAGTCAGGACGCCCTCACCGTTCTGCGTTGAAGCGCAGAGGTTCAATGCACCGTGAACGCACCTGAATGAACGGTAATGACGAAGATATTCTTCGCGCCCATGCACATTCATTCCCGGTCGGATCTCTGCACAATGGTCACACGCACCATGGCCATGAATACCCTGATCCGGTCGTTCGTGGGCACGGAGTGAGCTCCTCACCACGTCCCCGCATAGTCCAGTGGCACGGTGGTGTTGGCCTTCAGGTAGGCGTAGCGCAGGTTGATCACTTGCCGCAGGTGATGCAGGTCGTGCGCCACCCAGTTGGTCAGCAGGAGCTCGCAGCTCACGGGTCCCACCTTGGGATGCAGGTAGCAGTTGTCCCATGGCGCATCGGCAAGGCCGCGCAACCAGCTCAAGGAGCGCTCACGTTCCTGGAGGAACTTGGCCAGCACGGCGTGGAGGTCCTGTTCCATGTATTTGCGCTCCGTCACCCAGCCCGCCGGGTCGATCTTCGGCCATGGCGCCTCGGGTGTCTCCAGCGTGGATCGGAGCCGGGCACGGAAGTCCTCGCGTTCCTCGTCATGCAGGTGGCAGATCACTTCCAAGGGGCACCAACTCTCCGGTGCGGGTCTCCACTGGATCTCGGCGGGGCTGAGCGCAGTGAACAGGGCGCGGAACACCTCGCCGTGGCGGGCGAGCTGGTCGAAGAGGAGGGGACGGTCCATGGTCGAAGGGGAACGGAAAGTGAAGGTAGAATGCGGCTAGTGTCGCAACCCGTAAGTTGGTTCACTGAAGGTCTGCCACTATTTCGCCTTCATGCAAGGCGGAACATCTACGGCGTAGCGGGCGCTATGACGAAATGTTCCAACGCGGCAGGAAGGTGAAAGAGGGGCGGAGATGGTGAAGGAACTTACGGGTTGCGACACTAGGAGAGCACAAGGGAACAATTGCGGCCATGCTTTGCAGGGCTTGGTCACCACGGTTGATCATCGTCAACTGTTCCCACTTCTGAACGGATACCTTCGGGGCCGCCAGCCCTCAGTTGGCTCTTTCCCACCCAGCTATGAGCGATACCCCCACCTGCCCGAACTGCCGTTCCGCCATCACCTATCCCACGGGCACCTCGTGGATGTGCGGCGAATGTGGCCACGAGTGGAACCAGGACGAGGTGGATGCCGAGAACGCACCGGCCGTGGTGAAGGACGCCAATGGCAACGTGCTGAAGGACGGTGATGACGTGATCATCGTGAAGGACCTGCCCGTAAAAGGCGCGCCCAAGTCCATCAAGGCCGGCACCAAGGTGCGCGCCATCCGCCTCACCGATGGTGACCATAACATCGACTGCAAGGTGGACGGCTTCGGCGCCATGGCCTTGAAGAGCGAGTTCGTGAAGAAGGCCTGATGAGACTTACGTAAGAAGGGCAAATGCCGCTTGCTGGCGCTCCATTTTGGCGCGCTCATCGGGCAGGTCGTGCAGCATGGCGAAGTCCGCGAAGTCGAATCCAGGGCCCACCACGCAGGCTGCAATGGAATAGGTTCCGGTACTGCGTGCCGCTTGCCAGTGCTGCGGTTCCACAACAAGCTCGGGTCGCAGCCCATCGCGCAAAGGTCCGATCACATGTTGTGTCACCCGATCAAATGCCGGGTCACAGGTGAACAGTTCCAAGGGGGCTCCGTCCAAGTGGTGCCACACCTCATCGGAGGCCACTCGGTGCCAGCGGCTCACTTGCCCGGCGGGTAGTAGGAAGTAGATCGTGGTCAATGCCGGTCGCATAGAGCGCCCGTCATCCGGGTGCACGGTCAATGGCGATCGATACAGTTCGCGGTAGAAGCCTCCCTCGGGATGCGGCTTCAGGTCCAATTGTTGGATCAGTTCTTCGACGATGCGTTCCATGGGGCCAAGATCGTGCTTGTGCACGTTTCTGCTCGTTCATGTACCATTGCCATCGCTGGTCAGCACCGCCGTCATGTGGTCGAACCACGGCCGCACGGCGCGGAAGGTGTTCAGCACCTCCTCCCGGAAACCCGGGGCCAGCACTTGCTTGTCGGTGAAGCTGCGGCGCAGGAGGAACTGCTTCTTGCGAAGGAGATCGGCGGCCGGGTGGTCCTTGGGATAGCCGCGCGGCACGGTGGCGAGCTCCTCCCCGAGGAGCTCCCCGAAGTTCGACTGTAGCTTCTTCCCACGCAAGATCTTGCGCCAGGTCGCGTGATCGTGGTCGATGTCCTGCCGGATCAGGCGCAGGTCATCGGCCACCGGGCCCATGAAACCGCAGGTGATGTGCGAGCGTCCACCGGGCTGGATGCGGTAGAAGTAGCCGCCGCGCAGTGCCGGTTTCACGCGCACCAGCCTTCCGCCGAAGCGTGGCGCATAAGGTGGCTTGCCGGTATGGAAACGCTGGTCGGTGTAGATCCGCATCAGGCTGGCCTTGCCGCTGGGCGTGCTGATCTTGTCATGGACCTTCATCTGTTCCAGCAGGGCATCGGCGAATTCAACCATGTTCATGTGCGCTGCGAGGTAGCGCTCTTTGTTGGCCTCGAACCAGGGGCGTTCGTTGTGTGCCTCCAGATCGCTCAGGAACACAAGGGTGGTGCGGGCAATGTGGACGTCTGTGGGCGCGGACATGCAGCGAAGGTCGGGAGCATCACGATCTTCGTTGCCGGTCGCAGGACCCATCTTTGGACACTTTTTTACCTCGCACCCAACCTCGATCCCTCAACTTCCGTGTATCACGCGAGTAATACCGCCAAAGCACTGTGACCATGCACCGGTCGTTCCTCCTTGCCGCACTCTTCTCTGCAGCCAGCCTCAGCCTGCACGCCCAATGGGAGGCGGGCGGCATCCTGGCCATCACCAACCACTTCAATGCCAGTGCCTTTCACCAGGTGGATACCGGACTTTTCGTCTATGGCGCCAACAACCCCGGCCCTTCGCCCTCGGCCACGGAAGGCGGCATCCTGCGCACCATCGACGGTGCCACTTCGGAAGGAGGATACATCTGGTATCGGCCATCCATGTTCCTGGAGGACATTGATGTGAAGATGGCCGGCGGGAAGCCGTGGTACATCGCTGCAGGACATGAACTGTACAATCGGAGCGTGGTGGTGCGGAAGACGCTGGGCAGTCCCAACCCCTTGCAGTTCGACAGTGTGCGCACTGGCGTGGGCCGATACTACCGCGCAGTCCGTATGCGCAACGACCTGGTGGCCTTTGCGGCCGGTGGAAACAGTGCCGGCGATGGCATCGTCGATATGAGCGTGGACACCGGCAGCACCTGGGCCAACATCGCCGTACTGCCCGGCCAGCCCGTGTCGCGCCTGCACTTCGTGAACGACCAACTGGCCTTTGCGGCCACGGGTGGATACAGCCGCCTGTTCAACAATGGGCTTTTGCTGCCGGACAGCGGCGCCATCTACCGCAGCACCAACGGCGGAATGGACTGGGAGCAAGTGCACGCAAGCACCGTCACCGGCTTTTCGGACGTGGAGTTCCTTACCGACGATATCGGTGTGGCCACGCGCAACGACGGTGTCATGTTGCGCACAACTGATGGCGGCAGCACCTGGACCGAAGCGACGGTGGTCCTTGCCGGAAGCTTCGTCCTGACCAGCGCGGTGTTCCGCGACGATGGCATGGGTTTCGCAAGTGCCTATCGCGCCGATGGTACCGAAGGCATCATCCTTAGCAGCAATGACGAGGGCGCAAGCTGGGGTTTCAACTTTTCCACCGCAGGGATGAACGGTGCGCGCCGCATCTACGACCTCTACTTCTTCGATGATGCCCACGGCTACGCCAGCGCCCACTGGAAGCCACTGATCACGGATGGGCTGGTCACCTCAGTACCACAGCAGGCTAACGCCCGCCTCGAACTGTTCCCCAACCCGAGTTCCGACGTAGTCACGCTGCGGACCATGGACGATGGCAGCCTGCCCGTGGAGCTGATCGATGCGATGGGACGGGTGGTGCTGCGCACACGGACCGCGGGTCGGGAAACCGTGATGAAGCTGGACGGCTTGGTTCCCGGCCTGCACACCATGCGGGTTGGCGAAGGGATGGAGCTGCAGATGCTATCCCTGCTTCGTCAGTAGCCGCTGTTGCCTCCAACGCATCAACCCCAACTGCCACTCAGATCAGGCATGGCCAGCCAGGCCAAGCCCGTGGCGAGTAACAAGAGCAGCACCAACGCCAGGTGGATCATCCTCCATGTTCGCCAGAATGGCGACCACGGTAGTTTGCTGGTGGACCACCACAGGATAGGGTAGAGCACCTGCACTTCCAACAGATAAAATTCAAGCTGCTCGCCCAACTCGCGCCACCACAGCAGGAAACCACCATCGGGCGGATAACCGGACAGCACATGCTGCAACTGCCACCATATCCAGAAGCCACCGAGCAGGGCGGTGGTGAACAGGACCTGGAGGAGAATGATGAGGCTTCGCATGCACTGGTGAACGAGAGGGGAGCGGTTTTCTTGCAGGCGAAACTGCCCGAAGATCGAGCATGGGGATGAAGAACGGATATCAGCGGGCCATTACGAAGTGTGTGCTCCTTCCCCCGGCCTTGCTCTTCTTCAATACCTTCTTCGCTACCAGATCGGTAAGGTCGCGTGCGGCCGTGTCCTGCGAGGTCTTTGTCAGCTTGGCGTATTTGCCAGAGGTGAGGTTGCCTTCGAAGCCATCCAGCAACTTGCCAAGCACTTTTACCTGACGCGGGTTCAAGACCGTTCGTGCATGTGTCTGCCAGAACTTGTGTTTGCCCAACACGGCACCGAGGATTTCTTGGGAAGCCACCAAGGCCCGCTGCAAACAGGCCAGGAACCAAGCCAGCCATTCGGTCACATCGAGCGTGCCGCGCTGCGACCGTTCCAGCATGTCATAGTACTTCTTGCGCTCGTTCCTGATCTGGGCGCTCATACTGTAGAAGCGTTGCGGTGATCCATCAGCACGGGCCAGCAACATGTCGGCCACCGCACGGGCCATTCGTCCGTTGCCATCCTCGAAGGGGTGAAGCGTCACGAACCAGAAGTGCCCGAGACCGGCTTTGAGCAATGGGTCCAAGGTGTCCTTGGCATTTACCCACTTGAGGAAGGCTGTCATCTCCCTCTTCAGTCGCTTCGCATCGGGAGCTTGATAATGCACCTTCTCGCGGCCCATCGGCCCACTGACCACCTGCATCGGACCTGTGGAGTCGTCGCGCCATTGGCCAACGAGGACCTTCAGCATACCGCTTCGACCTGTTGGGAAAAGCGCCGCATGCCAGCCGAACAAGCGGTCGACCGTGAGCTTCTCGTCGCAGCGCCGGGTGGCGTCGAGGAGCATCTCCACCACACCGTCGACATGCCGATCAACCTTCGGCGTGCCCGAGACATCCAAGCCCAAGCGCCTGGCCAATGAGGAGCGCACCTGTGCGGGGTCGAGCACTTCGCCCTCTATCTCGCTGGTGCGCAACACATTGGTGGCCATCGTCTGGAAGTTGGCCTCGCTGCGCAGGTCGAACCCCACTGCGGCCATTTGCCCCAACAGATGGCCCTGCAGCTCGTGGACCTTGGCCAGTGCCGGTGCCAAGGCTTCAGCATCCCAATGGAACGCAGGCCAGTCGGGCAGTTCATGGACATATAGTGGCATGGCCGATCTTCTTTCTGCGGAGAAAGGTACGGATAAACTACGCAAATAATGCGGAGAATATGTTTGCTATTCTCCGCAAGCCCTACATCTTCTCCCCCGGCAACTTCGCCGCCTGCTTCACCCACGCGATGAACTGCTTCTCATCGATCGCGTCGTGTTCGCGGATATCCAGGTAGCGAACGTTCGGGTCCTTGCTGGGGCCCGGTGGGATCGGATCCATCGACTGTCCCTGGAACCAGGTGAGGCGGACGAAGTGGGCGAACACATGCGTGGAAAGGAACCACCCATTGCCTTCGACGCCATAGAACGGTGAGTTCCACCTCACGGCCTTCTGCAGGGCGGGCACATGCCGGCCGATGAGCGCATCGAGCCGCTCGCCCACCGCGCGCTTCCAACCCGGCATCGATGCTAGGTACGCCTGCACCGGCGCGTCGCCATCGCCCTTGGGGATCTGCGGGTTACCGCCGGAGAGGAGTTTCACCTTAGCCTTTGTCGAGGCTGCTTTCCGGGCAAGTGGTCGCTTCGCTGCGGACATGTTCCGAAGTAACGAAAGCTTCGCTGATCCATCTTTGTGGATCAGTGCTTGAACATGGCCAAAGCGGAACTCAAGACCAAGGTGAACACCGCCAGTGTGGACGCCTTCATCGATAAGCAGCCTGAAGAGGTCGCCGCCGATTGCAGGGCGATCATCAAGCTGATGAAGAAGGCCACGGGCGAGGAGCCGAAGATGTGGGGTGCCGCCATCGTGGGCTTCGGGCGCTATGCCTACGAGGGAGCAAGCGGACGTTCGGGCGAATGGATGGTCACCGGCTTCAGCCCGCGCAAGGCGAACCTCTCGTTGTACATCCTGTCGGGCCTCGACGCGGAGACCGCCATGTTGAAGAAGCTGGGCAAGCACACTACCGGCAAGGGCTGCCTGTACATCAAGCAGCTCGGCGATGTGGACCTGAAGGTGCTGGAGCAGCTGATCGTGAAAGGCGTGAAGGGCATGGAGAAGATGCGGGTTCGGTAACGATCACTGCTCCACATAGTACATCGTATCGCGGCAGATCAAGCCACACGGGGTCTCGTGAGCGACCATGAACCCGCGCAGACCATCCGGCAGACGGAAGGGGATGCTTTCGAAGAAGCCGAGCAGCTCGCGCCCCGCAAGGCGTAGTTCACTACTGTCGCCCCGGCTTATCGCGGCAATTCCACCGTGCTCAGCGATGAGCCACACCAAGCGGTAGGTCACGGTTGTCGTATCCCCGTCGTGGCTCGGGTCCGTCAGCTGCAAGGCGCTGCGGAACGCGGTGAAGTCGACACTGTCCGCAGCGCTGGCATAGTACGTAGGGCCAAAGAGGTGGTCGTCCTGAAAGGTGGTCGGCCAGTCTTGTGCCTTGGCGCAGCACGCAAGTGAGAACAGTAGGATGAGGTGGTTGAAACGTCCGATATGCATTCTTGTCCGTGTTTCTTGTTGATCATTCATCTGCGCTCGAAGAACCAGTACCGGTAGCGCACCAGCCCCGTGGGCGGCTCCCAATGCACCACGGCGTAACGACCGCCCAGGAAGCGGGGACAACAGACCGGCACCGTGAACCGCTTCTCCGGCGGGTCCTTCAGGAAGGTCGCCAGGTCGGTGCCATCACCGCGCTGCAACCACGTCATCCCTTCGCAGGTCACGGACCAAACCGAACGGAATTCGCGTGGGTCCGGCAGCGGACCGATGTCCGGAGTGGTCCGCGCCACGACAGCGCTGAACCGGGCGAAGTCGGCACTGTCGGTCGGACTGAGGCGCTCGCTGAATTGGAACCGATCGAACAGGTGGGCCGGGTCGCTCGAATGCCATTGGGACCATCCGGGCAGGGCGGGGACCAGGACGAGGAGCAGGGTGGGGAGCGTGCGCATCGGTGTTGTCCGTACACGCGTGCTGGCGTTCAGTTCAATGCGCCATCAACGTCAAGCTCCGCTCATTGGATACCGTGTCCGTGAGAGGTAGCTGATGGCCGTTCGTCAGAACACCGGCTCCTCGGTCAGCGCTCGTTCTGGCACATCGACCGGTACGCTAAGGCGCTCGGGCACCCAACGGTCCATCAAGCCAGCGATATGCGAGGCGAACGGAAGGAACAAGAGCACGCCAATGATATTGAATAGCATATGCGCATTGGCGATGCTGCGCGAAACCGGCGCCGAGCCAGATATCCAGATCACCAGGTCGGTGAACGGGTGCACGAGCAATAGACCCATCACGATCGTGACGAAGTTGAAGCCCACGTGGAACAGGCCCACCTTCAAAGCTTGGCGGTTGCTCTTGATGGTGGCCAGCAAGGTATCCGAGCAGGTGCCCAGTTCGGCGCCCAGCATCACGGCGATACCCGCCGGAAGCGAAAGGATGCCTTTCGAGGCTAGGGTGATGGCCATGGCCACGGTCGCCGATGAGGATTGGATCACCAGGGTGATAAGGCCGCCAATGGCAGCTCCACGCAGCGGGTTCTCCAATCCGTGCAGCCAGGCCACGAAGGTCGGGTGGTCTTTCAGGGGCTCCACGGCGTGGCCCATCAGGAACAGCCCCGCGAAGAGGAGCCCGAAACTGAAGACCACCGTACCGATCGATTTCCACTGCGCAGTGCGGCCCAGGTTCTGCAGGACCAGCCCGATGCACAGGGGCAGCGCGCTCCATTCCCCGATATCGAACGCGATGATCTGGCTGCTCAAGGTGGTGCCGATGTTCGCGCCCATCACCACTCCAATGGCGTTCCGGAAGGTCATCAGCCCGCCGTTCACCAGCACGATGGTGAGGATGATGACCGCAGAGGAGGAATCGAGGACCATCGTCACCACCGTCCCCACCACCACAGCGCTCAGGATGTTGCCCGTGTATCGGCGCAGCCAGCGTTCCAGCCCCGCCGTCGCTACAGATCGAAGGGACATGGCCATCTTCTCCAACGCGTACACGAACACCGTGAGGCCGATGATGACCAGGAGAATGATGCTGAGGACGGAGGTATGGGGATCCATGCACGTCAAAGCACGTATCCCGGCATCTTGTGGATGTTAAGCGCGTGTGAAGGACCTTGTCCCGATGGAAATGCACGTAGGCCGCACCCTGTGCTGAGCCCTGTCCATCGGTCCAACTAGGCAGGCATGCATCACGAAGTTCGTGTTGCCCTGGACTCGAGGGTTAGCAAGTCCGTCAATTGGAAAAGGGCGCCCCGGTACAACCGATGTCCGAAGTTCGTGTGAGCGGCTACTCCCGCAGCGTCCTCAGCAGCGCCTCGCGTCGTTGCACTTCTGCCGGGTCCTTCTCGTCGAACCGCATCCAAAGACCATCCGATGTCGCTTCGATCACCACGGTGGCATCCACGCTGTCCATGGTGGCCAGTGCTTGCTTGAAGGCGTCCGACCGACACTCCAAGGCCAGGGTCAGTCGGTAGGGTGGTTCTTCGCTGGCGGAACCGGGGTTCGAAGCGATGGCCCACATGAGCAACCGCAGCAAGGCGATGTCACCGGTGCGGCAGAAGTAGGGGGTGAATAGGGAGAGCGCTGCGTTCCACGCATACTCATGGTCATTGAGCGCCCGGACAGCGGCCATGTTACCGAGGGAGTCCCCCGCGGCAAAGCGCTCGTTCAGCGTACGTCCAAGCCGCTCTTCCTCTTGAAAGACCTTCCCTATCCAACGTGCGGCAGCCTTGTCGTCGAGTTCCGTCAACGGCAGAACCACGGAGCGGGGGACATACCCCTGCCGGCCCAGGTGATCTTCTGCACGACACCAGCCAGCACCCTCGCTGCGGACCAGCAGGACATCGTCGCTGGTGATCCGGGCCACCACTACGGATGCTCTGTCGGCTGTGCGATAGAGCGGGATCGGTGGACCTTGGACCGGTATCGCCCAGAACGGATCGGACTGTGCGATGACTTCGCAGTTCATCAGCATGGCCAGGACGATCAAGCAGCGCATGGGGAGAGGAACGAAAGGGATCTGGTGCAAAGTACTCCCATGGTGAACCTGCTTAACCGGCCGCCAGGCTCCTGCGTCACCGGTGTCGCGCTATTCCACCGCTTTCCCATACTCATATCGATGAGACCGGTCGTGCCCTTGAGAGTCGCTGGTAGCCACAAAGGTGCTGGGATCCGCGCCATCGACGATTTGTGTTTTGAAGAGCACCAGTCGATCGGTCCTCGCCCATGACCCGTTCAAGAACTCGAGGTTGTCCAGGTCATCCAGCGCGATCGACGTTCTGCCATGAATGAGCCGGTCGCCTGCACGCGCCCACGGGTATTCCAGCAGCGTGATCGAGCCGGGATCGATGGAGTCGATGCGGGTATCGTTCAGGTTGTTATAGAAGCCGAAGAAATACGCGGAGCGCGCATCCCGGAAGATGTGGTTCCCCAGAAAGCGGAAGGAGGAGGGATCGATACCCTCCATCCTGTTGCCATCAATGAACAGGTGATCCTTGTCGCGGCCGAACGCGAAGCTGCAGTCGCAGTCGAATTCGAGGTTCTCGAAACTGGCGGCGTCAGCTCCTTCAATTGGCCGTTGATAGTTCCCATTAGCCTCGTTCCAGCCGTTGAGGTAGACCTGTCCGTTCTCGACCATATAGCTCTTGCCACATGCGGCGAACAACGTACAAATGACTACAAGGGCCGGAAGCCACCAGCCCAATACCATCGTGCTATTGCGATCCATCTTGGTCAGGTCTGCAACACCCCCATATTGAACTCTCTCGTCGCCGGTGCCTGGCTCGCCGCCTCAATACCCATTCTGATCCAAGTCCTTGTGTCCAGAAAATAGATACTCATTCGATGTGTCGGTCGATCGTGGCCCTTAGTTGCTTCCCCAATCGTTCCAGAAGCACTTGGTCATGCTTGTGACCGTTAAAATCGAAGATGCATCGTTCGAGCGATGGGCTCATGAGCCAGATCTCAACCTTGAAAAGCGGGTGTCCGCGTCGCCCTCGTGGCCTCGGATCGATGGTGTCAGTACGCATCTCGAACTCCATGCCCTTTTCGAACAGGACCGAACGCCGGATCAGGTTATGGCGGAACGTAATTCGGCCCCTGGTGACCATAACGCTGTTGGTCATTTGGGCGAAGATGATCAAGGCTGCGAAGCCACCGATGCCAATGCCGTAAAGCCCGCAAACAACGCGCACGAGCAGATCGTTGTAGTACACCATGGCATACAATGGGAAGAACGTGTGTAGGAAGATCAACACCAAACCCCAGTGATGCAGCCGGCCTATGTGGAAGTAGCTCATTACCTCTAACCGCTCATCCCGGTCGATCACATAGAAACCGAAGCGTCTGGAAAGATCCAGTTCTTCGCTCCGTCTCATTTTCATCGCGCTAAGTCTGCAACACCCCCATATTGAACTCCTTTGTAGCCGGTGCCTGGCTCGCCGCTTCGATTCCCAAACTCACCCACGTCCGCGTATCCAACGGATCGATCACCGCATCGAGCCACAACCGGCTAGCCGCGTAATACGGGCTGATCGTCTCCTCGTACTTGCTGCGGATCCGGTTGAGCAGTTCGGCCTCCTTCTCGGGGGTGATGGTCTCACCCTTGCCTTTCAGCGCGGCCACTTCGATCTGCAGCATCACCTTGCTGGCCTGCTCGCCACCCATCACGGCCACTTGGGCGCTGGGCCAGCCCACGATCAGGCGCGGGTCGTAAGCCTTGCCGCACATGGCGTAGTTACCGGCGCCGTAGCTGTTGCCCACGATCACGGTGAACTTGGGCACCACGCTGTTGCTTACGGCGTTCACCAGTTTCGCGCCATCCTTGATGATGCCGCCGTGCTCGCTGCGGCTGCCCACCATGAAGCCGGTGACGTCCTGCAGAAAGACCAGCGGGATGTTCTTCTGGTTGCAGTTGGCGATGAAGCGCGTGGCCTTGTCGGCGCTGTCGCTGTAGATGACGCCGCCGAACTGCATCTCGCCCTTCTTGCTCTTCACCACCTTGCGTTGGTTGGCCACGATGCCCACGGCCCAGCCGTCGATGCGGGCGTAGGCGGTGATGATGCTCTGGCCGTAGCCTTCCTTGTATTCGGTGTACTCGCTGTCGTCGACCAGTCGCGCGATCACCTCGCGCATGTCGTAGGGCTTGGCGCGCTCGGTGGGGATGAGGCCGTAGATCTCCTTCGGGTCGGCCTTCGGTGCGGCGGGCTTCTCGCGGCTGAAACCCGCATCCTTGGGCTTGCCCAGTTTGTCCATGATGGCGCGGATCTTCTTGAGGCAATCCGCATCGTCGGTGCACTTGTAGTCGGTCACCCCGCTGATCTCGCTGTGCGTGGTGGCGCCGCCGAGGGTCTCGTTGTCGATGTCCTCACCGATGGCGGCCTTCACCAGGTAGCTGCCGGCCAGGAAGATGCTGCCGGTCTTCTCCACGATGAGCGCCTCGTCGCTCATGATGGGCAGGTAGGCACCGCCCGCCACGCAGCTGCCCATGATGGCGGCGATCTGCGTGATGCCCATGGAGCTCATCACGGCGTTGTTGCGGAAGATCCTGCCGAAGTGCTCCTTGTCGGGGAAGATCTCGTCCTGCATGGGCAGGTACACGCCCGCGCTGTCAACGAGGTAGATGATGGGCAGGCGGTTCTCGATGGCGATCTCCTGGGCGCGCAGGTTCTTCTTGCCCGTCATGGGGAACCAAGCGCCGGCCTTCACGGTGGCGTCGTTGGCCACCACGATGCACTGCCGCTTGCTCACGTAGCCGATCACCACCACCACGCCGGCGCAAGGCGCACCGCCGTGTTCCTTGTACATGCCATCGGCCGCGAAAGCCCCGATCTCGATGCGCGGGCTCTTGGGGTCCAGCAGCGCGTCGATGCGCTCGCGGGCGGTCATCTTCCCGGCCTCCTTGTGCTTGGCGATCTTCTTTTCGCCGCCGCCGAGGTGTATCTTCCTAAGGCGGCTGTTGAGCTCGCTTAGGGCGAGCTTGTTGAAGTCTTCGTTCTTGTTGAACTCGATGTCCTGGGCCATATGATCAGAAGATCAGACGATCAGATGATCAGAAAATGTCCTGACCCCAACTGACGGCTGTGGTGCGAAGATCGGGCAGGACGCGCAATTGTCCGATCGTCCGGTCTTCCGATCTTCTGATCGTGTGATCTATTTCTTCGCTTCCGCCAGCTTGAAGCGGATCGGCAGGTTGTATTGCACGCGCACGGCTTTCCCACGTTGCTTACCGGGTGTCCAGGTCGGCATACCCTTCACCACGCGGATCGCTTCTTCCGTAAGCCCGGCTCCAAGACCACGCAGCGGCTTCACGTCGGTGATCCTCCCGTCCGGCTCCACCACGTAGGTGATGAACACAGTTCCTTCAATGCCGCTCTCCACCGCCTCCTCCGGATACGAGATCTTGCTGCTCACGTACTTCATCAGCGCGTCCTGTCCTCCTGGGAATTCCGGCATCTCTTCAACGACGGTGAATACTTCGTTGGAACCCTGGACCGTGGGTGGCTCCGGTATCGGTTCAACGGTGATGGTCTCTTCACTCAGGGTACGCTCTTCCACCTCCACCTGTGCCGGTGGAGTGGTGCCACCTTGCGCGAAAAGGGCAGGGGTGAAGAGAACGGCAACGAGCGTGAGTGCGAGGCGGAGGTTCATGGGGTAAAGATCGTGGTTGAGCCAGGAGCGTACCATGACCGCCAGGCGGCAATGCCGTTCAGCCCAAGGTCTGCAATGCACCGATCCCCATGATCAGCAGCAGCCCCAGTGCGAAGCCGACCACCGTGCCCAGCATGAGCACCACCACCGTACGCGCGGGGCTGGGGTGGCGCTTTGCGAAGAGCCCGGACACCAGGAACAGCCCGCCCGCCAGCCCGACAAGGTACACGCCCATGGCGATGCCGTTGCCCATAGTGAACAGCCCTTCCAGCGAGTAACGTCCCTCATCGATGAAGTAGAGGAAGAAGGTGACGAGCAGCGCTGTGCCGAGCAACAAGGCCCAGTGCAGCGGTCGGCGGGTGGGTAGGGTGGTCTGCATGAAGCGTGTAACGACCGTGGGGCAAGCGTATTGTCGTGCGATATTCAAGACACGCCTTCTGGCGGTGCCTGCACTACTTGTAGGCCACCACCTTCGCTCCGCTTACCAGGTACACGGCCTGATCGAAGCCGTCCACCTCATACAGCGGGGTCTTGTCCTTGCCGAGCAGAATGGTCTCGCCCAAGGAACAGTCGGTCTTGTTCAAGCGCATCAGCACGAACTCCCGCTTGCCGGCATCGCTGAGGATGTACTGGGTGACACTGGTCCTGGTCGTGGCGGTGGACGTGCTGGCCAACACGGAGTGGATCGCGGGGGGCGGGGCCGGGAGAAGGCCGCCTGATGCGTTCCGCTCCTAAGGCCTGTAGCACTTCACCGAACCGCCTTCCACCAGGTACACGGCGTTAGTGATGCCGTCCACCTCGTAGCGCGGGCTCTTGTCGCTGCCCAGCGGGATGGTGGCCGCTTCGCCGCCATCGTGCTTGTGCAGCGCCTTCAGCGCATAGGAACCCTTGCCGGACTCGGTCATCAGGAAGTGGATGTCGTTGGTGGTGGAGCTGGCCTTGAAGCGCGCACCGGCCTCCTGCCAGAAGCGCTTGGTGGCGCTGCCCGCCTGCTGGGTGAGGTCCGCGAACCCGGTGCTCAGCTCCCCGGCGAGCTCCTTGGCGTTGGCGCTGTTCGCATCGGTCACCTGGATGTTCTGGGCGGCGTTCCCGAAGGCCGCGCTGGTGTATCCGAAGGCCGCGGTGTAATAGGCGGCACGCACGGCACTGGCGTATTTCAGCGCGCGCACCAGGCCGCTCTCGCGGGGGGCGGGGAAGTACTTGCGGTATTTCGCGCTGCCGTCGGCGCCCAGCAGGGCCAGGTTCTGGTCGCTGGAAAGCACCAGGCCTGCCTCGGTGTGCTCCAGACGCGTGGGCTTCTCCTTGCCCTCGAACGCCACCGGCACGGTGGACACCGCCCTGGCGGAACCGCCTGAAGCCGGCACGGCATAGAGCAGCCCGTCCTTCGTGTTGAACACGTAGGTGTCCGAAGGGCCCGAAGCCACCAGCCCCGCGCCGCCCAGGAGCGGCTTCTCCAGCCGGGAGAGGCCGGTGGACAGGTCGATGAGGTCGGCCTCCTGTTCGGTGGCTACGAGCACGTCGCCGCCCATGAACTTCACGCTGCGCACCACGCCGTCCAGCTTGGCCGGCTTCTTCCACACCTCCACGCCCATCGCGTCCACCAAGGTGATCACGCCGTCCTCGCCGCCGCTGGTGAGCAGGGTGCGGTCGCCCAGTTGCACGGCACCCGCCAGGATGCCCTTCACGTTGATGCCCTTGCCGTTCTTGCCCCACTTGCCGGCCCCGCTGGCGTAGTCCAGCAGGTCCACGCTGCGGGTGTCGCCGGCGCCCACCAGCAGGCCCGCCTTCAGCGGCACGATCGTGCCCAGCTTCTGCGGCATCGTCAGCGGCGCGCTCCAGGCATAGGAGCCGTCACCGATGCGGAAGGCGTTGACGAAGGTGCTGTAGGTCACCGTGACCGTCTTTTTCCCCTGCGCATCGGTGATCTCCTTGCGCTGCTCGGACTGCATGCCGATGAAGCACAGGTCCGGCGCGTTCGGCGTGGTGACGAAAAGGCCTGAAACGCCGGGGATGTTCAGGTTGGCCGCGTTCTTGTCCATCAGCGCCATCAGATTGCCCATGCCGGCGCTCATCTTCTCGGCCTCGGGGTTCGGGGCCTTCTTCCACAGCTCCTGGCCGGTGGCCGCATCCAGCTTGTAGATGTAGGCGAAGGTGCAGAGCAGGAAGGCATCGGGGCCGGCGCTGTTACACGCCGTGATGCGGCTGAAGCTGTCGTCCTTGGTCCAGCGCACCGTGCCGGTGCCCATGTCCACGCAGGCCATGGCCGCGGTCTTGTCGGCCTTCTGTCCCGCAAGCACGATCACGTTGTTCGCATAGAGGAAGTACTTGCTGGTGATGTTGCTGATACCGGCCGCTTCGCTGCTGAAGGCCACCGTACCGCTGAAGGGCTCCACGATGAAGAGGTCTTCGGGGTGCCCGGCGGGCACGAGCGTGATGAAGGGGGAACGCTCCACCTCGGCGTAGCCCTCCTCGGCCACGTTGGCGAGTTCGGCGATGGTCCAGGCGACCGCACCGGTGGACGGATCGATGCCCTTGAGGCCGTTGCCGGTGCAGGCCACCAGCGCGCCGGCGGCGGTGGTGCGCATCCACTGCACCGGACCGGTATCGGCGGTCCAAGCGGGGCTGAGCTGGGCGTTCGCCAGTAGCGGGGTGCAGGCGAGGGCAAGGAGCGTGCGGCGAAGGAGGGGGTAGGCGTGCTGCATGGGGGAAGGTGTGTGCGTGCGGTAGGCAAGTTATGTGCCAAAGCGTTCACAGATGTGAATGTACCAATGACAGGGCCGACATCCGAACGAGGTTTCTGAGGCCATTCCTTGCATTGGATCACCGAAGCAAGGAGCGTGCCTCAGGCCCGGTGTTCATCACCAGGTCGATCACGCTCATGCGCGGCTGGAACCCGTGTCGGTCGGCGAATAGCTGGGTGTAAGGTGGGGTGGAAGTGAGTTCCGGAGGAAGGGGGCGTTTCGGGTGGAAGATGGTGCGCAGATCGAACGGATCATTGTCCGATGTCTTATGTCCTATGCCGCTCGTACTGGTCGTTGAGCGGCATAGGACATCGGACAACGTGCTTGGGACAATATACTCCTCACTCACCACCACCTCCGTCCGCAGGCCCAGCCACTTCAGTCCCAGTCGCATCGTCGCCAGGTCAAGGTCAACGAGCCGGTCGTATCTCTTCAGCACCACCGCTTCGATCTCATCGATGAAATGGATGAACCAGGGTGTGTTGCCATAGGCGCTGCGGATGGCATGGACGTGCTGCTGCGGCCAGGTCTCGATGTAGCTGAGGCCCACGGTGCGCATCGGCATCTTCTCCCCGGACCTGCGCGCGATCTGCACCGCCAGGTCCTGCACACCGTTCGGTCCCACGATCCGGGTGCGTGTGCGGTAGCTCTGGCGTTCGTAGTGCTCGCCGATGTCGACGATGACCTTCGGATGTTGGGCCAACATTCGGTAGTGCTCGACACTGCCGAAATAGAAGGCGGAGAGAAGGGGCGTGTTCATACCATGCGGAGGCGCGAGCCCCAGAAACGTTCTTCCAACCAGATCTTGAACAGGGGGTCGATCCACTCGGTGCCCTGTCCCACGAAGTCGAGGATCTCCTTGGTCTCCAGCGCCGTGGTCACGCGCTTCACGTTGGCGCTGGAACCCAGGTCGAAGCGTTTGAGGTTCTCCTTGGTGGTGAAGCGCTCCACGCCATTGAGCAGGGCGCGGAGGTAGTTGAGCTGTGGCGTGGTGATCTCGTCCACCATGCGGTGATAGATGGCGTCGTGCTGGTCAAGCAGGTCGTTCAGGGCGGTGTCCACGATCGCGCGTGTGCAGGTGCGTCCGTTGGTGCGCAACCACGCCGCATGGCCCAGCATCTGCACGTGGTAGCTATGGTCCTGCATGCGTTCGGCCAGGTGGTCGCAGGTCTCGTCGCTGATGGCCTTCTTCGCGCTGGCGAAACGGCCCTTGATGAAGGGCACCCAATCGTGACGCTTGATCTTGTCCAGGAACAGGATGTCGCCGAAGCGGAAGAAGGGCATGCTCTGTTTGTTGAACAGGTCCGTCATCATGTGCCGCTTGCTCCCGTAGATGGCGTGGCACACGGCCTTCTGGTGCTGCCACGAGGCGCGCAACATCTTCTGGAAGCCGGTGGGGTCGGGGAGTTGCGCGATGTTCTGGAACTCGTCGATGCACAGCACCAGGCGCACCCCCTTCGCCTGCGCCATGCGCTCGGGCAGGTCCAGCAGGTCGGGCATGCTGCGGCGTCCGTCGGGCAGGTCGAACTTCAGGCTGAACTCGCTTTGAGGGTCCACCCCGAAGGAGACCTGGGGTACCACCCCCCGGATGAACTCCTTCACGTCGGCCATGCGCTGTTCCATGGTCTTCCCCAAGGCTTTGATCACCGCCTCGGTGGTGCGTTCCAGGAACTCCTGCTCGGTGCGCACGTGGAAGAGGTCCACAAAGGCGAAGCGCACGTTCTTCTCGCGGGACATGTCCAGCGCCACCTGTTTGATGAGCGAGGATTTGCCCCAGCGCCGCGGACTGATGATCACGGTGTTGATGCCCGACCGGAAGTTGGCGCGCAGGTGTTTGCGGGGCCATTCACGGTCCACGAAGCTCTCGCCCGAGACCAGCGTGCCGATGAGGAAGGGTGATCGTTCTTCGTCCATGTGCGGTGATCTTTCCAAGGGTGGAACAAATGTAACAACTTAGTTAGTAACAACTGTGTTACTAACAAACCTGTTACATCGGTCAGGCTTCTGCCGTTGGGCCTTTCAGCCCCTGTCGGGGCATCTCCACGGCCACTTACCTTCGACCCTCTACCCCCCGGACCATGCGCCTTCCGCTCCCCATCCTCGTGCTTTCGATCCTGTCGGCCTGCTCCACGGCCCCGACCGAAGAGCAGGGAACAACGGTGCCCGTCCAGCCGGTGGCCGAAACCCCGGTCGAGTGGCCTGGCTACTACGATGGCATCTTCCCCCGTGGAAAGGACCGCGCCACCACCGTTCAACTGTGGGTCCGCAGTGATAGCACCTTCATCATCCGGCAACGCACGGGTGAAGCGGATACGCTCGCAGCAGGTGCGATCGGTACCTGGCGGGTCGTGCAGGTTAGCGATGGGCCAGCCTCCGGACTGCTGAGCATCCAGTATGGCGGTGATGCGCCGGACCATTACCAACGAACGGATAAGGGGCTGGTCTTTGTGGATGTCATCGGCGGGGTGGAGGTTGAGCGGGGCCGCGTCTTGGAACGTCTGGCCGATGAGCTTCAGGACGAGATCCCCCGCATGAAGGTGAGCGGCACCTTCACCTACTACGCCGATGCCATGAGCTTCAGGCCCTGTGGCTCACGCTTCAGCTGGCCCTGTGCCGGTGGCGAGCAGTGGACGGATGAGGGCGAGGTGCTCGGCAGCCTGAACACTGCCGAACTGGAACGCCATTACCTGCGCAGTGTGAAGCAGGGCGGCGATCCGTGGCTCATCGAGGTGGAGTGCAACCTGGCCATGGGACCTGCCATGGAGGGCGATGGTGCGGATGAGTACCTCTTCATCCATCGCGTGCTGGACCCCATCGAGGCCTGCCCCTGAACGCCACGCGGGCCGCAGCTTTCGACGCGGCCCGCGCTTTCCCCAGCAGGACAAGAGGCCTACCGGGTACCCACCTTGGTGACGTTCTTCTTCTCGTAGACGTAGACGAAGTTGCCGTCGGTGCTCATGCTGGTGATCGCGCCCGTGCGCGCCTTGAACTGCTTGTAGGTGCAATCGTCCAGATCGAAACAGGCGATGTCCGCACCGGCCGTTTTCAGGATCATGCGGTCGCCTTCCATGTCCTCCAGGTCGCTCTTCTTGTATTTGCCCATGGCCACCGGCTCGCCGGTCCTGGTGTTGAAGGTGCTCACACCCTTGTCGCCGATCACCACCACCATGTCCTTGTAGGTCATGATCTGGTCCGCATTGCCCACCCCGCCCTTGGCCACGGGCACCACGTACTTCTCCGCACCGGTGGCGATGTCCATGCTGTAGAGCTCCTTGCCACTGCACACGATGAACTTGTCCTCCACCACCACGGCATTGGTGATGCCTTTGCGGAAACGTTCGCTGTCCCACACCATGCTGCCGTCGCCGGTGTTGAAGGCCTGGATGCCGTTGGGCTTCACGTTGGGATGCCATACGCGCCACTCCTCGGTGATGGTCCATCCGCCCTGGCCGTCGCTCTCGCGTTTGTAGATGTACGCCTGTGCCTCCACGTTGCCGCCGATCTGCAGCAGCACCCGGTCGCCCACGACGTACATGTTCGGGATGGCCCGCGCCTCCGTGATCTCCGGGCTGGTCCACAGCAGCTTGCCGCTGTTCTTGTCGTACTTTTTCACGTACTGGCTCTTCTTGTTGCTCATGTCCAGCACGTACAGGTCGTCGCCCACGATCACGGGGTCGGCCACGGCATGGTACACACCGAACTTCTTGGCACCGGCGGGCTTGCCCACCAGGCCCTCCGGCGTGAAGTCGAAGGCGGCCGTGTAGATGTTTGCGCCCGTGTTCAGGTCATACACCTGCATCCCGTTCATGCGCAGGACCACCTTGTCGCCCTCCACGTCCAGGTCGTAGAGGAAGTCCTTGCTGATGACCTTGCGCTCGGCGCGTCCCACGTAAGTGTTGTCCCATAGGATGTTGCCGTTGGTGAGGTCGATCTTGACGATCTGGTTCTTGAAGCCGCTGAACAGCGCAGCCAGGTTCCCCGGAACGAAGTTGACCATGACGAGCTTGCTGTCGCCGGTGATGACGTACTTGCCCACCACGCCCTTGAACTTGTCGGTGCTCCACTTCTCCTCGCCGGTGCGGGAAAGGATCCAGACCAGGCGGTCCTTCAGCGAAATGGCGAAGCCGTTCAGCTCGGGGATGTACACCACGTTCTCGTCGGTCACGTTCTGGTACTTGTCCGTGGTCCACAGCAAACGACCGTCGGAGAGGTCCAGGCAGGCGATCTGGTCCTTGCCGGTCTTGCGGTCGAAGAGGAAGAGCACGTTGCTTTCCCAGAACGGGGAGAGCTCGTCCACCTTGCTCAGGTTCGGGGTCAGGTCCTTGAACCTGCCGGTCCAGCGCACGCCGCCGGTCTTGTTGTTGAAAACGGTGATCTCCTTGTCGCTCGCGGCATAGCTGTAGCCCCGGTCCTCGGTGCCGGTGCCCGTGTGTTCGATCTTGTGCTCCAGTTTGGTCTCGAAGATGGTGGGCATCTCTTCCTGCGCTAACAGCCCGGTGGCAACGAGCAGGCCGGCGGTGGTCAACAGTGGTTTCATGGGGTGTGGGTTGGGTTCTTTATCGTGCAATGGCGTTCAGGTCGAACGTGTGCTCCAAACGGTAGTGCCGGCCCTTGGGCATCTTGAAGGGCAGCTCGGTGAAGTGGACCAGGTCCTTGAAGCGGTTCTGCGAGCGCGTGTCGTGGCCTTCGGCGCTCACCACGAACACGCTGCTGATGTCGCCCTTGTCCCGGATGCTCACCTGCAGCACGTAGCGGCCGATGAGGTCCTCCTTCACCACAGCCGCATGCAACGAGCCACCGGCCCGCATCTCGGCATCCATCACCTGGGTGGCACGGGCCATGATGGTCTCCTTGTCCTCCAGCAGCTCCTTCTTCTGGGCGGCCGTGGTGCTGCACAGCAGCGTCAGCAGGAACGGGGCCATCAGGTGTTTCATGGGGCGTAGGTCCATTCGATCAGGCGGTTTCCGCTGGTGAGCAATAGGCGTTTGTCGTCGGGGAGGAAGGTGAAGCTCAAGCGCCCGTCACCACTGGCGAATTCGCCCTTGTCCAGGTTCTCCCAAAGGCGCCAGCTCACCACGAAGCGGTGTACCATGCTACCGGTGTTGCGATCGTATAGATGGATCTCCTGGAACTTGCCGCCGGTGCTGCCGATGGCGAACAAACGGCCATCGGGACTGATGCGGTAGTCGGGCTCGAACGTGGCTAGGGAAGGGAAGGAGGTCCTGCGCATGTCACCGCTCACCGCATCGGCCACTTCCACATAGCTCTGGTCCGGATTGGGGTTGCCGCCTTCCCGCGTGTGCGGCTTTGCATGGATCCACAGGTCCTTGCCGTCGCCGCTGTATTCCAGGCGGAACACCTTGTCGAAGAGCTCCGGCAGCGTATGCAACGGCTTCTGTGTGGCCATGTCGTACACCACCACGATCTGCCCCTGTTTCACTCCTTGCTTGATCGCGTCCTTGTCATCGCGCACCGCGGGCAGCGCTTCCACCTCGCTCTTTGTGGGCCGGTGTGCGACAGCGAACCGCTTCCCATCGCTGCTCACCGCGATGGCGTTCCCGGTGCGCGCAAGTCCATTGGCATCGTTCCGCCGGCCGGTGTGCAGGTCCACGAAATGCACGCCGTCCTTGTCCAGGGTGAGCACGGTGCTCTCATCGGGCGTCAGCGCTGCAGCGAAGAGGTCTTCGAATGATCGTACGGCCTTACCGACGGCCACGTCGATCACTTCGTACTTGATGGGCTTGTCCTTGTTCGGCGCGAAGTCGAGGTAGAACAGCTGCTGCAGGACCATGTACTTGCCGCTGGTGCTGTAGCGCGCGCGGCTGCCGGCGTACCAGTTGCCCACGTCGATCTCCGTGGTCTGCTCAGGTGCGTCCACCGGGAACGACCGGAACGGGAAGCCTTGTGTCGCCGATACCGAAACGGTGCTGCCGTCCGGGGACAGATCGAGCCACGAGACCAGATACCCGGAAGGCGTCTGCTGGCCACCAACACGGATCTTGCGGTACACAAGACCGTCATCCTGCCCGAAGGCGCCGATCGTGATCAAACCCGCGACCGCCATGGCGATCAGCGCTGGAAAGTGGAGGCGCTCGAGGCCTTTGTGGACGTTACTGGACGACACTGCGGTGGGTTTCGGCAAAGCTTCCCCGTGCAACGAGGTCACTTCTTCCGTTACCTACCGTGTTGTACTACGGTGATGACCGTATTCCATCGTTATGCACGCCGACCTGGAAATGCCGGCTTGGACGCTAGTGTCGCAACCCGTAAGTTGGTTCACTGAAGGTCTGCCACTATTTCGCCTTCATGCAAGGCGGAACATGTACGGCGTAGTGGGCGCTACGACGAAATGTTCCAACGCGGCAGGAAGGTGAAAGAGGGGCGGAGATGGTTAAGGAACTTACGGG
>CAMCAZ010000044.1 GCA_945872795.1 Chryseobacterium gleum
GCCTCGCCCACCGCGGCACATTGGCCGAAAGGCTCGCTCCCCACCTGGAAGGACGACCTGTTCGACCCCCATCACCTGCCCGAGCCACGGGCGATGGTGTCACGCTACTACCACGACATCTCACTGGGGCACTACGTGGTGCTTGGTGATTATGTGGACCGCATCATCACGCTGAAGCAGAGCGACTATGCCTCGGTGACGAGCGCCCACATCATCGGGACACTGGCGGCACAGGAAGCCAGCAAGAGCGGTGAACTGGTCACGCGGCACGGCTTGCGCATTGCGGACTTCGACCTGTGGAAGGATGGCGGCAAGGCCGGTCTGCCCAAGGAACGCGGCCCGGACAGCCCGCACCGCTATGACCATGTGATGGTGATCGTCCGGAACAACGGACTGACGCACGGCCAGGGCAGCACCGACCCGGGCAGCGCTGGCAAGCTGTTCGGCTACGAGAGCGATACGCAAAGCCGTTTCGGGGGAATGAACGCCCTGCCGTTCGAGATCCTGAAGCACGAGTTCAACCACCTGCTGCTGGGCGGCAACAACTTCCACAGCGGCGGTGGCAATGCCGCGCAGTTCAACAGTTTCTTCCTGTCCCTGCAGGGCGGTCACAGCATGATGGGCGCGTCGGGAAGTGCGCTGCTCACCTGTTCGGCCTGGGACCGCGACCGGCTGGGCTGGGCGCCCTCCGATGCCCGGTACCGCATCAACGCGCGGAACGCAGCGGGGGCAGCGGTGAACGGGGACCTCGATCCGATGGCGGGGGACACGGGGATCTTCGTGCTTCGCGACATGGTGACCACCGGTGATGCCCTGCGCATCCGGCTTCCCTTCATCCCCGACAACTGCTACCAGCAATGGATCTGGCTGGAGAACCACCAGGGCCATGCGGTGAACGGAAGCCCCACGGACCGCTTCCATTGGCAGGACCAGAACTGCGTGGAGCCCATGCGCCCGGGACTGTTCGCCTACCTGCAGGTGGACCGCGACCAGCGCCACGGCGGCGATGTCTTCGGTGGTTATGCGGACTACCTGCGACCACTGCCCGCGAACGGACTCTTCGATCTGCGCCTGCTGGGCGATACCGTAGGGGCCTGCCCCTTCGGTGGCCACAAGACCATCGCGTACAAACTGGATGCCGATCGCACCAACCCCTTCACCGGAAACCATGAACTGGAACTACCGCTGGTGGACCGGAACGGGGACGGTAAGCTGCAACGCGCGGAACACTTCGTTCCCTACGTGCGGGTAGAGGGACAGGTGCACCGCCCCATCGCGCCCTTCTATGGCCGGCCGGAACACGCCTTCCTGCAGGATGGCAAACGCGTGTTGGGACTATCGACCAACCCGAGCACGGCCAACCAGCTCACCCTGGTGAGCAGCGGAACCCGCACCCAACATGGCGGCAAGGCACCGGACGTGCGCGCCACCTACCTCAACGGCATCCGCGTGGAACTGCTTCCTGGTGGGCAAGGCAGCCAGCTTCGCATCCACGTGCGCAACGACGATACGGTGATCGACCACGACGTGCGCTGGTGCTCGGACAGCATCGTGCTGCCTCCCCTGCGCGGTCGCGACGGCCGTTCGCTGACCGTGCAGAACGGTGCCACGCTGCTGCTGGACCGTTCGCTCACACCCACGCGTCTGGACAAGCCCGAGAAGGCAAATGGCGAGACCTACTTCGCACCAGCGACGCGTTTCACGCTGCAGCCGGGAGCGCACCTGCATGTGTGCGAAGGGTCAACGCTGTCCCTGGAAAAAGGCACCGAGGTGCATGTGCTGCCCGGCGCCCATCTGCAGGTGGAGGACCGAGCGCTGTTGAGGATGGACCGGGATTGCCGGATCATCGTGCACGGCGACGCTCGCGTGAGCGCCAAGGCGAAGACGCTGCGAAAACTGCGCAAGAAGGGCCAGGTGGTGACGATGCCTCAGTAGGCCCGCACGTTCTTGCCTTCGCAGTAATTGATGAAGGCACGGTTCACCACACGGTTGCCGCCCGGCGTGGGGTAGTTGCCGGTGAAGTACCAATCGCCGGTGTGGTCCGGGCAGGCGGCGTGCAGGCCCTCGATGCTCTGGTAGACCAGCGCCACCTCGGCGTTGAGGTCCTCGGGCGTGAGCAGTTCGGCGATCTTGTCACTGATCTGCTGGGCGGTGAAGGGGCGGTAGATGTCCTTCACCACGTTCTCCTGTTCGGTCAACGGAAGGCCCACCATGGCACGTGCACGATCGTACACATCGTCGATGATGTTCTCCTGCTTCGTCTCCTTCAGCAGCGCGATGGCCGCACGGAAAGCCGCGAGGTCGCCCATCTTGGCCATGTCGATGCCATAACAATCGGGGTAGCGGATCTGGGGCGCACTGCTCACCACCACGATGCGTTTGGGCGCCAGACGGTCCAACATGCGCAGGATGCTCTGCTTGAGCGTGGTGCCGCGCACGATGCTGTCGTCGATCACCACCAGGTTGTCCACCCCCGGACGCACGGTACCGTAGGTGATGTCGTACACATGGGCCACCAGGTCATCACGGTCATCATCATTGGTGATGAAGGTGCGCAGCTTGGCATCCTTGATGGCCACCTTCTCCAAACGCGGTCGCGTGGCCAGGATGGCGCGCAGCTTGGCGGGATCGGGCGAAGGGCCCAGTTCCAGGATGCGTTTCTCCTTCACGCGGTCCAGCTCATCCTCCATCTCCTTGAGCATACCATAGCATGCCACCTCGGCGGTGTTGGGGATGAAGGAGAACACGGTGTTGTCCAGGTCGTGGTCCACGGACTCCAGAATGGCCGGGCAGACCGAGCGGCCCAGGGCGATGCGTTCGCGGTACACATCGCGGTCGCTGCCCCGGCTGAAGTAGATGCGCTCGAAGCTGCAGGAGCGTTTCTCCACCGGCTCGCGCACCAGTTCCTCGCTGTACGATCCGTTCTTGCGGATGATCAGCGCGTGGCCGGGGGTGAGCTCGCGCACATCCTCGGTGCGCACATGGAAGGCGGTCTGGATGGCAGGGCGCTCGCTGGCCACCACCACCACCTCATCATCGGCATACCAATAGCAGGGCCGGATGCCTGCCGGATCGCGCAGCACGAAGGCGTCGCCATGGCCCATCATGCCTGCCAGGGCATAGCCACCATCAAAGTCCAGCGCACTGTTGACCAGGATCTGCTTCACATCCAACTTCTCCCCGATGACCTGGGTGATCTGCTTCTCCGTGTAACCCAGCTGCCGATGGATCTGTGCCAGGCGGTCGTTCTCCACATCCAGGAAGTGCCCGATCTTCTCGAGCACGGTCATGGTGTCGCTGCGTTCCTTGGGGTGCTGGCCGATGGACACGAGCAGGTCGAAGAGCTCGTCCACATTGGTCATGTTGAAGTTGCCGGCCACCACCAGGTTGCGGGTCATCCAGTTGTTCAGACGGCGGCGTGGGTGGCAGTTCTCCAGGCTGTCGCGCCCGAAGGTGGCATAACGCAGGTGCCCCAGCAGCACCTCACCCATGAAGGGCATGGCCTCCTTGAGGCGCCGGGCATCATCCGACACGGTGGGGTCGGCCTCCATGGCATCGGCGTAGCCCTTGTTCACCTTGCCGAAGATCTTCTGGATGGCTTGCTTGTCCGTGCTCCGCTCACGATCGATGTAGTTGAGCCCCGGTGTGGGATCGAGCTTGATGGAGGCGATGCCGGCCCCGTCCTGCCCACGGTTATGCTGTTTCTCCATCAGGAGATACAGCTTCTTGAGGCCGTAGAGCGGCGATCCGTAGCGCTCCTGGTAGTGCTCCAGCGGCTTGCGCAGGCGGATCAGGGCTATGCCACATTCGTGCTTGATCGCGTCGCTCATCGGAGTGGTACGGGACCGCTCTGACCTGCCCAGGGACAGTGACAGGTAGGCGGAACGTTCGGGTGCGGCAAAGGTATGGCGCCAAGATCGTCCGACTTGCCAAGCAACTTCGGAGGCACCAAGGGTGTCTTATGCCCGTAACTTGGCGGTGTTCAAGGGTTTTACGGTGCGGCACATCCTGCTCATAGCATTGCTCCTCGGCGGTCCATTGATGGCCGCTGCGCCGCCCCGCGCCCAGTTCACCGAGAACCGCGGCCAGTGGCCCGAACAGGTGCTGTACCGCGCGCTGGTACCAGGTGGGGCGCTGTTCGTGGAGCGATCGGCCTTCACCGTGGTCCTGTTCACAGGGCTGCCCACGCACGGCCACGGACCGGAGGAGGACCATAGCCACGATGATGTGGTGAAGGGCCATGCCTACAGGGTCCATTTCGAGGGAGGGCGGTCCCAAGCGAACATCGGCCTGAACGAGCAGGGCCACTACCAGAACTTCTTCCTCGGGGCCGATGAAACAGGCTGGGGCACCGGCTGCCGCGTGTTCGGCGGAGCATTGCTGAAGAACGTGTGGCCCGGTGTGGATATCCGGCTGAACGGAACGGACGGGATCAAGTACGACCTGATCGTGGCCCCCGGTACGGATCCTGACGTGATCCGCATGCGCTACGAGGGCCAGGACAAGCTGGCCTTGAACGAGGGTGAACTGCACGTGACCACCTCCACGGGTGTCATTGTGGAAGAAGCCCCTGTCAGCTGGTACCGGTTCTTCGATGGGATCGATAACCACCACCTACGTGCCCGATCCAGTTACCGCTTGCGCGGCAACCTCCTTTCGTTCGATGTGGCAGCAAAAGATGACCTCGAGTTGGTCATCGACCCCACGCTCTCCTTTGCCAGTTACACAGGCAGCACGTCCGACAATTTCGGTTTCACCGCCACCTATGATGCGCTGGGTCATCTGTACGGTGCGGGCATCGTCTTCGACCCGGGCTACCCCACCACCACTGGCGTCTTCCAGGATGCTTTCCAAGGGGGCGATACCGATATCGGGATCAGCAAGTGGAGCGCGGATGGCAGCACCTTGATCTGGAGCACTTACTTGGGCGGGACACAGAACGAAACGCCCCACAGCCTGGTGGTGAACGATGCAGAGGAACTGTTCGTACTGGGGGCCACCGGCTCATCCGACCTCCCGATCACCCCGGGAGCCTTCGATGCGACCTTCAATGGGGGCGGCGCCATCAACCTCATTTCCGGCGGATGGGCAGGGCTCTCGGGCGGATACGGATTCAGCCACCCATCAGGTTCGGACATCCTCCTCGCCCATTTCAATGCCAGCGCCACGGCCCTGATCGGCTGCACCTACGTGGGCGGAACGGGCAACGATGGATTGAACAACACGGAGATCTTGGCGCACAATTACGGCGACCATTTCCGGGGAGAGATCGTGCTGAACCTGGCCGGCGAACCGGTGATCTCCACCAGCACCACCAGCAGCGATGCACCCGTGACGGCCGGCGCACCGCAGGGAACCTTCGGAGGCATCCAGGATGCCTACTTCTTCCGCATGGACCCCGCACTGACGACAATGTTGTGGGGCACCTACCACGGCGGACAGCAACGAGAGAGCGGCTTCGGCGTGCAGACGGACAGCAACGGCGAACTGTTCTTTTCGGGGGGGACCACCAGCGGGGACATGCCCACGGCCGGAACGCCGCTGCTCGGCACCACCCAGGGAGCCGCCGATGGTTACGTGGCGCGATACAACGCGGCGGGGAATACCCTGCTGGGCTCCACCTTCCTGGGCACCGGGAGCTATGACCAATGCTACTTCGTGCAGCTGGACAGCGATGATGAGGTATACGTCATCGGACAGACCAGCGGAGACTACCCCATCACGCCAGGGATCTATGCCAATCCCGGCAGTTCCTTGTTCATCCAGAAGCTGAGCCACGACCTGAGCACCTCGCTCTGGAGCACGCGCATCGGCAACTCCAGCAGCGTGAACATCTCTCCCACGGCATTCCTGGTGAGCGATTGCGACCAGATCTACTTCAGTGGTTGGGGCGGACTGCTGGGCCAGGCCATGACCGGTATGCCCGTCACCCCCGACGCCTTCCAGAGCGGCACCGATGGCAGCGACTTCTACCTCATGGTGCTGGAGCCCGAAGCGACAGGCCTGAACTACGCCACCTACTTCGGCGGTTCCTCCAGCAACGAGCACGTGGATGGCGGCACCAGCCGCTTTGACAAGAACGGAACGGTGTACCAGGCCGTGTGCGCCGGCTGCGGCAGCAACGATGATTTCCCCACCACGCCCGGCGCGTGGAGCAACACCAACGGCAGCACCAACTGCAATCTGGGCGTGTTCAAGTTCAGTCTCGGCCAGCCCGTGGCCATCATCGGCATCGATGGACCATCCACCATCTGCGAGGGAAGCAGTGCGCAGTTCACCAACAGCAGCTTCGGCGGAACCGACTACCTGTGGGACTTCGGCGATGGCAGTGCGACCGTCACGGAGGAGGAACCATCGCACGATTTCGATGGGCCGGGCACCTACCAGGTGACCATGATCCTGAGCGACCCCGATGCGTGCATCACCTCCGATACCGCCACCGTCACCGTCACGGTGCTTCCACCCCCGACGGCCGTGGCAGAGCCTGTGGAGCCCTTGTGCCCCGGAGGAAGCGGCCAACTGCAGGCCAGCGGCGGCGATGGGTACAGCTGGTTCCCGGCCACGGGGCTCAGTGCCACCAACATACCCGACCCGCTGGTGACCACGGATACGTCCGGCACCTGGAGCGTGGTGGTGAGCACGGCCTGCGGCACGGATACCGCCGAAGTGGCCATCACCTTGTTGACGGTGACCGCCTTTGCCCAAGGCGATACCACCATCTGCCTGGGGCAGGCCGCCCAGCTTTCGGCCACCGGAGGAAGCAGCTACCTCTGGTCTCCCGCCGGCAACCTTTCCGGGAACACCACGGCCACACCCACGGCCACACCCGACACCACCACCGTGTATGCGGTCACCATCACCACCGCCGAGAACTGCATCGTGCAGGATTCCGTCACCGTGAACGTGCTGCTGGAGATCCCCGAGCCTTCGCTGAGCGACACCATCATCTGCCTTGGCGATACCGTGGTGCTCAGCACCGGTGTGGCCCTGAACTACCAGTGGGAGGACCTGCCGGGCATCGATCAGCTTGATGTCCGCGCACCGAGCTTCCATCCCCTGGTGCCCACGCTCTACACCGTGGCCATGAGCAACTCCTGTGGCACCGTGCTGGACAGTGTGTTCGTGGACGTGATCGTGGTGGAGGCATTCGCCTGGCGCGATACCCTGGTCTGCCCCGGCATACCGGTTCCCCTGCTCGCGATCGGCTCCCGGTTCTACGCCTGGACACCCGTCACAGGCCTGAGCGACCCGAACATTGCCGACCCGGTCGCGATGCCTGCCGAAAGCACCACCTACCAGGTGTTGGTGAGCGATACCGCAGGATGCAGCGATACCGCCTCGGTAACCGTGCAGCTCCGACCGCTCCCGGTGGTGGAGGCGGGGCCTGATGTGGTCACGGACTTCGGGCAATGGGTGAGCCTCCTGGCCACGGGCACAGGCACCTTGGAATGGACGCCTCCCCTATGGCTGGATGATCCGCAGAGCGAAAGCCCCCGCAGTCGACCCGAGGAGAGCATCACCTACACCGTGACCGTGACCGACAGCGATGGTTGCAAGAACAGCGATGTGCTCACGATCATCCTCAACGGCGAGCTCTTCGTGCCCAACACCTTCACCCCCAATGGCGATGGCTACAACGACCTGTTCGGTGCGCTGGGCAAGGACATCGCCACCTTCCGCATGCTGGTCTTCAACCGCTGGGGCGAACAGATCTGGAGCACCGATCAGTTGGCCGGCCGCTGGGACGGCAACTGCAACGGCGTTGCTTCACCCATCGACACCTACGTCTGGAAGATGGAGGCCGTGGAGATCAGCGGCCGCCAACGTAGCGCCATCGGCCACGTGAACCTGGTGCGTTAACGCACGGTCACGAGCGGCACGCCATCAGAGAAACAGCTCACGTCGGGCACCCAACCACTCCAGGGCGGCACCGCCCAGCAGTTTCTGCTTTGTGGCACCATCATAAGGCATGCTGCGGATCAGCTCACCGGGCACCAGTTCTCCCAGCGGGAAGGGATAATCCGTGCCCATGGCCACGCGCTCGGCTCCCATCTGGTCCACCACCAAGTTGAGAATGGCGGGATCATGCACCAGCGCATCGATCCAGAAGCGGCCCAGGTAGTCACGTGGGTTCACGTTGTTGTCCACCGCACAGAGGTCGGGGCGCATCAGGAAGCCGTGTTCAATGCGGCCCAGCGTGGCTGGAAAGGAACCTCCACCATGGGCGAAGGCCACGCGCAGCTTCGGCAGGCGTTCGAAAAGACCGCTGAAGATCATGGAGGTGATGGCCGTGGTGGTCTCCACCGGCATGCCCACCAGCCAGGGCATCCAGTACTTGTCCATGCGCTCCGCACCCATCATGTCCCAGGGGTGCACGAACACGGCCATGTCCAGCTCTTGACAGGCCTCGAAGACCTGGAACAAACGCGGCTCGCCGAGGTTGGTGCCGTGGATGTGCGTACCGATCTGGATGCCCGCGAGTCCGATGCGTTTGCAGCGTTCCAGTTCCTGGATGGCCAGTTCGGGGTCCTGCATGGGGATGGTGCCCAGGCCCACATACCGCTTGGGCCAGCGTTGCACGATGTCCGCGATGTGGTCGTTCAGGAACATCGAAAGGTCCAGCGTGTCCTTGGGTTTGGCCCAGTAGCTGAACATCACCGGCACGGTGCTCAGCACCTGCACGTTCACCTGGAAATGGTCGCTCTCCGCCAGGCGCACCTGCGGATCCCAGCAGTTGGCCTGCACCTCGCGGAAGAACTTGTCGTCCATCATCATCCGCGCACAACCCGGCTTGTGGTGGTCCAAGTGGATGAAGCCCCGGTAGCCGTACCTGGCCCCGAAATCCGGGATGTTCTCCGGCAGGATGTGCGTATGGATATCGATGGAGAAGAACTCGGCCATGCTCCGGTGCTTACACGAAGCGGGGGTCGGTCTCCATCACGTGGCCGCACTTCTTGCAGGTGCGATGGTCCACACTGCCGTAGAACTCGCGGAAGCGGGGAAGGAAGTCCTTCTCGATGTTGTGCAGCACGAAGCGGTACTCGTGCAGCAGGTTGTTGCACTTTTCGCAGTACCACTGCAGCCCGTCCTGCATCTCGCGGTCATCGCGCTTCACCTCGATCACCAGGCCCACGGTATTGGGGCCGCGGCGCGGCTGGTGCGGCACGTTGGCTGGCAGCAGGAACATCTCCCCCTCCTTGATCGGGATGGTCACGGCCTTGCCATCCTCCTGCACCCCCACTTCGATGTCGCCCTCGATCTGGAGGAAGAGCTCCTCCGTTTCGTTGAAGTGATAATCCTTGCGGGCGTTGGGGCCTCCCACGATCATCACGATGTAGTCCCCGGCATCGTGGTAGAGGTTCTTGTTCCCCACGGGCGGCTTCAGCAGGTCGCGGTTGTCGGCGATCCACTGGTTCAGGTTGAAGGGTCTGCGGATCGGCATGGGCTGCGGAAATGATGGGCTAAAGTTACGGGGTACCCCAGAACGGCAAGGGCGGCCCGATGGACCGCCCCGCCTATGGTGTATGGAATGTGGTTCACTTGGAGGACCGACCGGCCATCAGCAGGGCCGCACCGTTGGCGCGCTGCATGTCGGTGGTGTACTGCGCATCCTGCACGAACGCCTTGGCACGCTTGTCATAGCGCACCATGGCGAAGGGGAAATCCAGGACATCGGTGTCAGCACCAGCATACTTGTCGGCCACCAACAGGCTCAGGTCCATATGCAAGGGGATGAAGACCAGGTTCTCCTCGGGGATCTCGGCGTGGGTATCCACCACGATGCGCTTGGGCAGGAAACCCGGCTTGCTGAAATCGATGGTGTAGCGCTTCCCAAGACCCAGGTCGAGGTTGAACTTGCCGGAGCGCTGGGTGACCTGCTCGGCCACACGGTCGTTATCGATGTACACGGCGATGGTGCAACCTTCCATCCTGTTCTCCCCGTCCGTGATACGCCCGGTAACGGGGAGCACGCGGGGGGGTGCGGCTTCCGGCGCCTGTTGGGCGAACGTGCCCATGGCCGCGAGGCAGAATGCCACTAGGGCGACACCCTGAGGGAAGGAGGAGGAGCGCAACATGGCCTGCTTTACTGACATTCACCGGGAAAGGTTACACCCGAAAACAGCAGAGCCGCCGGTGATCACCGGCGGCTCTGCATTGAAGGGACCTTGTGTTACTGCAATACCACGCGCTGAACGGAGCGTCCAGCTTCATGGGTGGCGCGAAGCACGTAGGTGCCGGAGACCATGTCGGCATCCAGGGCCAGCACATGCTCAGCTCCCGCAGCGATCGTGGTGCGCTCGGCGAAGACCACGCGGCCAGAGGCATCCAGCAGTTCCCAGAGCACCGGTCCGTTGAGCGAGCCGCTGCGTACGTTCACCCGACCCTCCGTGGGGTTCGGGAACACCTGCCAATCTGCTGCGGCCGTATCGAAAACACCCACGATGCAGTCCGTGGCGCTCACCGTGATCGTATACGGACCCTCACTGCCGCTGAAGGGATCCACCAACACCGGGATGTAGTAGTTGCCGGCGGGTACCGCCGTGTAATAGGCGGTACGGTTCCCGTCACCGCAATCCACCACATTGTTGGCATTGCTGAACACCAGTTCATCGGCCGGGCATGAGGTCGCCAACAGATTCCATACGTTGGTGAAGGCCGGATCGGTACCGCAATAGGCTATGGTCAGGTCTGAGCAGACAGGCAGGGAGAAGTAATGCCAAACGTTCGGCAGACCCACCTGGTCGATCAGCGATCCTTCCACCGCATCATCCGCCAGCGTTGCACCCGTGCTGTTGCCCGTGAATTCCACGGAAGCATCGATGGCCACTTCCACCGGCGTGATGAGCGAAGCGCACAGGTCGTTGGCCGGGCTGTTGCTGCCACAGGCCGCCGCGCTCACCCCGATGCTGTACGGGCCCTGGGCACCGCTGAACGGATCGGTGAGGACCGGCAGGTAGTAGGTGCCGGCTGGCAGGGCATTGAAGTAGATGGTCTTGTTGCCATCCCCACAATCGGTGGTGTTGAAGGTGGTGGCATTGATCATCACGTTCGCTGGGCACTCCACGGTGATCCAGTTCCAGGTATTCCCGAAGACCGGGTCGATGCCGCAGTAGCTCACCACCACATCGGCGCAATCCGTCGTGGTGAAGGCATGCCACACGCTGGGCAGACCAAGGTCCATCGCCGTTCCTTCCACGGCATCACCGTCGAAGGTGGCACCCGTATTGTTGCCGGTGAAGGTCAGCGTGGCTCCAGTGGCCAGGGCCTCGGGGACCACGTTCGTGCACAGGTCGTTCACCGGGCTGTTGCTGCCGCAGGTGGCCGCGCTCACCTCCACGGTGTAGGGGCCTTGGGCGCCACTGAAGGGTTCTGTGAGGATGGGCAGATAGTAGGTGCCAGCGGGCAGGGCGTTGAAATAGATGGTCTTGTTGCCATCTCCGCAATCCGTGGTGTTGAAGGTGGTGGCGTTGATCATTACACTGCTCGGGCAGTCCGTGGCCAACCAGTTCCAGGTGCTGCCGAACACGGGGTCGATGCCGCAGTAGCTCACCACCACATCGGCACAATCCGTCGTGGTGAAGGCATGCCACACGCTGGGAAGACCAAGGTCCATGCCGCTGCCGGGCTGGGCATCACCCTCGAAGGTGGCGCCCGTGTTGTTGCCCGTGAAGGTCAGTGTGGCTCCCGCTGCCAATGCCTCGGGGACCACGTTCGTGCACAGGTCGTTCGAAGGACTGTTGCTGCCGCATGCAGCAGCGCTTACCTCCACCGTATAAGGTCCCTGGGCCCCGCTGAAGGGCTCCGTGAGGATGGGCAGGTAGTAGGTACCAGCGGGCAGGGCGTTGAAGTACAAGGTCTTGTTCCCGTCGCCACAGTCCGTCGCATTGAAGTTGGTGGCGTTGATCAGGATGTTGCTGGGGCAGCTCGTGGCCAGCCAGTTCCAGGTGTTCCCGAACACGGGGTCGATCCCGCAGTAGCTCACCACCACATCAGCACAATCCGTCGTGGTGAAGGCATGCCACACGCTGGGAAGGCCCAGGTCCATGCCGCTGCCGGGTTCGGCATCCCCAGTGAAGGTGGCGCCGGTATTGTCACCGGTGAAGGTCAGGGTGGAGCCGTTCGCCAAAGTCTCGGGCGTGACACTGGTGCACAGGTCGTTCGCCGGGCTGTTGCTGCCGCATGCAGCAGCGCTCACCTCCACCGTATAAGGTCCCTGGGCCCCACTGAAGGGCTCCGTGAGGATGGGCAGGTAGTAAGTGCCAGCGGGCAGGGCGTTGAAGAAGATGGTCTTGTTGCCATCGCCACAATCGGTGGAGTTGAAGTTGGTGGCGTTGATCAAAACATCGCTGGGACAGTTGGTCGCCAACCAGTTCCAAGTGCTGCCGAAAGCTGGACTGATCCCGCAGTAGCTCACCGCCACATCGGCGCAATCCGTCGTGGTGAAGGCATGCCACACACTGGGCAGACCCAGGTCCATGCCACTGCCGGGCAGGGCATCACCGGCAAAGGTAGCGCCGGTATTGTCACCGGTGAAGGTCAGGGTGGAGCCGTTCGCCAGTGCCTCGGGCGATACGCTGACGCACAGGTCGTTGACGGGGACGCCGCCGCCGGGAGCGACGACCGGTGGGGTGGTGGCCTGGGCGACGCTGCTCAGCAGGACGAGGGCGGAAGCCAGGAGAAAGGGAGCACGTGTTGAAACCATGCGGATCGCGTGTAAGTGAGCCCGCCGGAGCGGGGTGGGCAAAGGTGGGACGTCCCACCATGGTTCCCATCCCGGCTCGTCACATAGTTTTTCACATCTTCCCTTGAACGGCTCCTGCACATGGCACCACAGCACGAAGGGCCGCCCCTTGCGGAGCGGCCCTTTGTCCTTTGAGGTGGACGATGATCAGCGGATCACCACACGCTGCTCGCTGGTGCCCTGCTCGGTGCTCAGACGGAGCACGTACGAACCGGCGGCCAGACGACCGGCCAGCTGAAGCTGCTGTGCCTGACCTGCCACCATGGCCCGCTGCTCTGCGTGCATGATACGGCCGGTCATGTCCATCAGTTCGATCACCACAGCACCGGACACGTCGCCCGAAGCAATGGTCATGTCGCCGTTACCGGGGTTCGGGAACACGCTGAAGGAATTGCTGTTGCCAGCGATACCGTCCACAGCCGTGCCCACATCACCCGTCACACAGATGTTGAACAGGTGGTTCACACTGGCATGAGCGTAGTCGTACACACGCACGTAGTAGGTGG
This sequence comes from Chryseobacterium gleum, assembly GCA_945872795.1. Taxonomy (GTDB): domain Bacteria; phylum Bacteroidota; class Bacteroidia; order Flavobacteriales_F; family PHOS-HE28; genus PHOS-HE28. The sequence continues at coordinate 13,249 of CAMCAZ010000044.1, forward strand.
CACCGACCGTGAGGCCGGCCTGTACCATGACCTCCGTAACAGGGTCGGGGTTCGGGAAGTTGTCATCCGTGCAGGATACTGAGGTCAGACCAGCGCAATCGCCGGAGAAGAACTCCAGCACGCCGTCGAACTCCTCAATGCCTTCCGCCGTGATCGTGTGCTCAGGTGTGGTGGCCACGAAGCTGTACCATACATCAAGTGCGTTGCTGGAGGTGAATCCGTTGCACAGGATCGGGGCAAGCGACTGGGTCGCATCGGCCGTGGTGCCGGGAGTGGGCACGCAGGTCAGGTTCACGTTCAGCGACTGGGCACCTGCGCACTCGTCATTGGCAGGGCCTGCCGGGCAGGCCGTGGCGGCCACATTGATGGTGTAAGGACCCTGGGCACCAGGCTCGGTGAGCACGGCATAGTAATAGGTGCCGGCGGCAAGGCTGTTGTAGAAGATGGTCACGTTGCCATCGGCACAGGTCTCTACATCAAAAGAACTGCTGCCTACGAATGAGGTGTTCGGGCAACCGATGTACAGACGAAGGCTGGCGTTCTCGAATGCAGGCGTCGTTCCGCAATAGTCCAGGACCACGTTGGCGCACTCGGTGATGGTGAAGGCATGCCACACGCTGGCGAAGCCCAGACCTTCGGTATCCAAGGCACCGGTGTTGTCACCCGTGAAGGTCACCGATCCGTCGATGGCCAGGTCCACAGGGGTGGTGCCTGTGCATACGTCGTTCTCTGGCACATCCGAAGGCGTGAAGGCACAGATCGTGAAGTCGAAATCCGTAGGAACGGGCGCCCAGTAGGAGTACACACGCACGTAGTAGGTCTCACCCGCCGTAGTGACCATGGTCAGGGTCTCCACGGTGCTGTTCGGGGGGAAGGTGGCATCGGCACAGGCCACGCTGGTCAGCGCGCCGCAGGTACCGGTGAAGCCTTCCAGCACCGCATCGAACGTGCCCACACCTTCCACGGTGATGGAGGTCACTGCGCCGGTGGCTTCAAAGCTGAACCACACGTCGTTGCCCTCGGGCGAGGTGAACCCGTTGCACAGGATCGCATCCAGGCTCTGTGTGGCATCAGCAGCGTTGGCGCTCACGGGCGTGCAGGCACCACCCACGGGCAGTGCGATGGCGTTGTCACACTCGTCATTGGCAGGACCCGCACCTCCCCCGGAACCGGAGAGGCAGATGTCGAAGGTGCCTCCAAAGCCGAAGTCGTTGTTCGAAGACACCATGAACACGTAGTCCGTGCCAGGGGTCACTGAAACAGAATTACTGATCTCACCGAACTGGCAGTACACCGAGGTGCCTGCACAACCACCCTCCAGTACATCGATCACAATATCACCGATGTCACCAGGGGTCAGATCGATCACGACCGTGGTGTACGCACCCGAATTGAAGGCGTACCACACGTCCTCATAGGCCGAAGCGCCTGGGTCGCAGCTGGGCTCGGTCTCAAAGCCAGCAGCGGCATTGTTACCGGGAACACCTGCAGCGGGGCACTCGCCAGCGGCGTTCACCGTAAGCACTTCCGCATTGCCGCACAGATCGTTCAGAGCAACACCGCCACGTGAAGCATCACGGGCAGGGGTATCCTGGTGGAAACGGACAGGGGCAGGGCCCTTCCGTAGGGACTTAGTGGTCGTCTGCTTGGTCACTGGATCGGTCAGGGTGGCCTGACCCGTTGCTGCGCTTGAGAGGCTCAAGGCGGCAACCACTCCTACTAATGCGAGGTAGTTGTTTCTCATCGTTCAAGGTTCGGTTAGATGGCCCGAAGGTCCGACTTCGGACCGCGATTACCAAACAGAAGTTACCACCCGTATACCTTTGACAACTCATGGAGATCGCTATCACGCAACGCCACGCACTGGTCTGTGGGGCCACTCAGGGTATCGGAAATGCCGTAGCGCACGAATTGGCCTTTCTGGGCGCGGAGATCACCCTTTTGGGCCGCAACGAGGAAGCCCTCAAGGAGGTGCTGCACGCATTGCCCGCATCAGCAGGTGTATCTCACCGCTACGTGGTGGCTGACATGTCGCGGACCGAAGAACTGGCACAGGTGGTGGCCCAGCTGCAGACCGGCCATCCGGTGGACATCCTGGTGAACAACACTGGCGGACCAGCCCCCGGCCCCGCGCATGAGGCCAGCACAGAGGCCTTCGAGTCCGCCTTCCGACTGCACCTGCTGAGCTACCAGACCTTGGTGCGTGCTGTGGTGCCCGGCATGAAGGAGCGGAAGTACGGCCGCATCGTCAACATCATCAGCACCAGCGTAAAGCAGCCCCTGCCCAACCTCGGCGTCAGCAACACCATCCGTGGGGCCGTGGCCAACTGGTCCAAGACACTGGCCAATGAACTGGGGCCCCACGGCATCACAGTGAACAATGTGCTGCCGGGCGCCACCTCCACCGAACGGCTCACGGCCATCATCCGAAACAAGGCCAAGGCCACCGGGCGCCCAGAGGATTCCGTAAGGGAGGAGATGATGCACGAGGTGCCCCTGCGCCGCTTCGCGAAACCGCAGGAGATCGCCTATGCGGTGGCCTTCCTCTGCGGACCTTCCGGCGCCTACATCAACGGCATCAACCTGCCGGTGGACGGTGGGCGCACGGCCAGCCTCTGATCACAGGCGCGTGATGCGAAAGGGCAGCTGGTAGATCACCGGCACCGCCAGCCCGTTCTGCGAACCCGGCATGAACACCGGAAGGGCCCGGATCACCCGCTCGATCTCCGCCTGCACCGCAGCGCTGGGCCTGGGGGCACACACCAGCCGACCGATGTTCCCGGTGGCATCGATCTCCAGGGTGATCACCGTGAACTCATCGCGCCGAACGCTCTGTGGCACCCGGAAGTGGCGTTGCAGGTGCGCATCGATCCGCGCTTCGGTGCAACCGTCCAGATCGTGGTCGGAACGCGTGAGGCAGTCCTTGAAGTAGGGGCGCTGCTCCACCCCATCCCAAGGCCGGGGTCCGGGCTCCACCACCTCTTCGGGCCGCAGTGAACTACCAGGCAGGGGAAGTGGGTCCACGGCCGGGCCGGTGACGGGCCCGGTCGTTGGGGGGCCCGGCTCCACCGCCGGGGTGGGATCACCGGCCACGATGATACCCGCGTTCTGCCGCCGCCGCTGCACTTCGGGCATCACCGACTGACTCTCCTTTTTGATGATGACCACGGGGGGATATTCCATCTCCGTTCCATGGTCCTCCAGTTCCGGCGGGAGCGTCAGGCGGTGGCCCCCGCTGCGCCACTCGAAGGCGACGAGCGTGAGCGAAAGGGCCACGGAGGTGCCGATCAGAAAGCGGTGGCCGGCATTGCGGCGGGCGCGGGTCCAGGGGTGTGCGGGGCGGGACATGGTTCTGTATTTGTGTACAGAACCGATGGCCGGCCGGGATCATTGCCGTTCCGGGGCGATCAGGCGGAAGCCTTTGCCATGTACATTAATGATCTCCACCGCGGGGTCGTCCCGCAGGTACTTGCGCAGCTTGGCGATGTACACGTCCATGCTGCGGCCACTGAAGTAACTGTCGTTCCCCCACACCTCACGCAGGGCATGGCCGCGCTCCAGCACATCGTTGCGGTGGGTGCACAGAAGGCGCAATAATTCCGATTCCTTGGTGGTGAGGCGCCGTTCCTCGGTGGGGGTGCTCAGGGACTGTTTCCGCGGATCGAAGCGCGATGCCCCGATCAGGTACTCCTCGGGCTCCAGCTCACGGGGCTCCACGCCCCGTGACCGGCGCAGCACGGCGGTGGTGCGCAGCATCAGCTCCTCCATGCTGAAGGGCTTGGTGATGTAATCATCGGCACCGGCCCGGAAGCCCTCCAGCGTATCCTGCTTCATGCTCTTGGCCGTGAGGAAGACGATGGGGACCGCAGGGTCCTTCGCGCGGATCTCGCGGGCCAGGGTGAAGCCGTCCTTGGCCGGCATCATCACGTCCAGCATCAGCAGGTCGTAGGTGTTCTGGGTGTAGGCCAGCCAGCCCTGCTGCCCGTCGGTGCGCAGGTCCACCAGGAAACCCTTGGCCCTCAGGTACTCGGACAGGATGCCACCGAGGTTGGTGTCATCCTCGACCAGAAGCAGCTTGATGGGAGATGACATGTTCAAAGGGTATGAAAATGTGGAAGGTACTGCCCTGGCCCGGGGTGCTGTCCAGCCGGATGCGGCCGCGGTGGCGTTCCACCACGGTGCGCACGTAGCTCAGCCCCAGCCCGAAGCCTTTGGCATTGTGGATGTTGCCGGTGGGCACGCGGTACAGCCGGTCGAAGATCTTGCGCTGTTCGGAGGAGGCGATGCCGATGCCGTTGTCGCCCACGCTGACGGTCACGCCCTCATCGTTGCTGCGCGTGGCGATACGGATGCGCGGCTCCTGCTGCGTGTACTTCACCGCATTGTCGATCAGGTTGTACAGCACGTTGGTCAGGTGGATGCGGTCGCCCTGCACGTGGTGGATGTCCGCCTGCAGGTCCAGTTCAATGCGCCCGCTGCGGCGACTCACCAGGATGGTGCTGCTGCGCACCACGTCGGTGATCAGGGTGTGCAGGTCCAGGTCCACCGGCTTCAGCACCATGTGGCCGCTGGCCAGCACCGCGCTCTGCAGCACGTTCTCCACCAGGGAGCCCAGACGCTTGTTCTCATCGCGGATCATGCCCACGAAGGTGCGCACCTGTTGTTCGGTCTTGGGCACCGAGGGGTCCGAGATCGCCTCACAGGCCAAGCCGATGGTGCTGATCGGGGTCTTCAGCTCGTGGGTCAGGTTGTTCACCAGGTCGTTGCGGATGTCACTGATCCGCTTCTGGCGCAGGATGGTACGCAAGGTGAGCACGAAGACCACCACGATGAGGACGATGAAGAGGCCCGAGATGAAGAGCTGCGGCCGCAGACCCCGCCAGATGGCCGCATGCTGGTCCGCCACCACAACGCGCAGATGGTAGCCCCCGCTGGCCAGGTCGTGGCGGAACAGGAGCTCCTGGTAAGGCGTGGTGGCCAGCGCCTGTTCGTGGCCCGGCACATCGGTGCTCAAGGGAATGCGCTGCCCCGCTTCATCGAACACACCATAGGCCAGGGGCTCCGGAAGGCCGTCGGCCCGGAAAGTGGCCTGCATCAACGAATCGAGCAGGCGGGCATCCACGCGGTCGCGGATGTCGCGATCCAGTTCGGTGGAGAAGATCCCGCGCACCATGTCGGCCACCATCTCCTCCAGGTCGCCGCCCTGGTCCATGGGTGTCGCGATGGGGCCCCATGCCGCTTCGCCGCCCTGGGCGTTGCCGCTCCGTTCGTTCCGCAGGGTGTCCAGCCGCATCAACAGGCGGCGGCCCGCCGGATCGCGCTGCAGCACCGCCATGCGCTCCACCAGTTCCAGGCGATCGCTCACGGTGTAGAGCGCGTTCTCCACGCCCTGCTCAACCTGCGCCTCCTTCAGCTGCAGCGTGCTCCGGATCCAGTGCACCTGGATGCCCACCAGACCGAGCAGCGCCATGCCGATGGTCGCCATCAATCCGAACATCCTACGCCGGTCCATGGAGCGAAACTACCGGAGCCGGCGCCACGCCCCCATCCTTAACGCTCTTTAACGTTCGTTCGCACAGCCTTAACACCCGCCCCCACCCACCCCGGTACCTTTGTATCCAAGGCAGTCGGCTGCATCGACCTCGGTCACGCAGCTACTGAAGGTCGGCTTAGGGTTTTGGTGATGCTGACCAAGCAACAAGGCGTTGAAAGGTCCCCGCAAGGGGGCCTTTTGACGTTTCCGGCACTGCCTGATCCGCATTAATAGGGCATCTTCCCCGCACTTGGCAGGGCTTCCCCTCCGAATGCTTTGAACCACGGATACACACGTCCCGAGGCCTCGGGAGGACACGGATGAGGGACGGATGAAACCTCTGCGTGACGATACGGATCTTTGCCAAGGAACTGAAGCAATGGGCACCATAGAGCCGCAGGGGCCCGCTCAGAATAGCCAAAGAGGTTGGAAATATCCGTGTGCATCGGTGTCCATCCGTGGTTGATGTCCTCAGAACAGCGCGACCACAGGGCGCGCAGGACGCGACAGCACTGCCTGATCCGTGCTGCAAAGCGATGCAGGAAGCTACCTTCGGCGCGCGGTGCAGGCTACCCCTAAGCCTGCCCGCCAACCTGCCATGGAACGCCTCCTGAACCTGATCGATGGAACACTGCGCCCGGCCGAGAGCGGCGCTTGGATCGATGTGCACGCCCCGGCCACCGGTGCGGTGCTCACGCAACTGCCGGACAGTGACGAACGCGATGTGGAACTGGCCCGTACCGCTGCGGAACGCGCACTGCCCGTCTGGAACGCACTGGGCCGCGAGGGGCGCTCCAAGGTGCTGCTGCGCCTGGCGCAACTGATCGAGGACGACCTGGAGGGCTTCGCCCGCGACGAAAGCTCGGACAACGGCAAGCCGCTGAGCCTGGCCCGCAAGGTGGACATCCCCCGGGCGGTGTCCAACTTCCGCTTCTTCGCCACCGCCATCCTGCACTTCCCCACCGAGGCGCACCTGATGGACGATGTGGCCGTGAACTGGACCGACCGTCAGCCCATCGGTGTGGTGGGCTGCATCAGCCCCTGGAACCTGCCGCTCTACCTCTTCACTTGGAAGATCGCCCCGGCACTGGCCACCGGCAACTGCGTGGTGGCCAAGCCCAGCGAGGTGACGCCCTGCACCGCCTACCGCCTCAGCACCCTCTGCGCGAAGGCCGGCATGCCCCCCGGAGTGCTCAACATCGTGCACGGCCTGGGCCCCAAGGTGGGCGCCGCCATCACCGCGCACCCGGGCATCCCCGCCATCTCCTTCACCGGCGGCACACGCACCGGGGCCGAGATCGCCCGCGTGGCGGCACCCATGTTCAAGAAGCTCAGCCTGGAGCTGGGCGGCAAGAACCCCGTGCTGATCTTCGATGACTGCGACTTGGAGGACACACTGGCCATCACCCTGCGCTCCAGCTTCACCAACCAGGGACAGATCTGTCTCTGCGGATCGCGCATCCTGGTGCACGCCCCGATCTATGAACGTTTCCGTGATGCCTTCGTGGCGCGCGTGAAGGGTCTGCGCGTGGGCGACCCCAACGCGGCGGACAGCGACATGGGCGCGGTGGTCTCCAAGGACCACATGGACAAGGTGCTGGCCTACATCGCCCTGGCGAAGGAGGAAGGCGGCACCGTACTCTGCGGTGGCGAACGCGTGCTGCTGGACGGTGCGCTGAAGAACGGCTGGTACATCGCCCCCACCGTGATCGAGGGGCTGGGCCCGCAGTGCCGCACCAACCAGGAGGAGATCTTCGGGCCGGTGGTGACGCTGCAGCCCTTTGTGGATGAGGCCGAGGCCATCGCACTGGCCAACAGCACGCCCTACGGCCTGGCCGCCGTGGTGTGGACCAACGACCTGAAGCGCAGCCACCGGGTGGCCCGCGCCCTGCAGGCCGGCATCGTGTGGGTGAACTGCTGGATGATCCGCGACCTGCGCACACCCTTCGGGGGTATGAAGCAGAGCGGCGTGGGCCGCGAGGGTGGTGTGGATGCCCTGCGTTTCTTCACCGAGGCGAAGAACGTGTGCATCAAGCTCTGAAGGAGGAGGTCCCGGTCTCCGGCTTCTCCTTCATCCCGTTGGTGAAAAACCAGCCGAAACGGCGGTCGAACCAGTGACCGAAGCGCTCCACGCGCTCGAACAGGGCATATATCAGGGTGATCATGGGCGGCAGGTTATGGAGCGATAACTCCAACCTTTGGCCGATCCGTATGTGAGGGCGGCCGCTGAACGAGGAACGGTCAGCTCCGGGCACTGATCAGCAGCGCTGGGCTGCCGTGAACGGTGGCAGTGGTCACCTGCAGTGCGGCCGTGGCATGCCGCGCCATGTCCAGCAGGCCCACCAGTTCAGGGCCGGTACCGGGCAGGCGGCCCAGGATGGCATCGCGGTAGCGGCGGTGCACCGCGGCGGGCTCCAGGGTCGCGAGGTGTGCGCCCTCCGCCAGCAGGCGCGCCGTGCATTCGGCATTGGCACGCAGTGCCACGTGCAGCAGACGCATACTCCCCTGCTCACACCAGGCCAGCAGTGGCGTGCCCGCCTCAGTGCCCACGGCATTGATCAGTTCCATGGCCGCCATGCCGGGGCGCACCATGGCCTCGTTGCCCCCCTCACCTTCGGCAGCCACCATGCGCAGCACCACCTCCTGCACGGCCGGACCCATGCGGCCCGCGCACACCAGCAGGCAGCCCTGCTCCACCAGCAGGGCATCCATGTCGCGCAGGGCCTCCAGCGGATGCCCTGCCGATGCCGTGCCCGTGGTGCACACCTGCAACAGGAAGCGGTGGTCCGTGCCGGGCGTGCCGTACAGCGTGTGGTGCAGGGCGTTGCCCGTGCGCCGTGCCATCTCGATCAGGCCCAGCCCCGCGCCGCCGCGCTTGGTGCGTTCACCGCCCTGCAGGGCTTGCAGGAAGAGGGCCTTCAGCTCATCCAACCCCAGGCCGTGCAGGCGCTCCAAGGCCCACTGTAGCGTGGGCACCTCGGCCTCGTCCACGGTGTTCACCGTCACCACCTCGGTGCATTGCGGACGGTGCAGGAACATGAAAGTGTTGTGGCCGGCAGCCTCCTCGGGCTGCACGGGGATGGCGTGGCGCAATACGTTCTGGTAGGCCTCCACCATCACGAAGCCGGTGCGCGAGCGGAGGGCCTTCTCCGTGCCGGGTCCGCCCAGCGCTTCCTCGCCCAAGGTGATCAGTTCCGCCGTGTGCGCATCCGGAAAGCGGCCACCATAGAGCAGCGCCAACTGTTCGTCCGCCAGGGCTTCGAACAGACGTATCAACTGGGCGCTATGCATCCGGTGCCTATCTGCCAAAGGTAGCGGCGCAAGGCATCCCGCACCATGCTGCGGACAGGGGTGGCTTTGGGGAGGATGTGGTGGGCGCCCTTCGGTCGCGGTATGGTGATGTTTAACCACGGACGCACACGTCCCGAGGCCTCGGGACGGCAGGGATAATGCCCTCCTTTGGAAATGGTCCTGCACCGCGGGGGCCACTGTTTCCGGGGCCGCAGGGTCCCGCCAAATGCGCGGAGGGCTGAAGGCCCGACACATCCCAGCCGTCACCACCGGTGGCGGCTGAATTCAAGCGAGGCGGCTGGAGGGCTGAAGGCCCGATACATCGCGGCGGGCTCTGACGCGTTCGGCCATGCCCATCCCCCGCACCCACCTCCGCTATCTTCGCCCCAACCCCCATGATCAGCGAAGCACTGCTGGAGAAAGCCCGCCTGTATGTGCGGCGCCATTTCGCACGGCACATCCCCAAACACTTCCATTTCCACGACCTGGAGCACACGCTCAGCGTCACCCGCACGGCGCTGGGCATCGGCCAGGGCATGCAGCTTTCGCCGGAGGACATGGGCCTGCTGGAGGTGGCCGCCCTGTTCCACGACACGGGCTACGCCCACGCCTATGCCGGGCATGAGGAGCACAGCGCCCGCCTGGCGGAGGCTTTCCTGAGCAAGCAGGGCGTATCGCGCCGCGCCATCGCCACGGTGCGCAGCGCCATCATGGCCACCCGCCTGGCCGCCCGGCCCCGCACCCGACTGCAAGAGGTGCTGCGCGATGCCGACAGCGCCAAGGCCGGGCAGGCTGACTTCGAGGAGAAGAGCATGCGCCTGCGCCGCGAGCTGGAGGCCGTGCGCAAGGCACCGCTGGACAGCATGGCCTGGCATGCCGAGAACCTCGTGTACCTGGAGGCCCACCGCTTCTACACCATCCATGCCCAGCGCCGCTATGGCCCGCAGAAGCGCCTGAACCTGCAGGCCCTGCGCAAACGCTCCGCCCGCTCCACCGCCAATGCCGCGCCGCGCGCCTACGGGCCCGAGCGCTTCATGGACCGCGACCTCAGCTGGCTCTCCTTCAACGACCGTGTGCTGCAGGAGGCCAAGGACCCGCGCGTACCCCTGCTGGAGCGCCTGAAGTTCCTGGCCATCTACAGCAGCAACCTCGATGAGTTCTACCGTGTGCGCGTGGCCTCCCTGCGCAGCCTGGCCAAACTGAACAAGGCCGACCGAACGGCGCTGGACGTACCGGCGGAAAAGTTGATCGAACGGCTGAACCGCAAGGCCCTGAAGCAGCAGCAGGAGTTCGGAAAGCTGTACCGTGATACGCTGCTGCCCATGCTGGCCAAAAAGGGCATCCGCCTATTGGATGAGCAGAAGTTGGGCCCCGCCCAGGTGCGCCATGTGCGCACCTTCTTCGCGGACAAGGTGGCGCCCCACCTGAACACGGCCTCCATCCGCGCGGGCAACGCCCCCTTCATCGAGGACCGCAAGCTCTACTTCGCCATCCGCCTGAAGCAGAAGACCGGCACCAAGCCGCGCTCCGTGCTGCTGAACATCCCCAGCGATGAGGTGGGCCGCTTCCTGGTGCTGCCCGCCACCCGGGGCCGCACGGACATCCTCTTCCTGGACGATGCCATCCGCCTGTGCCTGCCCCAGTACTTCACCGGCTACAAGGTGCTGAGCTGCCACGCCATCAAACTGAGCCGCGATGCCGAGCTCTACCTCAACGAGGAATTCACCGGCAACGTGAAGGACAAGGTGCGCAAGAGCCTGAAGAAACGCAGCACCGGCGTGCCCTCCAGGTTCCTCTATGACCACAGCATGGCCCGCCCCGTGCTGCGTGCCCTGCGCAGCCTGCTGGGCCTGGCCAAGCAGGACCTGGTGCCCGGCGGCCGCTACCACAACTTCAGCGACCTGATGAAGCTGCCCGTGACCGGGCATGACGAGCTGCGCGACGCCCCCTGGCCACCCCTGGCCCACTCCGCGCTGGCCGGGAGCACGGACCCCTTCGCCCTGCTGGCCCAGGGCGATGTGCTGCTGCACTTCCCCTATCACGACTTCATGCAGTTCGTGCGCCTGCTGCAGCAGGCCGTCACCGATCCGCTGGTGCAGCGCATCTCCATCACCCTCTACCGCGTGGCCAAGGACAGCGCCGTGTGCGCCGCCCTGCTGGACGCCCTGCGCGAGGGCAAGGCCGTCACCGTCTTCGTGGAGGTGCAGGCCCGCTTTGATGAGGGCACCAACCTCTACTGGGGCGAACTGCTGGAGAAGGCCGGCGCCACCGTTCTCTACAGCTATGAGAAACTGAAGGTGCACTGCAAGCTCTGCCTCATCGAGCGGCGCGTGAAGGGCCGCACCCAGCGCATCGCCTACCTGGGCACGGGCAACTTCAACGAACGCACCGCCCGCCTCTACGCCGATGTCGCCCTGCTCACCGCCCGCCCCGCCCTTTGCCAGGAGTTGGCCGAGGTCTTCGCCCACCTGGCGGACCGCCGCCACCGGCCCCGCCTGCAGCACCTGCTGATGGCCCCCACCACCCTGCGCAGCGGTGTGGAGGCCCTGGTGGACAAGGAGATCGCCATGGCGCTGAGCGGCCGGCCCGCCGGCATCCTGCTGAAGGTGAACAGCCTGGAGGACCGCGCCCTGATCAGCAAGCTCTACGATGCCAGCCGCGCCGGTGTGCAGGTGCGCATCATCGTGCGCGGCATCTGCTGCCTGGTGCCCGGCATCGTGGGCACCAGCGAACTTATCAGCGCCATCAGCATCGTGGACCGCTACCTGGAGCATACGCGGGCCTATGTTTTCCAGAACGGCGGCGACCCGCTGGTGTACCTGTCCAGTGCGGATTGGATGGGCCGCAACCTGGACCGCCGCATCGAGGTGGCCTTCCCCGTGACCAATGCCGCCCTGAAACAGGAACTGCTGGAGGTGCTGGACCTGCAGTGGCGCGACCGCACCAAGGCCCGCCGCATCGATCTGCACCAGACCAACCCGCACCTGCCCTCCCCAGCCGGCGAGACCCCCGTGCACGCCCAGGCCGATACCTGGACCTACTTGAAGAAGAAGGGAGGCGCCGCGCGGCGCCCCACCAAGACCTGAGCGGCCCAGTGGCGAAAGGGGGAGAGGGCCTTGCCCTACCGACCTAGAACAGAGACGAAGATCCTAAGCTGGCCCTGAGTGTTCCGAAAACCGGCCCTCCCCCACCCTTCATGGTGTATGCTGAACGACGGGTGTGCCCGGGCCACACCCACGGAACGCTAACGGGGTCTTGCCCGCCAGCGTATCCGCGGCACAAAGGTGCGCCGCCCACAGGCCCCTGTTCCGCACTGGGGCAGAGGCTTTTCCACAGCTTTATAAACCGGGGCGGCCAGCGACGTTTCATGGAAACCGAAAAGGCGGCCATTGTGGGACCGCATTCTGGGGACAATACCGGTCCCGAGGCCTCGGGACGAACCGGTGATCTTCCCTGTATGAACGAAGAAGGCCACCCTTTTGAGGTGGCCTTTCGTGGAGAATACCGGAGTCGAACCGGTGACCTCTTGCATGCCATGCAAGCGCTCTAGCCAGCTGAGCTAATTCCCCATTATGTCAAAGCCTAGCTGGTGACCTTCCCGCACACCGTGCGGGACGCTCTAGCCAGCTGAGCTAATTCCCCAAAATGTCAACCCGTCATTGCTAACGGGAGCGCAAATTTAGGAGTTCTCCCGATCCGTGGAGCACTTTGTTGTTCTTGGTCCTTAAGCTTGGACTAGAAGGCTTCGCCTACATCTCTTGCAGGTCAGACGGTTCACAGATGGAACTGCTTCATTAGCACTGACCTTTCATCGCGTCCTTTCACCAGTAATTGTCACGCTTCTTTCCCTCACTCCACCGGCCTGTTCCCCAGCACCTTCTCGATCTTGGCCAGTACGGCGGGCGTGAGCTTGTCCTGGGCCTCTACGGCGCCGAGGTTCTCCTTGAGCTGGGCCTCTTTGCTGGCGCCGAGGATGACGGTGCTTACGCGGGGGTTCTTGAGGCACCAGGCCAGGGCCATCACGGGAAGGCTGAGGTCGATGCTCTCGGCAAGGGTCTTCAACTGGTCCACCTTCTTGAGGCGGGCCTCGGTGAGCTCGCGTTCGCGCAGCCAGTCCAGCCCCTCCATGGTGAGGCGGGTGCCTTTGCTGGCCTTGGTATCGCGGTGCTTACCGCTGAGGATACCGCTGGCCAGGGGGCTCCAGACGGTGGTGCCGAGGCCCACGGTGGTGTAGACCTGGGCGAACTCCGCCTCCACCTTCTGGCGGTGGAACATGTTGTACTGGGGCTGTTCCACCACCGGGCCGATGAGGTGGTGCTGGCGGGCCACCAGGTGAGCCTCCATGATCTGCTGGGCGCTCCACTCGCTGGTGCCCCAGTAAAGGACCTTGCCGCTCATGATGAGCTGGTGCATGGTCCAGACGGTCTCTTCCACGGAGGTCTGCGGATCGGGCCGGTGGCAGAAGTAGAGATCGAGGTACTGCACCTGCAGGCGCTGGAGGGCCTCGTTGCAGGCCTCCACCAGGTGCTTGCGGTGCAGGCCCACCTGGGTGGGCAGCTTGCCGCCGGTGCCGAAGAAGGCCTTGCTGCTCACCGTCCAGGTGTCGCGCGGCCACTTCATTTTCTTGAGGACCTTGCCCATGACGCGCTCGCTCTCTCCGCGGGCGTAGATCTCGGCATTGTCGAAAAAGTTGATGCCGTTGTCATAGGCGGTCTTCATGAGCTTCTCGGCCACGGGGTCGCCGATCTGCTTGCCGAAGGTGAGCCATGAACCGAGGGAGAGTTCGGAGACTTGGAGGCCGGAGGTGCCGAGGCGACGGTAGCGCATTGTCTGAGAGTTGAGAATTGGGGTAGGAATGTGCTCATCTGGGCATGTACACATGTGGACATGACGTGGCCCTGGGAACTTTGCCGACCGGCACGTTGGTGGGGTCTGCGCGGGGTGCAGAGGGGTGGTACAAAGATCGGTGCTGGGGGCTGTGGATAGGCGGTGGATAACGCGCGCTGCCAGGGGGGAACGCTTTACGCGGGCCGAACGTTCTGTTGACATGGGCGAGCGACCTTCGCCTGAAGACCAAGAGACCCGACGTCCGCTGAAGAATGGAAGGGGGCCTTCGAGCAGGAGGCCTTTGCGATCAACACCTTGTGCAGGCCCGGGAGGGCCATGCCGCCGCAGCGCGTGCGGGGCCGGTGAAGATGGCATCCGGACCGCGGACGAGCAGTAGAAGAAGCCCCGGGGACGGGGCTTCTTCGCGTTCAGCCCGTTCCCTCAGCCCACCACGCGGCCATCGTCCATGACGATGGTGCGATCCGTGCGGTCGGCGAAGTCCTCGTCATGGGTCACCACCAGCAGGCTCTGCTCATGCTGGGCGCTGATCTGCTTGAAGATGTCAAAGACGATGGCGCTGTTGCGGCTGTCCAGGTTGCCGGTGGGCTCATCGCCCATGATGATGAGGGGATCATTGATGAGGGCCCGGGCGATGGCGACGCGCTGTTTCTGGCCACCGCTGAGCTGGTTGGCGCTCTTCAGGGCATGGTCGTGCATATCCAACTGGCGCAGGCGGTCCATGGCGCGGTGCTCCACCTCGGGACGGCTGTGCTTGCCCAGTTTGAGGCCGGGCAGCATCACGTTGTGCAGCACGCTGAACTCGGGCAGCAGGTAGTGGAACTGGAAGACAAAACCGATCTTCTCACTGCGGATGCGGGCGAGGCGGTCACCGGAAAGGCCGCGCGTGGGCTCGCCATCGATGGCCACCTGCCCCTCGTAGTCCGTGTCCATGGTGCTGAGGATGTAGAGCAGGGTGCTTTTGCCGCAGCCGCTCTTGCCGGTGATGCTGACGAACTCGCCGCGCCGCACATCCAGCGACACCTCCTTGAGCACCTTCACGGTGACAGGGTCGTGGAAGGACTTGCTGACGTCGCGCACCTCCAGGATGTTGCTGCCACGGGGGGGGGCAGGGTCCGCTGCGGGAGACCCGGCGGTGGTATTGGGGGGGATGG
>CAMCAZ010000045.1 GCA_945872795.1 Chryseobacterium gleum
ACGGGGTGCCGGGCGTTGAAGAGGTAGGCGAGGTCGCCGAGGTGGCAGGGGATATCGGTGACATCCACCATGCACATGTCCATGCACACGCTGCCCACGATGGGGGCGGGGAGGCCGTGGATCCAGAGGCGGCCCACACCATTGCCCAAGCGGCGGGAGAGGCCGTCCGCATAGCCGATGGGCAGGGTGGCGATGGTGCTGGGGCGCTGGGCCACCCAGCGGCGGCCGTAGCTGACGCTGTCGCCCACGGGTACCTGGCGCAGCTGGGCGATGGGGGTGCGCAGGCTGACGGTGGGGCGCAGCAGGGCGGTCTCGGCGGCATCGGCGCCGATGCCGTGCAGGCCGATGCCCAGGCGCACCAGATCGAAACGGGCCTGGGGGAAGCGGCGGATGGCCGCGGTGTTGGCCAGGTGGCGGAAGGGGCGGTAGCCCAGCTGGGCATCGATGGCCTGGGTCATGGCGCCGAACGCGGCGATCTGTTGCAGTGTGAAGGCGTCGTGGGCGGGGTCCTCACTGGCGGCGAGGTGGGAGAGGGTGGAGGCGATGCGCAGGTGGGGCGACTGGCCCAGCAGCTGTAGCAGCTGGGGTAGTTCGGAGGGCATGAAGCCCAGGCGGTGCATGCCGGTATCCAGCTTCAGGTGCACGGGCGGCGCCCCGGGGTGCAGGCGGGCATGGTCCGCGGCGGCGCGCAGGGAGCGTTCGTCGTAGACCTCGGCCTCCAGGCGGTAGCGGTCCAGCACCTCGAAGGGCACGGGTTCGGGGTTCATCACCAGGATGGGCAGCTGTATGCCCTGCTGTCGCAGTTCGATGCCCTCGTCGGCATAGGCCACGCCCAGGTAGTGCACCTGCTCATGCGCGAAGAGGCGCGCCAGCTCCAGGGCGCCGCTGCCGTAGCCAAAAGCCTTGACCATGGCCATGAGTTTCACGGGGCTGCTGGGAACACCGTAGGTCGACCCGTGGGGCCCGAGGCCTCGGGCGACGCTACGGGTGCCA
Organism: Chryseobacterium gleum; assembly: GCA_945872795.1. GTDB lineage: Bacteria > Bacteroidota > Bacteroidia > Flavobacteriales_F > PHOS-HE28 > PHOS-HE28. Next base: position 994 of record CAMCAZ010000045.1, read on the forward strand.
TCGGGCTTGATCGGCGCGTTGACTGCGCGCTGGTCATCGTTGCTTGGGCCCAACATCCCCCGGAAATGATTCAGGTTATGCCGGATCGCCTCCATGTCGATCTCCAGTACCGTGCCGTGCACCTGGCGTTGCCAGCGTTGCACCACGCGTTCCAGCGCGAAGCTGCGGGCGCCTTTCACCAGCACGGTGTGGCCGCCCAGCGAGGCGGGGTCGAAACGTTGCAGCAGCTCGCCGGCCGAGGCGAAGGTGTGGACCTGGCCGCTGAAGAGGGCGGCATGGGCCTGCAGTTCGGGTCCCACGGCCAGCAGGGTGTCGGTACCGGCCTGGCGCAGCAGGGCGGCCACGCGGCGGTAGAGGGTCTCGGGCGCCTCGCCGCTGCCGGCGATGTCCGTGAGCACCACGCTGCGCGGCCTTCCGCGGCCCACTTGGGACAGGTGCTCCAGGGCCACGGTGAGCGAGGCCACATCGTTGCTGTAGGCGTCGTTGATCAGGGTGCTGCCGTGCACGCCCTCCAGCACTTCCAAGCGCATGGCCACGGGCGGCAGGTGGGGCATACGTTCGGCGATGGTGGCGGGGGCCTGGCCCAGGTGCAGCAGCAGGGTGGCGCAGTGCAGGGCGTTCTCGATGGAGGCGTGGTCCGTGAAGGGGATGTCGAACACCAGCGGGACATCGCCCTGCATGCAGGTGATGCGGGTGCCCAGGGCCACGGGCTCCTCGCGCAACACGTGCAGCCAGGCGCTCTGCTCCCGCGACCAGCCGCGCAGGGCCAGGCGCTGGGAGAGCTGGCTGCGCTCCAAGGCTTGGGCGATCACGGGCTGGTCCGCACAGTACACCAGCACCTCCGCATCAGCGAAGAGGCGCATCTTCTCCAGGGCCTTCTCCAGCTCGCCGGGGAAGTTCTCGCCGTGTGCCGGACCGATGTTGGTGAACAGCCCGATGGTGGGCTTGATGACGGCGCGCAGGCGGTCCATCTCGCCGGGCTGGCTGATGCCCGCTTCGAAGATGCCCAGGGTGTGTTCCGCACGGAGGTCCCACACGCTGAGGGGCACGCCCACCTGGCTGTTCCAGCTGCCGGGGCTGCGCACGATGTGCTCATGGCCGCGCAGCAGGTGGAAGAGCCATTCCTTCACCACCGTCTTGCCGTTGCTGCCGGTAATGCCCACCACGGGGAGGGCGAAGTGGGCGCGGTGCCAGGCGGCGATGCGCTGCAGCGCATCGAGGGTGTCCGGCACGTGCAGGGCCAGTGGCACGCCGGGGGCGGGCTCGCTCACCACGGCGCACTGCAGGCCGCGCTCCACCAGCTCGGGCAGGTAGCGGTGCCCATCATGCCGGGCACCCTTCAGGGCCAGGAACAGGGCACCGTGCTCGGGCAGCGGTTTGCGCGAGTCGATCAGCAGGTGCTCGATCAGCGGGTCGTAGCCATCGCCCTGCACGGTGGTGCCCAGCGCGCGGGCGATCGCGGAGAGGCGGTGGCCGTGGCTGCTCATCGGGGCGGGGTGTGTTCGGTGGCGTTGCGCTGGGCGGTGAAGCAGCTGCGGCACAGGGGCTGGTAGCTGTCGGTCTCGCCCAGCACCACCAGTTCCTGGCTGGCGGTCTTGCGGTGGCTGAAGGTGGCCAGGTCGCCGCACTGCATGCAGATGGCGTGGACCTTGGTGACGTACTCGGCCATGGCCATCAGGCGGGGCATGGGTCCGAAGGGCCGGCCCTGGAAGTCCATGTCCAGCCCCGCGGCGATAACGCGCACGCCCATGGCGGAGAGCTCGGCGCAGACCTCCGGCAATCCCTCATCGAAGAACTGGGCTTCGTCGATGCCCACCACCTCGATATCGCTGGCCAGCAACAGCAGGTTGCTGCTGCTGGGCACGGGTGTGCTGCGGATGGTGGTGGCATCGTGGCTCACCACATCGGACACGGCGTAGCGGGTGTCCACGCTGGGCTTGAAGATCTCCACCTGTTGGCGGGCGAACTCGGCGCGGCGCAGGCGGCGGATGAGCTCTTCGGTCTTGCCGGAGAACATGCTGCCGCAGATCACTTCGATCTGCCCCTTACGGCGGGCGCGGCTGCCGGTGTGCTCCAGGAACATGCGGATGTGGGAAGCCTGCGGGCTAGGGATGTTGCAGGGGGAGGCGAAAATAGGGATCTTCGCGTTCGACCGTTGACCACAAGCACCTGCACATGGCCAAGGACAAGGCATTCCGGAACATGAACGAACTGATCGCCGCGCTGGCCCAGACCGAGCGCGAACTGGCCAGTGGCACCCTGGGGGTGGAAGGCCTGGAGACGGCCTGCGGCGATGCGCGCGAGCTGTATGAACGCCTGATCGTGCTGCGCCACAAGGCGAGAGAGACCGCCGTGGCACAACCCGTGACGGCCGAACCTGCTCCTGCACCTGCCCCTGCTTCCGGTCCCGCCCCTGCCCCTGTCCCTGCCCCCGACCCGCCCTCCATCCGCCTGGACACCCGTCCGCCGGAGGTATCGCCGCGGCAGGTATCGCTGATCGAGGCCATCGAGGCCACCGAAAAGGAACCCGAACTGGCACTGGACATGGCGCCCGCGGCACCCAGGTCCAAGGCCCCTGCCCCCGCTGCTCCTGCCCCTGCTCCTGCCCCTGCCCCTGCTACCCCTGTCCCTGCCCCTGAGAAAAGCGCCAAAGCCGCCCCCACCCTCGCCGAGAAGCTGGAGCGCGCCTCCATCGCCGACCTCGCCAAGGCCATCTCCCTGAGCCATAAGTTCTGGTTCGTGGCCGAGCTCTTCAACGGCGACCGAATCACCTACGACAAGACCATCGACCGGCTGAACAGCCTGACGGACCACGCCGAGGCACAGACCCTGATCGATGCCGAGGTGATCGCCAAGCTGCGCAAGCCCGCCGACCCCGAGGCCTTGATCACCTTCCACGAACTAGTGAAACGACGCTACGCATGAGGCGGACCCCGCTCGTATTAGTTGCCCTGCTGTTGCTGTGCACCGTCCAGGCACAGGACCCGGCCACCATCACCGCCCGCGCCCGGCAGTACCTGGACACACTGACATCGCCCGACTTCCACGGCCGGGGTTATGTGAACAACGGCCAGGGCATCGCCGCGGAGTGGATCGCGAAGCAGTACGCCCGCATCGGCCTGAAGCCGGTGAAGGACGACTTCTTCCAGCCCTTCCAGTTCAACGTCAACAGCTTTCCGGACAGCATCGGCGTGCGCATCGATGGGCGTACCCTGGTGCCCGGCACCGACTACCTGGTAGACCCTTCCTCGGGCCGCGCCGAAGGCTCCTATGACCTGGTGCACCTGACTCCGGCCGACCTCTTCAGCCCCGAACGCAAGGCCATGTCCATGGGTGTGGTGGCCGGCAAGGCCGCCTGCCTGCATTGGCCCAAGACCAGCAACGCCGATTCGCTGCGGCGCTTCCGCGAGCTGGAGGCCGACCTGATGCACTACGGCCCCGTGGTGAAGGTGCAGCCCGGAAAGCTCACCTGGTCCGTCTCGCAGGAAGCCTTGCCATTCCCGCTGGTGGAGGTTTCCGCAGCGGCCATCACGGACAGCAGTGCCAGCATCGACCTGCACGTGCGCAACCGCATGCTGGCCCGCAACCCCGCGCGCAACGTGCTGGGCATGGTGAAGGGCAAGGGCAAGGGCTGGGTGGTGGTGAGCGCGCACTACGACCACCTGGGCATGATGGGTCCCGATGCCCTCTTCCCCGGTGCCAACGACAACGCCAGCGGGGTGGCCATGCTGCTGAGCCTGGCGGACTGGTTCGCCCAGCACCCGCCGAAGCAGAACATCCTCTTCGCCGCCTTTGCCGGCGAGGAGGCCGGACTGGTGGGCAGCGAATGGTGCGCCGTGGACCGCCCCATCGACTGGAGCGCGGTGAAGCTGATGGTGAACCTGGACATCCTGGGCACCGGCGATGACGGCATCACCGTGGTGAACTCCACCGCCCAGCAGGCGCACTTCGACCGGCTGGTGGCGCTGAACACGGAGAAGGGCTACCTGAAGGAGGTGAAGCCCCGCGGCCCGGCCTGCAACAGCGACCACTGCCCCTTCGTGAAGCGCAACGTGCCGGCCGTCTTCATCTACACCTTGGGTGGTGTGGCCCACTACCACGATGTGCGCGACAAGGCGGAGACGCTGCCCCTCACCGAGTTCGCCGACCTGCACGCGCTGCTGCGGGAATTCATCGCCACCACTAAGTAGTCCGGCCTTTCCTTCGGCAGCGCTGAGGGAGGTCCGCCCCGCCAGACCATGTCCGCCACCCGTTCCGCCCTCACCCTGGTGCCCACGCCCATCGGCAACCTGGACGATATCACGCTGCGCGCCATCAAGGTGCTGGGCGAGGTGGATGCCGTGGTGGCCGAGGATACGCGGGTGAGCGGTCGGCTGCTGCAGCACCTGGGCCTGAGCAAGCCCCTCATCAGCTTCCACAGCAACAACGAGCACCGCATGGTGGAGCAGCTGGTGGGCCGCCTGCAGCGCGGCGAACGTTTCGCGTTGGTGAGCGATGCGGGCACGCCGGCCATCAGCGACCCCGGCTTCCTGCTGGTGCGCGCCGCACTGGCCGCGGGCGTCAGCGTGGAATGCCTACCCGGCGCCACGGCCTTTGTGCCCGCCCTGGTGAACAGCGGCCTGCCCTGCGACCGCTTCGTGTTCGAGGGCTTCCTGCCCGTGAAGAAGGGACGCCAGACGCGCCTTTCGGAACTGAAAGGGGAGGAGCGCACCCTGATCCTGTATGAAAGTCCGCACCGTATCCAGCGCACCCTGAAGGACCTGGCCGAGGCCTGGGGAGGGGAGCGTCCGGCCAGCGCCTCCCGCGAACTGAGCAAGCTGCACGAGGAGACCGTGCGCGGCACCCTGACCGAACTGCTGGCCCATTTCACCGCCCATGAACCGCGGGGCGAATTCGTGCTGGTGGTGGGCGGTGCCACCGACTGACCCATTCACTGACCCATCCCGCCGATGAACGCCTGGGACCTTGTTTCGCATGATGGACCCTTGAAGGGTTTTGTGATGACCCAGCACCCGGACCCCAAGCCGGGCCCCCAGCAGGTGCTGATCGCCGTGGAGGGTTTCGGGCTGAACTACGCCGACATCATGGCCGCGCGCGGGCTGTACCGCGATGCGCCGCCGCTGCCCAGCATTCTGGGCTATGAGGTGGTGGGCCGGGTGGAGGCCTGCGGTACCGAGGTGCCCGCTGGGCTGTTGGGCAAACGCGTGGTGGCCATGACGCGCTTCGGCGGTTATGCCCAGAAGGCGGTGACGGACCACCGGGCCTGTGCGGAGATCCCCGAAACGATGCCCTTGGGCGAAGCGGCCGCGCTGGCCACGCAGGGCTGCACAGCCTGGTATGCCGCGCGGATGCTCTGTCCGCTGTGGCCGGGCCAGCGGGTGCTGGTGCACAGCGCGGCGGGTGGGGTGGGCCAGGTCCTGGTGCAGTTGGCGCTGCATTCGGGTTGTGAGGTCTATGCTCTGGCGAGCGGTGCGGAGAAGATGGCCCATCTGCGAGGCATGGGTGCGCAGCACGTCATCGACCGCAAGGCCGGCGATCCGGTGCAGGCCCTGCGCAAACTGTTGGGCACCGAGAAGATGGACGTGAGCTTCAACGCCGTGGGTGGTTCCACCTACCGCACGGACATGGAACTGCTGGGTGCCGGAGGGCGGCTGGTGCTCTTCGGGGGATCGGAGCGCGGCGCGCTGGGCGCCTTCGGAACGCTGCGCTTCGTGTGGCGCATGGGTCTGCTGATCCCCATCTTCCTGATGATGCGCAGCCGCAGCGTGCTGGGCATCAACATGCTGCGCATGAGCGACGAGAGGCCCGCCGTGGTGACCGATTGCCTCAAGCAGGTGGTGGCGGCACACGCCCAAGGCATCCTGAAGCCCCATGTGCACAAGGAATACCCGGCCGGCCAGTTGCCCCAGGCCCACGTGGACCTGGCGGGCGGCGGCACCATGGGCAAATTGGTGGTGCGCTGGTAGGGGCCGGCGAACCGCAAGGCCCCCTGCGGCGTTCCTCCACCGGTCTACCTTTGTGTCCGCACCTCAGCGCGCCACCCTTCAGGAAATGACCGCATCCACGATGTTCAAGCCGGTGCCCTTCGCGGAATGGGGCTTGGGTCTTCAGCGGCCCCTGCTCATCGCCGGGCCCTGCAGTGGCGAAAGCCTGGAGCAGATGCTTGCGGCCGCCCAAGGGCTTGCGGCCGATGGCCGGGTCACCGCCTTCCGTGCCGGATCGTGGAAACCCCGCACACGTCCGGGCCACTTCGAGGGCTCCGGCGAGCTTTCCTTGGAATGGTTGAAGGAGGTGAAGGCCGCCACGGGCCTGCTCACGATGACCGAGGTGGCCACGGCCGCGCATGTGGAGGCCAGCCTGAAGGCCGGTGTCGACATGGTGTGGATCGGGGCCCGTACCACGCCGAACCCCTTCAGTGTGCAGGAGATCGCCGATGCGCTGCGCGGGGTGGATGTGCCGGTGTTCGTGAAGAACCCCATCAATCCCGACCTGCAGTTGTGGGTGGGGGCCTTGGAACGCCTGGCCGGTGCGGGCCTGAAACGGCTGGCGGCCATCCACCGCGGCTTCAGCTGGTTCGAACGCACGCCCTACCGGAACAGCCCGATGTGGGAGTTCCCCATCCGCCTGAAGGCCGCCTTCCCGGAGCTGGAGATCCTGTGCGACCCCAGCCACATCGCCGGCACCCGCGAGAAGCTCGGCCTGGTGGCCCAGCAGGCCCTGGACCTGGGGCTGAGCGGGCTGATGGTGGAGGTGCACCCCGACCCCGAGCACGCCCGCAGCGATGCCGAGCAGCAACTGACCCCCGGCCAGTTCACCGAGCTGATGGACGGACTGATCTTCCGGCAGGCCAAACCCACGCCGGACATGCAGGACTGTCTGGAGGAGTGGCGGGACCTGATCGATCAGTTGGATGAAGAGATCGCCCAAAAACTGGGCAGCCGGATGGACATCGCCGAACGTATTGGGGACCACAAGCGGACGAACCATGTGGCCATCCTGCAACCCGAGCGCTGGGAGCGCATCATGCAGCGGCAGCTGCGGCTGGCGGGGCATCTGGGCCTGAGCCCGGCTTTTGTGCAGGAGCTCATGGACGCCATCCACCGGGAGAGCATCCGGCGGCAGAGCGGGGAGTTAGAGGCGTCGGCGCCCCTCTCAGGATCTCCACAGTGGACATACAATGGATCGGACCGGTGAGGCGGCTTTCCCCTACCTTGCCCTACCTGCAAGAATAACCTTTCATTCGGAACCTGTACAAACCCCCAACATGTTGAAGAACATTACCCTCGCAGCGGGCTTGCTGTTCTGCGTCCCCATGGCCTCCATGGCGCAGTTGGCATTCACCAATGCCAGTGCCAATCTCTCGAACACGGCCAGCAGTGGCTCGTGCATCGGGGTTGCGGACATGGACGGCGACGGCTTGGATGACATCATCCAGCTGGACATGAGCAAGCACGTGTATGTGCTTTATCAAAACCCGGATCACACCTTCGTGACGTTTGACTACGGCCAGGTGGACAACAGCAACCAATGGGGCTGGGCCATCGCCGATCTGAACAACGACGGTCACAAGGACATCTGCTCGGGTGTATCCACCACGCGTTTCCTGAACATTTCTGCTCGTGGGGTTTTCACGCTCAGCAACCTGGACGGTCCCACCATCTTCACGCAGTGCATGAGCATGGCCGACGTGGACAATGACGGCCGGGTGGACGTGTACGCATGCAACGATGTGGGTCCGAACAACATTTGGATGACGAACGCCAGTGGCACGCCCGTGTACGATGCGAACGTCATGGATTGGAGCCAAACGGCCTGCGCTTCGGGTCCTGTGGCAGCCAGCGATGACATGAGCGGCAACTACGGCAGCGTGTTCACCGATTTCGACAGCGATGGCGACATCGACCTGCACATCAGCAAATGCCGCCAGGGTGTGAACAACCCGGACGATTGCCGTCGTTGGGACCGCCTGTTCGTGAACGATGGCAACGGCAACTACACCGACCTGGCCGCCTCTGTCGGTCTCGAGAACCGGGAGCAGGTTTGGACGACCGACTTCGGTGATTACGACAACGATGGTGACCTGGACGCTTTCCAGACCACACATAGTTCCACCCTCATGCTCCAGGAGAACGATGGTACCGGCCAGTTCACCGATGTGACCACCGGCAGCGGCCTGGAGATCTCGGGCTTCTTCCTGCAGGGCAAGATGGAGGACTTTGACAACGACGGGTTCCTGGACATCATGACCGGCAGCGCCGAGCACTTCTTCAAGGGCAATGGTGACGGTACGTTCACGGAGATCAATAACCTGTTCCCCGCCTCTAAGGAGATGATGACCTTCGCCTTCGGTGATTTCAATGGCGATGGTTTCCAGGATGTGTACTCCGGATATGGCGACGGTTATGTGGACGGTGATCCCGGTTTCCCCGATCGCCTGTGGCTGAACACCCCCAACGACAACCATTGGTTGAACGTGGAATTGGAAGGCGTGCAGAGCAACCGCGATGCCGTGGGTGCCCGTGTGACCATCGAAGGTCCTTGGGGTACGCAAGTGCGTGAGGTCCGTGCCGGTGAGAGCTACGGGATCGTGAGCACCTTCATCATGCACTTCGGCCTGGGTACGTACACCACCATCCCTACGCTGACCATCACCTGGCCGAGCGGTGTGGTGGATACCTACACCGATGTGGCCGTTGACCAGAAGATCACGGTGATCGAAGGCACCTGCATCAGTCCCTTGGCCACCATCACCGCATCGGGCCCAACGGTCATCTGCGGCAACGGTGATGCCGTGGACCTGACGGCGAACAGCGGTTTCGATTACCTGTGGAGCACCGGTTCCACGGGCCAGTCGATCACCGTGACCAGCGCTGGTACCTACACGGTGACCATCGACGACGGAACGGGTTGCACCGGCACCACCACCATGATGGTGCAGGAAAGCCCTGACGAGACCCCCACGGTGAGCTTCACCGGTGAGCCCGTCATCTGCGAAGGCACTGAACTGGTGCTGACCAGCAGCGAGGCAGCAGGTTACACCTGGAGCAATGGTGCAACGGACCAGTCCCTGACGGTGACCGAAGCCGGCACCTACACGGTGACCATCGATGGCACCTGCGGTGATTTCACCAGCGCAGCGGTGAGCGTGGAGGTTCTGGATGCACCTGCAGAGACCGCAGCCGACGATGTGTCGATCCCCGTACCGGGCACGGCCGACCTTTATTCCACTGGCACGAACGTGCGTTGGTACGATGCCGCCGTGGGTGGCAACCTGCTGGGTACCGGAAACAACTTCACGACCCCCTTCATCAGTGTGGTGACCTCCTTCTGGGCCGCTGATGCCACGATCTACGGTGGTGGCACGGCCTTCGGTGGTCCGCTGAACCGCCTGCAGACGGCCATGCCCGGGGCCTTCCATACCAACGCGGACAACTACCAGGTCTTCGAGGCCTTCGAGGATTTCAACCTGCGTTCGGTGAAGGTGTTCGCCAACGGTGCGGGCAATCGCACCATTGCCTTGGTGAACATCTCCACGGGTTCCACGCTCGCGACGGGCGTGTTCAACATCCCCAACGGCGAGAGCCGCGTGGACCTGAACTACAACGTGCCTGCCGGTGGCCCTTACGGTCTCCGTGTGGTGGGCGGCAACCCGCAACTGTGGCGCGATGGTCTGGGCAGCAACCCGGCCTATCCCTACGCCTTGGGCACCTACGGCAGCATCCTGCGCAGCTCGGTATCGGGAAACAACGCCACGGCCTATTACTACTTCTTCTATGATTGGGAGGTGGAAGCGCCCAGCGTGGCCTGCGAAGGTCCCCGCACGGAAGTGGAGGTGAACATCGGCAGCACCGGTGTGGGTGCGCTGGCCGATGCCGCTGGTGTGCGTGTGTGGCCGAACCCGGCCGATGACCGCCTGAGCATCGCCCTGGGTGAGCTGAGCGGCAGCCTCGACCTGGACCTGTTCGACATCGCCGGTCGTTCGGTGATCGCCCGCAGCGTATCGAACAATGCCAGCGGCATGGTCGATCTGGACATCAACGCCGTTGCTCCCGGTGAGTACGTGCTCCGCATCCGTCACGCCGACGGTGCCAGCATGCACCGTGTGGTGGTGCGCTGATCGCGATAGCCCTTCTTCGAAGCCCCGGTCCGTCACTGATGGACCGGGGCTTTGTGTATCCTTCCGGTCCGGTGCTGCGTTCAACGATCGCCCGCTCCAGTGCCGGGAGCTCCACCATGAGAAGCAATTTCGTTCTGCCCGCCCTCTTGTTCGTGATCGCTCTTCCGTTCCAATCCTGCGTGAAGGACACTGCGGAGATCGCCCAGGAGGTGGGTCTGCTGCCTGCGGGATGCGGCAGCGACGGTGCGCGCCTGCAGGCCACGGTGGGTGGCAGTTCCTATTGCGCCACCGCACAGCTGCTGGCCGTAGGTGGTGAAGGTTCGGTGATGCTCACCGGCGTGGACCTTTCGGGCAACACTCTGATCCTGCAACTGGACACCTTGGGCGTGGGCACGCATGCCATCACGGAAGCCTCGAACAGCATGCTCTACATGCAGACCGGCAGCTCATTCGTGACGGGTCCCGACAGCGAAGGCACACTGATCATCGAACAGCACAACGCGTCCACCCGACGGTTGAAAGGCACCTTTGCCGCACCGGTCTTCAACGAGCTGAGCGGCGAGACCCGTCAGGCGGAAGGGCAGTTCGATGTGACGTACACCATCGGCGGTTGATCCGGTTGTGGAACGGTTCTGGAATAGGTACGCCATTGGGATGGTGCCGATGCAAACGCTTCCCATGCAACATCTTCACCTGCTCGCTGCGCTCACCCTGCTGCTGGTCACCGCCTGCGTCTAGTGTCGCAACCCGTAAGTTCCTTCACCATCTCCGCCCCTCGTTCACCTTCCTGCCGCGTTGGAACATTTCGTCGTAGCGCCCGCTACGCCGTAGATGTTCCGCCTTGCATGAACGCGAACGAGTGGCAGCTCTTCAGTGAACCAACTTACGGGTTGCGACACTGGGATGACGATGACCCGACCACACCGATACCGGCACCTGTTGTTTGCGGCATCGACGGTGCCCGGCTGCAGGCCACGTTCGATGGCTCTTCCTTTTGCGCCAACGCCAGCCTGTTCGCTTCGGAGGCCGGTGGTCTGATGACCATCAACGGCATCACCCAGCAAGGCGCCACCCTGACCTTGGAACTGGATTCCCTGAGCGTGGACACCCACGCCATGACGGAGACCAACAACACCATCCTCTAAACCTCGCAGCTGGCACTTGCCTATGCCGCCACGGATGGTGCGCCGGCTTCCGTGACCATCACGGAGCACAATGTCTCCACCCGGCGCATCCGAGGCAATTTCTCCGGTCCGCTGTATTCGCCGATCGGTAGTGCGCCCAAGTCCATCTCGGGCAGTTTCGACCTGGTCTACGTCCAGTGATGCCGGCCTAACTTGGCGGCATGTCCGCCAGGAAGCCTTCCGCACGCATCGCCATCATCGGCGCCGGTGGTACCGGCTGTGCGCTACTGCCCTTGCTGGCGCTGCTGCCGGACGTGTCGCTGCTCCTCATCGATGGCGACACGGTGGAAGCAACGAACCCGGCGCGTCAGCCGCTCTATGGTCCTGCTGACATCGGCCGGCTGAAGGTGCAAGTGGCGGGGGAGCGACTGCAGGCATCGCGACCCGCATTGGAGCTTGTTCGTGAACCCCGTTTCCTGGATGCATCGAACGCTGCGGCCCTGCTGCACGGCTGTGACCTAGTGGTGGATTGCACGGATGACCTGCACGCGCGCCTGCTCATTGACCGGGTGTGTGCAGCGCAGCGGATCCCCTTGGTGACGGGTGCCGTGCACGGTCGCCAGGTGCAGGTGGCCACGCTGCATGTGCCCGGTGGGAACGATGCCGCTCCAGCCGGTCTGCACGACCTTTTCCCCCATCGCCTGGGTGCCGGTCAGGATGGCTGCGACATGCGCCAGGTGCCCGCCCACGTCACCACCTTGGCCGCCGCCGTGATGGCGCGCCATGTGGAGGCCCTGTTGCAGGGCGATCATTCCCTGGCCGGCATGCTCGAGCTGATCGATACGGGGTCGGGACGCTGGCTGCGGATCGCGGCCCCCGCTGCGCCACAGGATGAGGAGCTGATCGCCGAGCGGCCACGACCCACCGACCACGCATGACGGCCGCGCTGTACCTGCTCGCTTTTGCCGTGGTGGCGCTGCTCTATGCCATGGTGGGGCACGGTGGTGCCAGCGGTTACCTGGCGCTCGGCGCCTTGATGGGCCTGCCCCAACAGGAGATGCGGGTGCCCGCCCTGCTGATGAACATGGTGGTCAGCGGGATCGCCTTCGTGCAGTTCAGGCGTGCCGGACATTTCCGGTGGGGCCTGCTCTGGCCTTTTGCGCTCACCTCCGTTCCCCTCGCCTGGCTGGGCTCACAGGTGGTGCTGGATCCGCTGATCTACAAACGGATGCTCGCCCTGTGCCTGCTGGTGGCCGTGGCGCGGCTCTTCGGTCTCTTCGGCGGCCAGGGTCAGGAGCTGCGTCCCTTGTCCCTGCCACTGGCCCTGCTGATCGGTGCGCTGCTGGGCTACCTCTCGGGCCTCATCGGCATCGGCGGCGGCATCCTGCTCAGTCCCGTGCTGCTGCTGTTCCGTTGGGCCGATGCGAGGACCACCGCCGCGGTGAGCGCACCCTTCATCCTGGTGAACAGCGCAGCAGGGCTCACCGGGGCACTGGGTGCGGGAGAGACGCTGCACGCCGACACCGGCGTGTGGATGATCGCTGCACTGGCCGGTGGCCTGCTGGGGGCCTGGGTGGGCGCACAACGCTTGAACGAACGCTGGATGCGGCGCGCACTGGGTGGTGTGCTGCTCTTCGCCAGCCTCAAATTGATGATGCCATGATCACGGTGGAGGAGGCCCGGCACATCCTGGCGCAGGTGGTAAGTCCCACGTCCGTTGTGCTACGCGAACTGGCGGAGGCTTCAGGCCACCATCTGGCGCAGGACGTGGTGGCCCCGCATGACCATCCGCTCTTCGACATGAGCGCGGTGGACGGCTACGCCTTTGCGTTCGAGGAAGGCCGCAGCACATGGCGTCAGGTCGCTTCGCTGGCTGCCGGTGACGTGTATGGCGCTGTGTTGGGTGCCGGAGAATGTGCACGCATCTTCACCGGTGCCATGATTCCCACCGGTGCGGATACCGTGGTGATGCAGGAGTTCGTGGAGCGCGATGGCGATCACATCACCCACCACGACACCAAGCTTCGTAGTGGCGGCAACGTGCGGCGCAAGGGCGAACAATTGCGCGTCGGCGATGTGCTGTTGAAGCCGGGGACCGTGTTGGGTCCGGCGGAGATCGGGCTGCTGGCCTCGGCGGGCGTAGGGTCGGTGGCGGTGCACAGGAAGCCCTTGGTGAACGTGGTGCGCACCGGAGGTGAGTTCGCCACAGGAGCGGAAACGGTGCCGGGCAGGATATTCAGCAGCAACGACGTGATGCTCGTCAGTGCGCTCATGCAGGAAGGCATGCGGACCGCTGCTCCGGTGTTCACACCGAAGGATGAGGCCGGGGAGCTCCGCCGATCGCTGGCACAAGCCGCCCATGGCTGTGATGTGCTGATCACCACCGGCGGCGTATCCGTGGGGGATCACGATCTGGTGAAGAGCGCGTTGCTGGAGCTGGGTGCCGAGGTGCTCTTCCACGGCGTGCACCAGAAACCCGGCAAGCCCATGCTCTTCGCGCGCCTGGGCAGCACCTTCGTTTTCGGTTTGCCGGGCAATCCGCGTGCGGTGCTGGTGGCGTGGTACCTGTTCGTGCGACCGTTCCTGCTCGCCGTGCAGGGTGCAACTGGACCGGTGTTGCGCAGTGAAAGCCTGCCGCTGTCCGAGGGCATCACGATCAAGGGGGCACGCGCGGAGTTCCGGGCCGCCTCGGTGCGTGCTGGTGTGGTGCACCTGCTGGCCGATGAAGGTTCGCACATGCTCTCCTCGCTGATCGCGGCCAACGCCATCGCTTATTTCCCCGCCACGGTGCGCCGTGCCGAGGCGGGTGAGCTCACCGAGGTGTACTACCTTCCCGGACGATGATCGGAGCACAGGGATGGACGGGAGTGGTCCTCGCAGGGGGGCGCAGCTCGCGCATGGGCCAGGACAAGGCCCTGATCGAGATCGATGGTCGCACGCTGCTGGACCGCGCGCTCGATGCCCTGCAGCCGCATGTGGATGATCTCCTCGTCATCGGCGACCCGTTGAAGTACGGGCATGTGGGTCCCTTCGTGCTGGCGGATGACATCCCCGGCGTGGGTCCCTTGGGGGGCATTGTCACGGCCATGCGCTATGCCGCTCATGACCGTCTGCTTGTGTTGGCCTGCGACATGCCGCATGTCACGGCGGCACTGTTCGAGCGGCTCAAGGCCGGACTGGAGAGCGGTTGCCCTGCCTTTGTGCCCGCCTGCGATGGTCGCCTGGAACCGCTGGCCGCTGCCTACCATCGGCGGTGTCGCTCGCCCTTCGAGGCCTTGGTGGCGAAAGGGACGTGGAAGGTGAGCGATGCCCTGGAGCAGGTGCAGGCGAGCTACGTGCAGATCTGCCCCGGCGAAGAAGGATGGCCGAAGGACCTGTTCCGCAACATCAACGCTCCGGGCGATCTTTGAGGCATGAACGTACTGCTCTTCGGAATGATCGCCGAGAAGGCCGGTGCCGATCAGCTTAGCGTGGAGGCCAGCTCCACGGGTGAACTGCGCCGTTCGCTCGCGGCCTGCATCAGCGGGCTGGACCAACTGAGCTACGCCATCGCCGTGGACCGCCGCATCGTGCATCAGGATGTTCCGCTCACCGGCAGCGAGGAGATCGCCGTGCTGCCCCCATTCGCCGGAGGATGAGCGAGCCGAGGACCCATAGCGTAAAGGACATCTTCGTGGAAGGCCCCATCGATCCGGCCTTTGTGGGCACGAGCATTGCCAAGCACGCCACGCGCATGGACATCGGTGCGCACGAGATCTTCCTGGGGCAGGTGCGGGCGGACCCTTTTGTAAGGGCGGATCACGATCAGCCCGCTACAACGGTGTCCGCCATCGAATACACCGCCTACCGCGAAATGGCCTTGGAGCGCATGACCGTCATCCGCGAGGAGGCTTTTGCGAAATGGCCCAGCATGACCTGCCTGCACGTGCACCACAGCCTGGGGACCATCCCCGCAGGCCAGCTGTGTTTCATGGTGTTCGCCAGTGCGCCCCATCGCATCGCGGCACGGGAGGCCGTGGCCTGGGTGGTGGACCGTATCAAGGCCGAACTGCCCATCTTCGGACGCGAGGTCCTTTCGGATGCCACCCATGTTTGGAAGGTGAACCGTAGCATCGACCCACTGGGTCGACCCACGGATCGTTAGCGCAGACCCCATTCCATGATCGACATCACCCACAAACCCACCACCCTGCGCGAGGCCACCGCCACGGCCTTGGTCACCGTGAGCGAACCGGCCACCATCGCGGCGTTGAAGGAGCACCGGGTGCCGAAAGGCAACGTGCTCGAGAGCGCTCGTGTGGCGGCCCTCTTCGGCGTGAAGAAGACCCACGAGCTGATCCCTGACTGCCATCCACTGCCGATCGAGCACGCGGAATGCACGTTCACGGTGGGGGAGATGGAGGTGATCGTCACCATGCGCGTGCGCACCATCTACCGTACCGGCGTGGAGGTGGAGGCCATGCACGGCGCCAGCGTGGCGGCCCTCACCATCTACGACATGCTCAAGCCCATCGACAAGGGCGTGATGATCGCGGGCATCAAGTTGCTGGAGAAGAAGGGCGGCAAGAGCGATTGGAAGGACCGCTTCGAGGTGCCGGTGAAGGCGGCGGTGCTGGTGATCAGCGATGGCGTGGCCAGTGGGAAGAAGGAGGACAAGGCAGGGGTTGGTATCGTTGGGAGGTTGGTGGAGTTGGGGGTTGAGTGTACAGGAACGACCGTGGTACCTGACGAACCGGATGCGATCTCAGCGCAAGTGAAAGCCTGGGCCAACGAAGGCATCGACCTCATCCTCACCACCGGCGGCACAGGTCTTTCGCCGCGCGACCGTACCCCCGAGGCCATCGCACCCATCCTCGACCGCGAGGTGCCGGGCATCATGGAAGCCGCCCGCGCCTATGGCCAGGAACGCATGCCTTGGGCGATGATGAGCCGCGGCGTGGCCGGAATGACCGGCCGTAGCCTGGTGATCACATTGCCCGGTTCCACGCGCGGCGCACAGGAGACGATGGACGCGTTGTTCCCGTTCGTCCTGCATGTGGTGAAGGTCCAGGAGATGGCGTTCAGGCATGGGCAGTAGTGTCGCACCGGCTTCCAATGTCCCACCGGCTTCGAGCCGGTGCACGACAGACACCGGCTGGAAGCCGGTGGGACATTACCCCCCGATCGCCACCATAGGCCTTTCACTCAGATCGTGCAGCACCTCTTCTTGGCTTTCGGGCTTGAACAGCGGTGGCCTCCGGCCCATCGGATGGTTCCAAAGCAAATTGGCGTTTGCCATCCTGGTGTTGCGCACTAAGGTCAGTTCTTCATAATCTTACCCGTCGGTCATCGCCGTAGCGCTGGCCGGAAGATCCCAAAACCCTGCTTCCATGCGCCTCCTTCCCTTCCTCCTCGCCGTGCTCCTTTCCGTTGCGGGCACAATGTCAAAGGCCAACAACATCCAGATCGCCAACTCCGCCCTCACCGGCGACGCTGGCACCACCATACAGGTGCAGTTCGACCTGAGCTGGGAGAACAGCTGGCGCCTTGGCTCGGGCCGCTGGGACGCCGCTTGGGTATTCGTGAAGTACCGCACCAGCCTAAACGGGCCGTGGTTCCATGCCAACCTGAACAATACCGGCCATGTGGCCGCAGCGGGAAGCCAGATCGACCTGGGCCTGCTCACCCCCGGCACGGCCTTTAACGCCAATACCAACCCGGTGGTGGGCGTGTTCGTGTACCGCAATGCCGCGGGCACCGGCAACCTGAGCCTGCCAAGTACCCAACTGCAATGGGCCTTCGCCGCGCAGGGCTTGGATATTTCTGATATCGCCCAAGTGCAGGTCTTCGCCATTGAAATGGTGTACGTGCCCCAGGGGGCCTTTGCGGCGGGCAGCGGCGGCTCGGAGGTCAGCGCTTTCACCCTCACCACCATCAACACGGCCAATGCCACCACGGTGCCTGCGGGCACGGGCAGCTTGGGCGGGCAGGCCGGTGGCTTCCCCACCGGGCAAACCGCCCCGGCGAGCGCCACATGGCCTAACGGTTTCAATGCTTTCTATTGCATGAAGTACGAAGTGACCCAGCAAGGCTACGTGGATTTCCTGAACACCCTGACCTACACCCAGCAGGTAACACGCACGGCCAGCGTGCCCACCAGCTTGGCGGGGACAAGTGCCCTGATCACAGGATATGCGAATACGCGGCGCAACGGCATCCGCATCCAAACCCCCGGTGTGGCCAGCACCACCCCGGCGGTATATGCCTGCGACCTTTACGGTTTCGGTGTATACGATGGGGCTGTGGATGGCAGGGACATCGCGTGCAACTTCTTGAGCTGGGGCGACCTGACGGCCTACCTGTACTGGAGCGGTTTGCGGCCCATGACGGAGCTGGAGTTCGAGAAGGCCTGCCGGGGCACCATCGCCCCCGTAGCGAACGAATACCCTTGGGGCACCACGGGCATCGCCACCAGTCTCTACACCCTGGACGCTGCCGGTGCCACCAATGAGGGCATCGCCACCAACTTCAGCACCACGGTGGGCAATGCGAGCTACAGAACACCTGATGGGGGGGCGATAGATGGCCCCGTGCGTGTGGGCATTTTCGCGGCCAACGGCAGCAACAGTGGCCGCGTAACCGCCGGTGCCAGCTACTATGGCATCATGGAGCTGGGCGGCAACCTTCTGGAGCGCGCGGTGACCATTGGCAACGTGGAGGGCCGGGCTTTTACCGGCCTGCATGGTAATGGTGCCCTGGCTACGGATGGCAACCCCGATGGTACCGCATGGCCTGCACCCGCATCGGCCATAGGCGCTGGCTTTCGGGGCGGCTCCTGTGAAGTCGATGCTACGTACATGCGCTTGTCCGACCGCAACACTGCCGCCTACACCCTCAGCGTTCGCGACTACTTTATCGGTGGTCGTGGTTGTCGGTTGGTTCCTTAGCCGGGGTCTTAACCCTTAACCCTGGGGTATGGGGCGTAGCCCCATCGAAGATTTTTTTTCGAGGAGAAGTTGCCAGAGGACCATGAATGCAAACCCACAACCGGAACGCAACGAAGCAAGCGCCCTAGCGGCTGCCAACGTTGCTGCGCGCACTGCGGCCGAAGTTGTGGAGATGCCCCCAAGCCTTTCGCGGAAAACCATACACGAACAGTACCTGATCCGCACACCATGAGAGCTTTTGTACCGCTCCTGTTCCTGCTGCTGCCATTCGGCCTGCGTGCCCAGTGCTTCGGCACGGAGCAATTCCCGCTCTCAACCGTCGTCCCTGATGCCACCGGTGCCAGCACCACCATCAGCACCCAAAGCTGGGCGGGAGACTATGTACTGGTGAGCCTCACTGCGGGGGGAGTGTACCGTTTCAGCAGCAGCGTGGCCACGGACCACATCACGGTGTCCACAGCGTTGGCTTCAGGCGCTGTGGCGTTCGGCACCCAACCGGTGCTGTTCACGGCCAGCGCCACGCAGACCTACTTTGTGCATTTCCACACCAGCGCGGCCTGCGCCACGGAGCAGGTGTTCCGCACCACCCAAGTGCAGCGGGTGTATTGCCCGGCCAGCGCCACGAACTGTGGCGGGGTCAATGGATCCATCGCCAGCGTCTCCATCGGCAGCCTCAACACTACATCAAGCGGTTGTGGTGTTCAGGGGTATTCGGATCTCAGCGCAGGCCCCACTACGTCGCTCCTGGTCGCTCAAGCCCTGCCCATTACCGTCACCAACGGCGGTTCACCCTCCGCAGGCATTCAGGTACGCGCGTTCGTGGATTGGAACCGCGACTTCACCCTCGGCGATGCCGGGGAAGTGTTCATCCTGAGCACCACGGACAACATCACCTTCACGGGCAGCATCACCCCGCCGCCGGGCACTGCGGAAGGTGCTGTGCGCATGCGGGTGCGCATCGCCTTCACGGGTGCGCTGCCCGCCTGCGGTACTACACCAGTGGGCGAAGCGGAGGACTACACGCTGTTCGTGGTGGATCCGGGCACGTCCATCTTCAGCGGAGGCAATGGTCGTGGTGATGCGGCTTCGCTCATTACACCAACGCCTGTCGTTTCCAACATCTTCTCCGGAGGGAATGGCCGTGGCGATGTGGCTTCGCTGATCACACCGGCTCCCGTTGCTTCCAACATCTTCACCGGTGGCAATGGCCGTGGTGATGTGGCTTCGCTGATCACGCCTACACCCATTGCATCGAACATCTTCACGGGTGGCAATGGCCGTGGCGATGTGGCTTCGCTGATCACACCAACGCCTATAGCATCCAACATCTTCACCGGCGGCAACGGCCGGGGTGATGTGGCTTCGTTGATCACACCAACACCGATCGCATCCAACATCTTCGCTGGTGGCAATGGCCGCGGCGATGTGGCCTCGCTCATCAACACTGAACAGCCGACGTTCCTGCTGCTGGCCCTGCGCGGCATGCTGGAAGGACCCTACAGCAGCGCCACCGGCCAAATGAGCGATGCGTTGCGCACAGCGGGCATCGTGCCCACCAGTGAACCGTACACGGCACTCGGCTATGCGCAAGTGGGCGGCGGCGGTGCGGAAACCATAACACCCGCGGTACTGGCCACCACCGGCAACAACGCTATCGTGGATTGGGTGGTGGTGGAGTTGCGCAATGCAGTCGCGCCAGGAACGGTACTCGCCACCCGCAGCGCGCTCATCCAGCGCGATGGCGACATCGTGGCCAGCGATGGTGTCTCGCCGCTCACCTTCAACAACGCCCCCGGCACCTACCATGTGGCCCTGCGCCACCGCAACCACCTGGGGGTGATGACCGGGAACGCCACGGCCTTGGGGCTTTCCACCACGCCGGTGGACCTCTCACTGGCCTCCACGGCCACCTTTGGAACGGACGCGCGCAAGAGCGTGACCGGGGCCTTTCCAGCACAGGTGCTTTGGGTGGGCGATGTGAATTTTGATGATGAGATCAAGTACGTGGGCCAGGACAACGACCGCGACCCGATATTGCAGGCGATCGGTGGCGTGGTGCCCACCAACACCACCACCGGCTACCTGCCCGCAGATGTGAACATGGACGGCACCGTGAAGTACAGCGGCGAGAACAACGACCGCGATCCGATCCTGCAGACCATCGGCGGGGTGGTGCCTACGAATACGCGGGTGGGGCAATTGCCGTAGTGCAATTCAGCCTCAACTACGATCTCCAGCAGGTACCGTAAAGTCGAACAGGCAGCTTGATGGCGCCTGAGAAACACAGGCAAGAGCCTGTGCGACATCACCCGCCGATGCTCACCATCGGCCGCTCGCTCAGATCGTGCAGCACCTCCTCCTGGCTTTCGGGCTTGAAGGGAGGAAGCCCGCCCAGCATCGCGTGCTTCGCCAGCACGTTCGCTTCGATCAATGGAGCGATGTCCTCACCCCGGCGAAGGGCGGAGAGCAGGTCGGTCTCCTCGCGGGAGAAAAGGCAGTTGCGCATCCTGCCTTCCGCGGTCAGTCGCAGACGGTCGCAGTTGCCGCAGAACGGTTCGGTCACCGTGCTGATCACGGCGAAGGTTCCGGGCCAGTCGGCCACGCGGTAGGCCTTGGCGGTGCTGTGCGGGTCGTCGGTGAGCTTCTCGAAGCTGTGCACGCTGCCGATGTGGCCGAGCATCTCGCTGTACGTGTACACCCGCTCGCGTCCCCAGTGGTTCCCGGCGAAGGGCATGAACTCGATGAAGCGCACGTGCACCGGATGATCGCGTGTGAGCTCCACGAAGCGCAGCAGTTCGTCGTCGTTCACCCCGCGCATCACCACCATGTTCACCTTCACGCGCATGCCGCGTTCCAGTGCGAGCCGGATGTTGGCCCACACGGTGTCGAAACCATCGCGCCGGGTGATCGATCGGAAGCGCTCCGCATCGACCGTGTCCAGGCTGATGTTGAGGCTCTTCAGCCCGGCATCGATCAGGCCATCGAGGTGCTTGTGCAGCGACATCGCGTTGGTGGTGAGCCCGAGCGACACGCCGAGCCGGGCCATGTCGCGGACGATGTCCACCACATCGGGGCGCACGAGCGGTTCACCCCCCGTGAGGCGGATCTTGATGATGCCGTATCGCTCCACGAAGAGCCGGGCGACGGTGGCGATCTCCTCGCGGGTCATCAGCTCCTCCCGCTTCAGGAAGTGCTGGTCCTCCGGCATGCAGTAGGTGCACCGCAGGTCGCACTTGTCCACGATGCTGATGCGCAGGCTGCGGTGGATGCGGGAGTGGCGGTCGGTGAGCGGAGTGCTGCCCATGCTCCAAAGGAACGAAGTACAGCGCTGTGCGGGTGAAACCATCTGGTTCCTCTGTCCGTAGACCGCTTTGAATTTGTACCAAACCGATCGAACGTCATGCGCCCAGCCCGAAAGCTTCCTCCCCCTCACCCCCCCCTTGTAATGGTCTACGGTACTTCCACCAGCACATTATCGGTCACTGAACGCGTGGCCGTTAAAGTTCTCGCGTTGGTCACAGCCCTGCTCGCATGCTTGCTGGCAGGCGCAGTAAGTGCCCAAGCCATTGCCGTTGACCCGACCTTCACCTTCGGCAGTGGTGCCAACGCCCGCAATTTCGCATTGGCCGCTCAACCGGACGGACAGGTCATCATGGGTGGTACTATGTCGGTTTATACTGGCACATCGGTCGGCCGTATCGTTCGGGTGTCGCGCTCCGGCACGCTTGATGCGGCATTCAACGCCAATGTGGGCACGGGTGCATCCGGCCAGGTCAATGTCATTGAGCTGGACGCCAGCGGTCGCATCCTGGTGGGCGGCACGTTCGCCTCGTTCAATGGCCAGGCCTCTCCGGGCCTCGTCCGCTTGAACAGTGATGGCACCATCGACCCTACGTTCAACGTTGGTGCCGGCATCAATACGGGAGCGGTGACCGCCATCGCGGTGCGTCCCGATGGTCGCATCCTTGTCGGTGGCAGCTTCACGGCGTTCGATGGCAGCCCTGCCGGACGGGTGGTGCAGTTGGCGGATAACGGTTCGCGCGACGTGGCATTCGCCGCCGGAGCGGGAGCCGACAGCGATATTTATGACATCTCCCTCGATGCGGAAGGCAGGTTGGTCGTGGCAGGTGTGTTCAGCACCTTCGACGGTCAGGCCAGCCCCGGCGTTGCGCGCCTGCTGTCCTCCGGGGGCTTTGATCCATCCTTCGCCGTAGGAACGGGGGTCAACCAAGCGGTGTTCTCCTGCATTCATCAGGACGATGGCAAGATCATCCTCGGTGGTCTGTTCACCACCTACCAAGGCAGCGCGGCTTCGCGCATCGTTCGCCTGTTGAGCAACGGGTCGATCGATACCGGGTTCACCACCGGAACGGGCTTCAACAGCTGGGTGTACAGCCTGTCCCTCCAGGGCGATGGAAAGATCCTGGCGGGCGGGAATTTCACCACGTACAATGGCGTCGCGGCAAGCCGCTTCATTCGCATCAACACCGGAGGCACCCGCGATGCGGGATTCGATACCGGAACGGGCTTCAACAACTGGGTGTATGGCAGTGTCTGGCAGCCCGATGGCACGGTCACTCTGGTCGGCGGCTTCACGGCCTACAATGGCACCGCCTGCAACCGTGTGGTGCGCCTGGACCTTGGCTGTGAGCAGGAGTTGGGTCTGAGCATCCGCACGGATGCATTCGGCGCGCAGACCAGCTGGGAGATCACCGGTGAAGGATTCGATTACACGGTTTGCTCCGGATCGGGCTATGCGAGCGATTCCGATATCCTCGTGAGCTGCTGCATCCCCAATGGATGCTTCCGCTTCCGCCTGTTCGACAGTGCAGGGGACGGAATGGCGACCGGTGGCTACACCTTGCGTGACGGCTCCGGCGAGCGGATCGTGGACAACGCGTCCCGCGGAAGTTTCACCACGGAGAGCAGCATGCCGAACAATGGCTACTTCTGCCTCCCAATGAGCGCGCAGCAGGCCATTTTCACCTCGCGGGACAAGCTCGATTGGGACCCGGCACAATTCATCGTGGCTTCGCCCAATACTGATGTATCGGCGCAATGGGGTGTGGGTGACCAGACCGATGACGGGTATGAGTTCTGGTTCTTCAATCCCAATGGTTCCTTCTCTTTCCGCCGGTTCCGCAACCATGCCACCTCGGACGGACATGGCATCGGGGCTACCAGGGCGTGTTATTTGCGCCTGTCTTGGAGCGGTGCCATTCCAGCCCTGCCCCAGCTCACCTTGTTGAACCTCCGCATCCGCACACGCGTGAACGGTGTGAACGGCGAGTGGGGTCCTGCATGCCGACTGATGATCGACCCGGTGGCCGCGCTCTGCCCCTACACCAAGCTCATGGACATCCCAGAGAACCAGTATTACTCATGCGGTTCTACGCGCACCCGCTCGCAGTTCGTGACCGCCCGCCCTGTGCGCGGTGCCACCCGGTACCAGTTCGAGTTCACCAACGCGGCCCTCGGGTACACGAGCACACAGACCACCACGGGCTATAACCTCCCGCTGAATTGGTCCACCAACCCGCTCGTGGCCGGCAACACCTACAACGTACGGGTGCGTCTCAGCAAGGATGGCGGTGTTACCTGGTGTGATTACGGCGATGTCTGCACACTCAGCATCGTGGCCACCTCCTCCATGGATGAGCAAGGCGGCGATGCCTACATGAAGAGCATTGCGGACGAATTGCCTGTCCTCACCCTTTGGCCCAACCCCTCCAACGGTCGGCAGGTGGAGCTTGCGTTGGACGGCTTCCGGGAAGAGGAGACCGTGCAGCTGACCGTGCATGACATGTCCGGCAAACTGCTGCATGACCAGCGCCTGGCAGCGGGTGCCGGCGGTGCTCCGCGCACCATCCAGTTCGCCCAAACACTTCCCGCAGGACAGTACATCCTGCGCATCACGGGCACCAAGGACTACGTTGTGGGGCGCCTTGTGGTAGCACATTGAGGTAGCGGACACACTCCTGATGGGTCGGACGAGGTTGCCATACTTCGCCCGGCCCATTGCATTTGCTGCCTGACCGCCAGCCGTCATTCAGTGAACGCGTGGACACCTGTGCTGTACAGTGGATGATCACCTGGTGACGTGTTGGCGGAGGACGGGATGGGGGACCGTGCCATTATCTTTGAGCATCATGGGACGCAAGTCGATCATCATCACTCCGAAGGACAAGGAGGAGGAAAAGCTCCTACAACAGCTGATCAAGCGCATGGGCATTTCCGGTCGCAGGTTGAGCGAAGAGGAGATGGAGGATGCGGGACTGGCGCTGGCCATGTCGAAAGTGGATCGTACCAAGGTCGTCAGCAAGGAGCGCGTGTTGCGCAAACTCAGGGCCTGAAATGGAGGTTCAGTTCCTTCGGTCCGTTGAAAAGGACCTATCGAAGGTGGACCTGGGAACAAGGAGGAAGGTGTTGCGGATCGTCCTGGCATTGGAAGAGGCAGGGTCCCTCGATGAGTTGCACCCGATCAAGACACTCTCGGGATATAAGGATGCCTGCCGGGTACGGATCGGGGAATATCGCCTGGGTCAGTACCTGATGGGGAACAAGGTCCAGTTGGCTCGTTTGCTCCATCGCAAGGAGGTGTATCGTTTCTTCCCGTGATCCGCCATGCCATCGCCTGTAACTGTCACCCATGTTAGGCGCTACGAAAGTGGTTCGGATCCCGTGGCCGATGACCTCCTGGTCACCGAGGAACCCTTGGAGATCCGCTTGGGCCATGGGCCCATGGAAGATCGCAAGGAGTTCCGCCTGAGCGTCACCATGCGCACGCCGGGCCACGACGAGGAGCTGGCGCTGGGCTTCCTCTTCACCGAAGGCCTCATCACCGACCCGGCACAGGTGCTGCGCGTGGAGCATTGTGCCAACGTGAAGCCCGAGGAGCGGGGCAATGTGGTGCGTGCGGAACTGCATCCCGATGTGGAGCTCGATCCCGACAAGTGGCAGCGCAACTTCTACACCACCAGCAGCTGCGGGGTGTGTGGCAAGAGCAGCATCGAGGCCGTGCACGCCCAATGCCTGCGGCCCATTGCGCCATGGGGTGCCGTGGACGCTGCGATGATCATCGCGCTGCCCGATCGTATGCGCGACGCCCAGACCGTGTTCAAGCACACCGGGGGCATCCACGCTGCCGCGCTCTTCGATCGGCAGGGGAAGCTGCTCCTCCTGCGTGAGGACATCGGCCGGCACAATGCCGTGGACAAGGTCATCGGTGCCGCGATCAAGGCACAACTGCGGACGAATGACACAGCCCTGCTCGTCAGCGGACGGGCTGGTTTCGAACTGGTGCAGAAGTGTGTCGTGGCAGGCATTCCGCTCATGGCGGCCGTGGGCGCACCATCCTCCATCGCCGTGGATCTGGCCCGGAAGAGCGGTCTCACGCTCATAGGCTTCCTGCGCGGTGATCGCTTCAATGGTTATGCTCCCGCAGAATAATCGTAGCATCGTGCCATGGACAAACATGCCGAACAACGCATGAAGGTGTTGGCGAAGGAGCAGTTCGCCATCGTACCCTATGATCCCCAGTGGCCTGCGCGCTATGCCGAGGTGGAGGGCCAGTTGAAACGCATGCTGCCCCGCATGCTGGCGCAGCGCATCACGCACATCGGCAGCACCGCCGTACCGGGGCTCAGTGCCAAGTCCATCATCGATGTGCAGGTGGAGGTGAGCAGCGTGGAGCTGGTGAAGCGGGATGTGTTGCCTGTGATGGAGGCGGCCGGCTACGAGTTCGTCTGGCGGCCCTCCATGGGCGATGATGCCCCCTTCTATGCCTGGTTCATCCTGCGCAATGCCGCGGGTGAACGCACCGTCCATGTCCACATGGTCGAACCCGGTCAGGCCAGCGTGGACCGGATCATCTTCCGGGATCACCTGCGCAACCACCCGGAGGAAGCTGAAGCCTACGAAGCCCTGAAGAAGGACCTGGCCAAGCGCCACCCGAAGGACCGCAACGCCTATACATTGAGCAAGTCCTCCTACATCAAGGAGGTGCTCGTCAAGGCCCGCAGCGTGAAGATGCGCAAGTGAGCGCCGCTCCGATACCCATACCCACGTACTGCGACACTAGCCTATGCCTTAAGGCGAAATGGTATTACGACTGCGACACATGAGGAGGTGAAGGGCTATCTGGAGCAGGACCCTTTTGTGAAAGCGGGGCAACTGAAATACACCATTTCCCCGTGGTGGGGTTCCGTGGGCACGCTTCTGCCTTGAGCTATTGCGAACTGAGCAACCAGGCGTGCGTGTGACCGCCATGGGATGAACGCCAGAAGTAGCAGAAGCGGTTGCGTTTGCTGTTGAGCAGTCCCTGCACCTCCGGATGATCCCGGTCAGGGTAGAACAGGTGGATGCGACCGCTGGCCGCATCGAATTCGGGAGGATGGACCAGGCCGTCCGTGGTGAAGGACACCCGGATACTGCGTGCCTTGCTGCCATCACGCGCAGGGGCAACGGCGAACACCAGTTCACCACCTTGTGCGGGCAGCGGTTTGGTGATGCGGACGACCTCCAATTGACCGGATGCGCCAAGGCTCATAGCGGTGCGTGGTACACCTTCCTTCGGGCGGGTCGTGGGATCAGCGGCGTGTGTGTTCATTGTCGAACGGGTATGGATGGTGAAGTTCTGACGTTCCCGAGCTATCCCGACTGTCGAAGGTCAGGATGGGACAAAAGTTCATATTGGCGTAACATGGAAGGGGGCGGTGAGCCGGACTTCCCCATGGC
>CAMCAZ010000046.1 GCA_945872795.1 Chryseobacterium gleum
CAGAGCATCACGTATTCGTTCGTCGGTTACCAGCCGCTCACCGTACGGCTCAACCTGCCTGTGGCGGCATCGGTGACCAGAGATGTGCGGCTCAAGGTCGCAGCGAACCAGCTGGACATGGTGGTCGTGAGCGCCGGGAAGTTCGAACAACGGGTGGGCGAGGTGACGCTGAGCATGAGCGTGCTCAAGCCGGACATCATCCAGAACAAGAACGTCTTTGCACTGAACGAAGCCCTGGACCAGGTGCCGGGCGTGGTGGTGGTTGACGAGGACCCCCAGATCCGCGCGGGCAGCGGATTCAGCTACGGTGCCGGTAGCCGCGTACAGGTGCTGGTGGATGACATCCCCATCCTGAGCGGGGACATCGGTCGCCCGAACTGGACCTTCCTGCCCTTGGAGAACATCGAGCAGGTGGAGGTGATCAAGGGTGCGTCGTCGGTCCTTTACGGCAGTGCGGCCCTCAGTGGCGTGATCAACGTGCGAACAGCCTATCCACGGGCTGAGCCACGCACACGGGTGACGGCCTTCACGGGCATGTACGGCACCCCGGGGCATGAGCCCGCGAAATGGTGGGGCGACAACAATCCGATGTTCGGGGGGGTCAACTTTTCCCACGCGCGGCAGATCGGCAAGCTGGACCTTGTGCTCGGTGGGAATGCCTTCTCCGATGCCGGCTTCGTGGGCCCCGACATGGTGCCGGCCGATACCATCGCGGTGGACCCTTACCGGATCGGACCCGGAGGATATGACCGGCGTATCCGCTTCAATACCGGACTACGCTGGCGGAACGGCAAGGTGAAGGGACTGACCTACGGCCTGAACGCCAATGCCATGGAGAGCAGGAGCTCCAGCGTGTTCATCTGGAGCGATATCGATCGTGGTCTGTACCGTCCCGAGCCAGGTACGGTGACCACCACGCAGGGCATGCAATTCTACGTGGACCCCTTCGTGGAGTATTTCTCCAAGCGGGGCACACGCCACAGTCTTCGGACCCGCTATCATCGGCAGGTGTTCGACAACGACAACGACCAGAGCAACAGCAACCAGGTGATGCATGCGGAATACCAGGTGCAGCAGAAGGTGGACTTCTTCGGGGAAACGGTGATCACGGCCGGTGTGCTGTTGCGCAGGGTGAACAGCGAGGCGGCGTTGTACAGCGGCGATGCCGATGCCGATGGCCTGAACACGGCGGATAACCTGGCCGCCTATCTTCAATTGGACAAGAAGCTCTTCGAGCGGCTGGCCATTTCCGCCGGTGTTCGTTATGAGCAGTTCAAGGTGAACACGGACGAGGTTGCTGAGCCGGTCTTTCGCGCCGGTGCCACCTACCAGGTGCACAAGGCCACCTTCCTGCGGGCCAGCTATGGCCAGGGATTCCGCTTCCCCACCATCGGCGAGCGCTTCATCAATACCAGTGTCGGCAAACTGGTGATCTATCCGAACGCCGACCTGCGCCCCGAACAGAGCTGGAACGTGGAAGGAGGAGTGAAGCAGGGATTCAAGTTCGGGAATGTCACGGGCTATTTCGATGCCGTGGTGTTCCAGCAGGAATTCCAGGACTATGTGGAGTTCACCTTCGGGCAGTGGGCCCCGGTGACGATCTTCCCGGTGCTTGATCCCGGACTGGGCTTCAAGAGCGTGAACACCGGCGGAGCCCGGGTCACGGGCTACGAGTTCGAGCTGGTCGGCAAGGGAACGCTCGGGATCACCGAGATCGCCATGCTTTTGGGCTACACCCATACCAACCCCATCTCCACCACGCCGGACCAGATCTACGCCACACCGGTCTCACAGGCGTCCACCCCATACAGCTTTACCTCCACGAGCTACGATCCCACGGGCAACATCCTGAAGTTCCGCGTGCAGACCCTCTTCCGCAGCGACGTGCAGGTGAGCCACAAGAAACTGCTGATGGGGCTGAGCGTGCGCTACAACAGTCATGTACGCAACATCGACAAGATCTTCGTGGACCTGGATGAATCCGCCAGCGATGTGCTGAGCCTGCGCACCGGCGTGGGTGAATGGATGCGCACCCACAGGACCGGCGATTGGATCGTGGATGCACGGATCGGAATGCAGCTCACCAAGGAGGTGCGCGCCACGTTCATCGTGAACAACCTCACCAATGAAGTGTATTCGCTGCGTCCCCTGGCGATCGAAGCGCCAAGGAGCATGCAGATACAATTGAGCATGGTCCTGTAATGGTCGATGGCAGGGGCAACCATCCCTGGTCACGGATCACGGCCGTTGGCCTGTGGTGCATCCTGGCCGTTGCGCTGCTTCGGAACCCACCGGTGAACATTCTGAACTGGGACACCTTCGGGTATTACCTCTACCTGCCTGCCACCTTTCTCCATCAAGACCCCTCCATCCAGGACATCAGCTGGGTGGAGGAGGCGAGGGCAACGTACAACAGTTCCTCCACCTTGTATCAGGCACAGGAGCAGCCCTCCGGTGGCTGGGTGCTGAAGTACCCCATGGGCATGGCCTTGCTGTGGTTGCCGTTCTTCATCTGCGGCCATGTGGGCGCCATCATCACGGGAAGTCCCTTGGACGGATTTTCCGACCCGTATCAGTGGGCACTGATCATGGGACTGTTGAGCTACGTGCTCGTCGGTCTCCTGTTGCTGGCGCGCGTGCTGCGGACCTTCTTCCCCGAGGATGTGTCCGCCGGGGTTTTAGCACTGGTGGTGATGGGCACCAACTACGTGCACCAGGTGTTCTACTCGACCGGGATGCCGCATGTCTTCCTCTTCACGCTCTATGCAGGTGTGTTGTGGCATTCCGTGCAATGGCATCGCGATCACCGCTGGGCGGATGCCTGGAAGCTGGCGGTGCTGCTGGCCCTGCTGGCCTTGTCCAGGCCTTCGGAACTGGTCGCTATCGTCATTCCGGTCCTGACCGGTCTCCCGGGCTGGTCGCAATGGCGGGAGCATGTGGCCGGTCTATGGCGCAGGAGGAAGCAGATCGCGGCGGCCCTGCTGATCGCCCTCTTCATCGGTTCGCTTCAGCTGCTGTATTGGAAATGGCTCACCGGCCGCTTTCTCTACATGAGCTACAACAATCCCGGAGAGGGCTTCGAGTTCCTTCATCCATACACTTGGGAAGTCCTCTTCAGCTTTCGGAAGGGTTGGTACATCTACACCCCGATCATGGCCGTGGCCACTGCCGGTATTTTGTTGCTCCGGCGACACCTACCTGCGCTGCGGTGGTCCATCGGCGTGTTCTTTCTGCTCAACCTCTTTGTCGTTTCCAGTTGGTCCTGTTGGTGGTATGCGGACAGTTTCGGCCAACGCGCGCTGGTCCAGAGCTATGCTGTGATGGCCCTTCCCCTGGGCGCGGCGCTCGTGTGGCTCCGCGGGCGCAGGCTGTGGTGGTCGATCCCCGGCGTGGCCGTTCTGTTGGGACTTACGGCGTTCAACCTTTTCCAGGTCCGTCAGTCGGCACTGGGCCTGATCCATACCTCGCGGATGACCTGGCCGGCATACAAGGCCGTCCTCGGCACCTTGGAACGACCGGAAGGCGTGGAAGAGCTGTGGTCGGTGGAGCGTTCATACTCGGATGATCAAGGGATGCCGGAGCTCGGTCGATACCGTTCCCGTCCCTTGCGCGCCCTGACCTTTGAAGCACCGCTGATCGGCGTAAGCGACACCGGGCGTGTGCCGGTCGACGGGGGGCGTGCCGGACATGCCTGGGAGCTGGGCCATGGACGGGAGTTCTCGCCCACCATCACCATTCCGTGGCATACCCTCACATCCGCCGATCACGTCTGGTTCAAGGTGTCGTGCGAGGTGCTCTCCAAACCATCGGAACCCCTGCCCCGCGTCGCCCTCTGCGCCAAGTTCGAACACAACGGCCACGCCTATGGCTACCGTGCAAAGGAGTTCGATGCGGCCATGCGCGACAGTTCCGGACGCTCGGAGATCTCCTTCTGGTACATGAGCCCCGAGGTGCGCCGACCCACCGATCCACTGGTGGTGTATGTGTGGTTGATGGATAGCATTCCTGCTGTGGTCGACAACATCCAGGTCACCCTCCTAGAACCCCGATCCCCATGAGCGCACAACGTATCCTTGGAGTCATCCCCGCCCGTTTCGCCAGCAGCCGACTTCCCGGAAAACCACTGGCCGACATCGGTGGCCGCAGCATGGTGATGCGCGTGGTGGACCAGGCGATGCAGTGCGCTGCCCTTGCCGATGTGGTGGTGGCCACGGACGATGAACGGGTGCTCCGGCATGTGCTGGAAGAGGGCGGCAAGGCGGTGATGACCTCGGCCCACCATCACAGTGGCACCGACCGCTGCTTTGAAGCTCTGCAGATCATGGGTGCCGACCGCTACGATGCGGTGGTGAACGTCCAGGGCGATGAGCCCTTCATCGTGCCCGCACAGATCGATGAGCTCTGCCAGGCGCTGGTGGCGTCGGACGGAGGTATCGCCACGCTGGCGCAGGTGGTGACCGACGACCGTGACCTGGATGACGCCGGCGAGGTGCTGATCACCACCACCGTCCACATGGACGCCCTCTATTTCAGTCGTGCAGCCATCCCCTTCCTGCGCCAACGCACGGAGGGTCCGCGGCACGCCCAGTTCCGCTTCCTGAAGCACGTGGGGCTCTACGGCTATTCCGGGTCGGTCCTGGGGCAGCTGGTGGCATTGTCCCCCTCCTCCCTCGAGCAGGCCGAAGCACTGGAACAGCTCCGCTGGCTGGAGCACGGGTTCCGGGTGCGGGTGGGTCTTACCGCGCACCCCTCCTTCTGCGTGGACACTCCGGCGGATCTGGAGGAAGCGCGTCGCAGAGTGCTCCTGTTGTAATTTGGCCGCCTCATGGCGATCGAACGCGACCTTATCGAACTGCTCCACGACCACGACTGCGTGATCGTTCCCCAGTGGGGCGGCTTCCTTACGCACTATCGTCCCGCCCGGCTCGATGAGGCCCGTCACCTGATCCACCCGCCCGGCAAGGAGCTGGGTTTCAACCGGCATCTCGTGCGCAATGATGGGCTGCTGGCCGATCATATCGCCAAACGCGCCAACATCGACTTCAGTGCCGCCACCCAACGGATCGAGGAGGAGGTGGCCCTTTGGCAGGGCTCCCTTGCCGATCAAGGGCGCTTCGAGCTGCCCCACATGGGCATCTTCTACCGTGACGCCGAGGGCAATCTGCAATTCGACCCGGACAAGCGCGGGAACTTCATGCGCGATGCCTACGGCCTGCGACCCCTGAAAGCGCTGCCCGTGAAGGTCGAGCTTGCGTTGCCGGTGCAGCCGTTGATCCCCTTCACCCCTAAACCGGAGATGGAACCGGTCGCCGGTCCCCAACGCCGATCGGTCCGCTGGGTAGCAGCCGCGTTCGCCGCGCTGATCCTGGGTGCCGCTGCCTTCTGGTCCTTGTACAGCAGTGGCAACGGCGGTGCACAGTGGAGTGACATCAGCCCTTGGAGGACCGGCGTATCGCCGACCTATGTGCTGCCTGATGCACCGCTGCCCGATCCCGTGGTGAACGCCGGACTCTTCACCCTTCCCGAAGGAACGGATGAGGTGGTGACGCTGCCCTTGACCCCCGGAGATAGTATCACCGTCACGGTGGACATGCGCCCCAGCGCGCCCGTGGCCCTTGCCGTGGCCGATACCACTTCGGTGGCCATGCCCAAGGCGGAAGGCACCCTGTTGAAAGCCCGCTTCCATGTCATCGGTGGGTGCTTCGCTCAGCCGGAGAACGCCGACAAACGGTTGGCGGAACTGCAGGTGGCCGGTTATCCCGCCGTTCGTCTGGCCCGCCGCGGGCAATTGTACCCCGTGGCCTTCGCCAGCTATGTCAGCCGTGCCGAGGCACTGGATGCCCTGTCCGCCATCCGCCAACGCGGCGATGGAGGGGCGTGGTTGTTGGTCCGTTGAACCCCGCAACCTTTCATTGGCCGTACCTTCGGACCATACAGTCGGATCATCATGCGAAGTGTGGAGTTGGAGGTGTGCACCATTGAGTTCCTGGACCAGGATGTGGTCCACACCCATTTCAAGGACCATCGCTCGGTTCAGCCGGATCAGGTGCAGGCCATGTTCGACGTCATCGCGGAGGACCGCCATGGACGCAAGGTGCTGCTGATGGTCTCTGTGGGGGAGGGCACCAGCATGAGCAACGAGGCCCGGGCCTATGCCTCGGCCGACGATTCGAACCGCTACATCGCCGCGGATGCCATCATCGTCCGCGATTTCGGACACCAGCTCGCTGCCAATGTGTTCGTTCGCCACCACAAGCCCGGAAGACCCATTCAACTGTTCGGCGACAAGGCAAGTGCCATGGCCTGGCTGGACACCCAACGTCACCTGATCGCATCATGACCGGACCGATGACAGCACCCCTTCGTCACCTGTTGCTCTGTACCATCGCGATCGCGGCCATAGCCACAGCCCAGGCCCAGCAACTTTCCGAGGTGCCCGCTCGCACTCTTCGCGTGGCCAAGGCCGAAGTGGTCTCCCTCGCCATCGCGCCCAAGGAGGACCGGATCTTGGTGGGCCTGAACAAGGGCGCCGAGCTTTATGACCTGGAAAAGGGGAAGCGCCTGCACGTGTTCCCCTACTCCGAGGATGGGGCCACGGTGGTGTACTATGTGGGTTTCAATGCCAATGGCGAGAAGGTGGTGCTTATCGGCCACAGCGGCAAACGCACCGTATGGAACGTGACCAACGGCGAACAGGAGAAAGTGCTGCGCGAGAACCTCTGGATACCCGAAGCGACGGAGGTGCGCGCCATGGGACTCGATACCAAGAACTCCGCCTTCGACCGCTTCTACCAACAGACCCAGGTGGAGCACAACGGCCTGGTGTTCCGCGCCGCCAAAAAGGGCGTGATCGAAGTGGTGAAGGATGACAAGGTGATCCAGCAGATCGCCGTGCCGGAGAACAAGGACCAGCACCACCTGGCGCCGATCCTCATCTTCAATGGCCAACTGCTCGCCGGCACGGACGACGGTCGCGTACTGTTCTACGACCTGCCCTGAGCCTCCAGCGTGGCCAAGGCCTGCTGGACGTGTCCCTCGGCCTCCATCATGGCACTGTAGGCTCCGCGGATGATGCCTTTTCGGTCGATGACGTAGGTGACCCGTCCGGGGAACAGGCCGAAGAGCTTTCGTGCTCCATAGGCGGTGGATAATGCACCCTTGGGGTCGCTCAGCAGCACGAACGGAAGTTTCCACTGTTCACCGAAGGCGCGTTGTGCGGCCACACTGTCGCTGCTCACGCCGATGATCATCGCGTTATGCGCCTGCACATCCGCCAGTGCATCGCGGAAGGAGCACGCCTCCTTGGTGCAGACCGCCGTGCCCGCCTTGGGGTAGAAGAAGAGCACCACATTGCGGTCACGCCAAGCATGGGAAAGGGTGAACGGCTTTCCCTTCTGGTCGTTGAGGGTGAGGTCTGGAGCGGGCGAGCCGATGGGCAGCATGGCGTGGGGAAGTTAGAACACCCTTGGACAGGGAATGATCGTTCGTTCGCGGCGATGGGCGCTGGATCTGCACTTCTCCCACCATGCAAGGCCTACTTTTGCCCCGCTTTCGAACAGCACCCGAATGAACCCCAGCACACGCCCGGTCAAGGACAGTTACGCGGAGACCACCCACATGGTGCTGCCGAACGACACCAATACGTTGGGGAACCTGTTCGGCGGAAGGTTGCTGGAGTGGCTGGACATCAACAGCGCGATCAGCGCGCACCGCCACACCAAGCGCGTGGTGGTGACCATCGCCGTGAACAACGTGAGCTTCGACCGCCCCATCAGGCTGGGCGATTTCGTCACCATCAAGAGCCACGTCAGCCGCGCCTTCGGCACCAGCATGGAGGTCTGGAGTGATGTGTGGGTGGAGGACCAGCAGACGGGTGACAAGATCCCGTGCAACAGTGCGATCTACACCTTCGTGGCGGTGGACAATGCCGGTCGCCCCATCAAGATCCCCGAGGTGATCCCCGACACCGCCGAAGAACAGAAACGCTTCGATGGCGCATTGCGGCGCAGGCAGCTCCGGCTGATCCTGGCCGGCAAGATGAAGCCCGAGGAGGCCACGGAGCTCAAGGCGCTCTTCGCCTGAGCACTCGTCATGCAGGTGCCGCGAAAGCGGTGCTCGTCACTTTCTAAAGCGCTTCCTCCAGGCCGTGGCCATCGAACAGGTCGCCGGTGGCCGTGTCGTGGCCGCGCAGGCCGAGGTGCCTGAGCAGTGCTGAAACACAACTCGCGCTTTGTTCACCGCCGTGCACATGCACCAGCAGGTAGCGCACCTGTTCACCCTGCTCCAGGTGGAATTGGATGCTCAGGTCGATGGTGGCGCTGCGCGCGAAGATCCAATCGCTGTCCTGCCGTTCGCCGAAGGGAATGACCTCCAGCACACGCCGTATCAGGTCCTCCCGCTCACCGATGGGTCGGGGTCGATGGTCTGCGGGAACGTCGGCCATGGTCGGCACGTTCGGCAGGTCCTGGATGTAGATGTCCCAGCTCATGTGTTCACGTGGCCTGCGATCGCCCGCAGGTCCTGTTGTTCCATACAATGGAAATGCCCCTTGGGGCAATGTTCGGAACCGATCTTGCTGCAGGGTCTGCAGCTCAAGCCCTTCACCTCCGCGATGTGCGCACGCTCCGGGAATTCCGGGATGTAGGGGCCCATGCCGAACAGCGGCACCGTGTTCCCCCAGATGCTCACCACCGGCCGCTTGAAGGCCGCAGCGATGTGCATGGCCCCACTGTCATGCGTGATGACGGCCCGGGCGCGCTGGATCAGCGAAGCGCTGCCCAGGATGTCGTACCTCCCGGTGGCATCGAAGACACGACCACCGATGGCGGTGGAGATGGTGCGGCCCGCAGCCTGGTCCTCCCTGCCGCCGATGAGCACCAATGGGCCTTCCACGAGACGGGCGAGTTCGATGAGCCGATGTTCGGGAAGTCGTTTGGTGGCGTGCGCCGCACCGATCGCCAGGGCGGTGAAGGGGCCGCGGTGCGTAGTGGGCAGTTCCTCCAAGGGCACGGTGCGTTCCGCCGGAATGAAGAGCTCCAGCCCCTTGCCGTCGTTCCTGACCCCCAAGTGCGCCACGGTGGCCAGGTAGCGTTCCACGATGTGGATGCGTGGCATGCGGTCCATGCGCAGGTTCACCAGCAACCACTTCTCGATGTTGAGCTTCGCGAAGCTGTGGTCCGGCACCCTGAGGGCGCGCTTGATGCGGGCCGTGCGCAGGTTGTGGTGCAGGTCGATCACCTGGTCGAATCCTTCCGACTTCAGGCGTGGAAGGAGCTCACCGATGTCGTCCCCCAGCTCATGCACCTTGTCCACATGCGGGTTGAAGCGCACGAGGTCCGCGAACTGGCGTTTGGTGGTGACATGCAGCTCCACGCCGGGTACCTGCTGTTTGAGGCAGCGCAGCACCGGGCTGGTGAGGATGATGTCACCGATGGAGGAGAAACGGATGACGAGGATCTTCACGGGCGGCGGCGGGTAGGCGCCAAAAGTAGGTCGGCCTGCGGTGTGGGCCACGGATCAGGGCTATCCTGATCTTGCGCGCCCTGCGGTCGCGCCCTGATGGATGAGAACAACCACGGATGGACACCGATCCACACGGATAATTCAGAACGTACCGGCTCACTAATCTGAGCCGGAGTAAGCGTGAACCGGTTCCTCAACCGTGTCCTCCCCAAGCCTCGGGACGTGCGGACCCGCCTACCGGCCGACAGGTCCGTGGTTCAACCAGCCTTGGGCTTCGCATGGCGGCTCGGTCCCGTCGTCGTTACTTCGCAGCCATGTTCATCGACACCCACGCGCACCTCTACCACAAGCAGTTCGATGGTGACCGTGCCGAGATGCTGCAACGCGCCTTGGATTCCGGGGTGACGAAGCTCTTCCTGCCCAACGTGGACCTGGAGAGCATCGCGGCCATGAACGCATTGGCCGCTGCACACCCCGATCGCTGTTTCCCCATGATGGGCCTCCACCCCTGCTCGGTGGGTGCGGAGAACACCGAGGTGATGACCGCGATGGAACGCCTGCTCCGGGATGGACAGTATTGCGCGGTCGGCGAGATCGGGATCGACCTGCACTGGGACAAGACCTGGTTGACGCAGCAGCAGGATGTGTTCCGACAGCAGGTGCGCTGGGCCAAGGAACTGGACCTGCCCATCGTCATCCATTGCCGCCAGAGCTTCGCCGAGACCATCGCCATCGTGGAGGAGGAGAACGGCCCGGCCCTGCGGGGTGTCTTCCATTGCTTCACCGGAACGGCGGAGGAGGCCGCGCGCATCACCGCCCTGGGTGACTTCTACCTGGGCATCGGCGGGGTGATCACCTATCCGCGGGGTGGCCTTTTCGAGACCATGCAGGTGGTGGGCGCAGATCGTTGCGTCCTGGAGACCGATGCGCCCTACCTGGCACCGGTGCCTTTCCGCGGAAAGCGGAACGAGAGCGCCTACATCCCGCACATCGCCGAGCGACTGGCCCTGGCCACGGGTACCACGGTGGCTGAGATCGCCCGCATCACCACCACCAACGCCGAAGCATTGTTCCGCCGATGAGCACCCGCCCGTCCGTCCTACTGATCTACACCGGTGGTACCATCGGCATGTGGGCGGATGCCGCCGGCACACTGCGCCCCATGGACCTGGCCCATCTGGAGGAACAGGTGCCCGAACTGCAGCGCATCGCGGTGGACCTGAGCTCGGTGGCCTTCGAGCATCCCATTGACAGCAGCGACATGCACCCTTCGGACTGGGTGCGCATCGCCTCCATTATCGGCGACAACTACGATCGGCACGACGGTTTCGTGGTGCTGCACGGCAGTGATACCATGGCCTACACCGCCAGCGCGCTCAGCTTCCTGTTGGAGGGGCTCAACAAGCCGGTCATCCTCACGGGGTCGCAGCTGCCCATCGGCACCATTCGCACCGATGCCAAGGAGAACCTCATCACGGCCATTGAGGTCGCCGCCTCCAAGGATGATCAAGGCCACCCCATGGTGCCCGAGGTCGCGGTGTACTTCGAGTACCAGTTGATGCGCGGCAACCGTACGGTGAAGGTGCATGCCGAGCGTTTCGAGGCCTTCCGATCGCCCAACTGGCCGGTGCTGGCCGAAGCCGGAGTGCATCTCCGCTATGCGCCAGCCGCCATCCTTCCGCCCCGTTCCGGTCCACTCATGGTGCATTCCAAACTGGATGACCGGATCGCCGTGATCCGCCTGTTCCCCGGGATCCGTTCCAGCTGGGTGAGGCATGCGCTGTCCGAGCCGGAGCTCAGGGCGGCCATCCTTACCACCTTCGGCAGTGGGAACGCGCCCACCGACCCCGACCTGCTCGCCGCACTGCGCGAAGCCCGGGCGAGGGGTGTTCTGCTGCTGAACGTCACCCAGTGCGTGGGGGGGCGGGTGGATCAGGGGCGCTACGCCACCAGCAAGGAGCTTCAGGCCATGGGCGTGGTGCCGGGTGCCGATATCACCGTGGAGGCGGCCGTGGCCAAGCTCATGTTCCTGCTGGGAAAGGAGCAGGCAACGGAGGCGGTAGAACGAGCATTGGCGATACCGATCTGTGGCGAGTTCACGTTGGCTTAACATGACCGCAGCCTGCCCGAACTCCACCGCTTCCAAGTTCCCGTTAGGACCGATGGTCCTTTTTGTAATTTGGCCGCCCGTTAGAGGGGACTATGCCCCTTTTTCGACAGGGAATAGGAGAGATGGCCGAGTGGTTGAAGGCGCGCGCCTGGAAAGTGCGTATACCTCCAAAGGGTATCGGGGGTTCGAATCCCTCTCTCTCCGCCAAGCCCTGTGAATGCAGTACAAATTGGAACCAGTAACGATAACAACCCTCACCCCGATAACGACCCGAACCATGGTACGCAAGTTCTTGTCCCTTTGCTTGGCCGGCCTGATGAGCATCAGCCTGATCTCCACACCGGTCATGGCCCAGGATGCCCCCGCAGCAGCCTCCACCGAGGTGGTAGCCGATGGTGCCCAACAGGGCGAACAGACCTTCAAGGACCGATTCATCGAGGGTGACCCCATATGGATGGCCCCCGTATTGCTCTGCCTGATCCTGGGTCTCGCCTTCGTGATCGAGCGTGTGATCTACCTGAACATGGCCTCCACCAACACCGACAAATTGCTCTCCAGCGTGGAGGATGCCATGAAGTCCGGTGGCGTGAACGCCGCCAAGGAGATCTGCCGCAACACCCGCGGTCCCGTGGCCGGCATCTTCTATCAGGGCCTTGACCGTGCCAACGAAGGCCTGGACATCGCCGAGAAGTCCATCGTGGCCTACGGTGGTGTGGAAGTGGGTCGCCTGGAGCGCGGTCTCTCCTGGATCAGCCTCTTCATCGCACTGGCCCCCATGCTCGGGTTCTTGGGAACCGTTGTGGGGATGATCCTGGCCTTCGACCAGATCGCCGCCGCCAACAACATCAGTCCTGCCATCGTGGCCAGCGGTATCAAGGTGGCACTGCTCACCACCGTGTTCGGTCTGATCGTGGCCATGGTGCTGCAAGTGTTCTACAACTACCTGCTGAGCCGTATCGACAGCATCACCGGCCAGATGGAGGAAGCGTCCATCGGACTGGTGGACCTGCTGATGAAGAACACTGCCAAACGCTAAGCCATGAGCCACAAGAGTTCCGCACTTCTTGGCAACATCACGCTGTGGGGCATCTCAGGCCTGGGTGTGATCTTCTTCGTGATGATCATGTTGGGGAACGACACCGGTATCGATGGTGGACTGTACCTGGCTTACATCGCGCTTTTCCTGGGCATCTTGCTTGCCCTCCTCTCAGGTCTTTTCTCCCTGTTAAGGGGAGGCGACCTCAAAGGCACCCTCCTTCCCCTCGGTGCGTTCCTGGCCTTTTTCGCCATCTCCTATCTGCTCGCCGATGGGACAGTGAAACCTGCTTGGAATATCTCTGAGAGTGCTTCCAAACTGATCAGCGCAGGCCTGAACATGACCGCCATCGCCACGCTCGTTGCGGTAGGGCTGGCTGTTTATGGGGCCATCATGAAGCTCATCAAGTAAAGCCATGCTCAAGAAACGGAAACGGGAAGGTGTGCAGGAGATCAATGCCGGCTCCATGGCCGACATCGCCTTCCTGCTCCTCATCTTCTTCCTGGTGACCACCACCATGGACACCGATGCCGGCATCATGCGCCTGCTTCCACCAGTTGTCGTGGAGGACGTGAAGATGGACGTGAACAAGCGTGACGTGTACGAGGTGCTTGTGAACGATGCCGACATGCTGCTCGTGGAAGGGCAGTCGATGGACATCAAGGAGCTCCGTGCAGGCGCGAAGGAGTTCATGACCAACCCCGGCAATAGCCCGGACCTTCCGGAGAAGAAGCGAATCACGGCGGCCGAATGCCAGCAGAAGATCGCCGAGTACAAGTCGTTCGTGGCCGGAGCCACCGACCCGGAGGCGAAGGACAGTTACCAGAAGACCCTGGAGAAATGGGAGGATAGGCTCACGGCCGTGAAGCTCTTGGGTGATTTTATGGAACTGCCCTCCAATGCCGTGATCTCGCTGCAGACAGGTTCCAAGACCAGCTACGACATGTACGTGAAGGTGCAGAACGAGCTGGAGGCCGGGATCCGTGAACTGCGTGAAGAACTCTGCAAGGATAAGTTTGGCCGCAAATTCAGCGAGCTGGATGACAAGAAGGACGAGGACCAGCCGCTGATCAAGGCGATCCGTCTGGTCTATCCCCAGCGCGTTTCCGAGGCCGAGCCCGTGGATGTGACCAAGAACAAACCCTGACCCACCCGGCATGTCACGTTTCAAAGAGAAAAGTTCGGGTAGTATGCCTGCGATCAGCACGGCATCTCTGCCGGATATCGTCTTCATGCTCCTGTTCTTCTTCATGGTCACCACGGTGATGCGCGAAGTGGACCTGCTGGTGAAGGTGAGCCTGCCAGAGGCCACCGAGACCACCAAGCTGGAGGATAAGGCCTTGGTGGATTACATCTACATCGGCCCGCCGATGAGCAAAGCGTTGGGCACCGAACCCCTGATGCAGCTCAACGACCAGTTCGCCAAGCTCGAGGAGATCGATCCCTGGGTGAAGGCCGGAGAAGATCGTCGTGAGGAAGTGCTGAAACCCAAGATCACCCGCTCGCTGAAGGTGGACAAGGAGACGGCCATGAAGATCGTCACCGATGTGAAACAGGAGTTGCGCAAGAGCAACGCCCTGAAGATCAACTACAGCACCGCTCAAGGGCGCTGAACCCACGAACACTGCTCCATGAGCCCTGTCGGTCCTGTTCCGTTCTTTTATCGGATAACAGTATCCCGGGCTGGATTTGTTTCACCTGCGGCCGGTAATACCGTACCACATCCCCTTGTCAATCAAACTTAAATCCCTGTATATAAAACACTTGAATTCACTGTAGCACATTTGTAGCAACAACAAAGCAGAGGTATTACGCTAAATTCGTCCAAAACCTCCCTTCGGCGGTTCACTAATCTAACCACAAACGCTATTAACTCTGCTCAACTATGAAACAGAGGTTATTTCTATTCGCTTTGCTTTTTGCAGCAAACTTTGTAAAGGCCCAAAACACTCAAACCTTTTCCGTTCAGGGATTTGTTTTCCAAACCTACACTATCCCGGTCTCCGGTTATTACCTGCTTA
Organism: Chryseobacterium gleum; assembly: GCA_945872795.1. Taxonomy (GTDB): domain Bacteria; phylum Bacteroidota; class Bacteroidia; order Flavobacteriales_F; family PHOS-HE28; genus PHOS-HE28. The sequence goes on from CAMCAZ010000046.1 coordinate 14,630, forward strand.
CCACAAAAGGCGGCGAAGGTGGTTCCTGCGGCAGCCGTGTAGGAGGCAAGGGAGCCAGCATGAGCTGTTATTACTTTTTCAATGAAGGTGAGCAACTGCGCATTGCAGTGGCCGGTGCCGGGCAATCTGTAGTCACTCCCCCATCTAATACACCAGAAGGAGCTGGAGGAGGTGGCGCTTCATCCATTGTTCTGGTAAATGGAAATTCCTACTTACCTGTATTGATTGCCGGCGGCGGCGGCGGTGCGTCAAATAATCAGGATGGGGTGGCGGCTCAGGTGACTCAAATCGGCACACCGGGTACAAATGAGATTGGTCGAATGGGAGGTTCAGCCGGAGTAGCCGGTTGTGGCGGTGGAACGGGCATGGGCTACGGTACCGGTGCAGGTGGCGCCGGTTATTATACCGACGGAGGAACATGCGGAAGTTCAAATTATATCAATGATATCAATGCTTGGGGCGGGCAAGCATACCTCAGCGGGAATTATGGCGGCGGTGGACACCCCGGTGGTGATGGTGGTTGGGGCGGCGGAGGAGAAGGCGGAAAGGGAGGAAACTCGGGTGCTTATTATGGGGCAGGCGGTGGTGGAGGGGGCTACAGCGGTGGCGGTGCTGGTTTCGCGTGGGGTGGCAGTGGTGGTGGTGGCGGTTCTTTCATTTCCCCAATAGCCAACACAAACGGGCTTGTGCAACTTCCCGGCGACAACTCAGGCAATGGTGTGATCACCATAACCGGACCGAACACCCAAACAGATGTCGTTAATACACCGTTCAATCCTTACACATGGCCTGCGAACGGCGAGAGCTACAGCGCTGCAGGAATCTATACATTCAATGATAGCTTCAATAGTGTCATCCGAATACTGGACCTCTCATTCGGTCTTGAATCCTGTACTTCGTATACCCTCATCGATACCACCATCGTATCCTGCGGTAGTTATACCAGTGAGCTTAACGGAAGAACATATACCGAGAACACAACAGATTCCATTCGTGTAGGATGTGTTAAATACCGAGTTACACTGATTGTGGCCCCTCCTGTCGAGCTATTGGGTAATATGATTACAGGCGGTAGCTCGCTATCGGATATGGTGGCATGCAATGACTCAGAGCATACCTACACCATCAGTCCGGTGCCTTATGCATCTTCCTATGAATGGACATTGCCGTCAGGTGCCACAGGAACCTCCTCGACCAACAGCATTACTGTTCAGTTTGGCAATGACTTCAATGGTGGTAGCATCTGCGTTACGCCCATGAATGACTGCGGCTCTGGCGAAAACATCTGCAACATGATCTACGCTGCCGCTCCTTTCCCTACGGGAGACATAATTCAGATAAGCGCTCCGCAGGCTCCGCATATATCGGGCAACTACGCTGCAACGGAACTATCCGGTGCAATATCGTATACCTGGAGCGTATCCAACAACGAAGCGGTTATTGTTAGCGGACAGGGCACGCCCAACATTCAGCTGGAGGCCATACTGGGCGCTCTTACCACGCTTTCGGTAGTAGCCGAAAATTGCTTAGGCAACCAATCAAGCGCTTCGCTCTTACTGGACGGTACTGTATCGGTAGAAGAAGAGGAAATGGTTGTGTTGGACGGTATCACCTTGTACCCCAACCCATCCCAAGGCCAATTCACACTGAGCACACCGACCTTGGGAGAGGACGCTGTACTGGAGATTTATTCTATGGAGGGGCTCCTGGTTTATCAGACAACTATCCCTGCTAACACCAATCAAACGTTCATCGATCTACAACAGCCATCGGCCGGTCTGTATGCGGTTCGCTTGCTGGCGGGCAACAAACTCAGTAGTATGAAAATTATCGTAAACTGATAGAGTTAGATGCTTTACTCCTACAAGATTTCATTTTAAATACTTTCTAGGGTCAAAGTCCTTCACGGATTTTGACACTAGATACTTTTCTCAACGACAGACAAGACCGAATATCGACTGCGCCAAAACCATGAAACAAGAATTAATCAAAAGAGACCAAGCTTTTGGGGTCATCCACACATATTGCAGCCGCAACACGCCAACTTTAGGGAAGCGTTTACTGGGCAGCTTGTTTGTATGGGTCGTGTCCCCGTTGGTGTCCATTGCTCAAATCGCTACAGGCCCCTTACAGACCTACTATACCAGCGATCTTTCGTCTTTGAACGGCGCCAGTCTTAGCGGCAGTGCCTCGCTCACTTCCGGCTCAGTGCACCTGACACCGAACGTGATCAATGAGCTGGGTGGGATGACCATACCGGCGAGCGGCATCAATGCGGACAAGTACCAGGTGGAGTTCATGTTAAGCATCAGCCAGTTGGCGGGTTCGGGTGCAGACGGACTGAGCTATAGTTTTGGAGATGATGTGAGCGCTACGAGCACTGCCATCAATGCCGAGTATGGCACGGGCACCAAGCTCCGCATCGGTTTTGATACCTACACAGCGGCCAACCCGTCCACCGCAATGGGCATACGGTTGATCTACGGCCCGGTAGCCTTCGATCCGGGTGTGATCGTGGGGATCGATGGTGTCCTTGGCTACTCGACCGATGTGAGCTGGGCTGGTGCCGGGTCGGTTCCGGTGGTGATCGATATCACGAACACCGGATCGCTTACCCTCACGGTGAACGGTGCTGTCATCTTTAGTAATGTACAGCTGCCGGCTGATTACCTCAACGCGGATAGATCCAATTGGGCACACGTGTTCAAGGCACGCACAGGCGGTGTGTCGCAGATCCACGCGGTAGACGATATACACATCCAGCAGCCTCTGGTGGTGAGCCAACGCTTTGACTATGCGGGCTTCGTTTATCAAACCTTCACCGCGCCGGTCGCGGGTTGGTATTTCGTGAAGGCCAGCGGGGCTCGGGGAGCCGGCGCCAGCAACAGCGCTTTTGCCGGAGCCCCTGGTGCCCGGATGAACGGCTTCTTCTATTTCGAGGCAGGCGAGGAATTACGCATCACTGCGGGCGGAATGGGGCAGCAGGGTGCAAACGCTGAGAACAATGTCAGCGGTGGCGGCGGAGGTGGCGCCACCACGGTGGTGCGTGTGGATGGCGTCAATGCCTATACACCGCTGCTCGTAGCCGGCGGCGGAGGGGGCGCAGGGTTGGGTAATCCACTCGAGTATGGATTGTCTTTACACCCCGGCTCTTCCGGGCAAATAACGGAGAACGCAGGATCCCCCGAGACCCAAGCCGCTGCAGGATCGCCCGCAACGTCCGGGTCCGGCGGAGGAGGGGGTGGTATCGCTGCCGACAACCGGGGTGGTGCTGGAGGGGCCGGTTATTACGGCGATGGCGGCACGCACTGCGATGGCCCATGCAACGGAAACAACGTGCTATCCTATGGTGGCCAGGCCTACGTGAGTGGTAATTACGGCGGCAGTGTGCCTGGGGGCATCGGTGGTAACGGTGGCTGGGGCGGTGGTGGTGAAGGTGGTCCGGCCGAAAGTTCCTTTTTCAGCAATACTGCCGGCGGCGGCGGCGGCGGCGGCGGTTATAGCGGCGGAGCGGGCGCTGAAAACGGATATATGGGCGGTGGCGGTGGTTCTTATGTGGCCCCCTTCGCCAACCGGATTGGCCTGGTCGACTCGGCGGGTGTGAATTTTTATGATGGATGGGCGCTGATCCAGGGCCCGCAGATAGACAGCGACGGAGATGATATATTCGACCTGGTCGATAATTGTCCGCTGCCCAATGCGGACCAGACCGACGTGAACCTCGATGGCATCGGTGATGCGTGCCAGGCTGACCTGGTGACCTACCCATTTCAGGCACCCGGGGGCTTCCAATATTTCACCGTACAGACATCCGGGGTATACCAGCTTGAGGCGCGCGGCGGGGCCGGTGCTCCCACCAGCAATGGTAGGTACACCGGCGGACATGGTGGTTACCTCTCCGGGTACACCTATCTGCCCGCAGGCCTTGTTCTGAAGATCGGGGTGGGGGAGGCCGGCCAAGTGGGGGCGAACACCGTGCAGCAATACAGCGGCGGCGGCGGCGGCGGCGCCTCCTCCATCGTTGAGGTCGATGTGTTCGACACCAACCTGCGGGTCTTCATGGTCGCTGGTGGTGGTGGTGGCGGCGGCGGCGCTTTCGGCACCCTCGACGCCGATGGAGGGAACGGTGCGGATGCGGACACCGATAGCGCCAACGTTTACTCCAATGCGCCGGGTACGGGAGGGGCCGCCGAATGGCAATTCGGTTTGGGTATTAACCCCGGTGCCGGTGGTGGAGGATTCACTGCCAATGGTGCCTCGTTGACCGATGTAGGTGGGATTGGCGATAACTACTCCGCTGACGGCGGTGCCGCCTACACCAACGGCTATGCCGGTGGTAATGCGGCAGGCCAGCTTGGCGGCCGTGGTGGCTGGGGCGGAGGTGCACAGGGCGGTCCAGCCAATGACGACGGCCTCCAAGGACTACCCGGCTGTGGTGGTGGAGGTGGTGGATACCGCGGTGGCGATGGCGGGGGATACATCAATGGTGTGCTCGATGATCAGGTGAATGCCTCCGGTGGCCAATGCAAGCTGGATATCCAGCTGATCAGGCGCACGGCCTGGTCCAGTTTCCCGGGAGCGCCGGACAATGGCATGGTCGCGATCCGAGGGCCGCTGCCCGACCAGGATGGTGACGGATTCCCGGATGAACTCGACAATTGTCCCACGGAAGCATCCTTGGACCAGAGCGACCTCGACCTCGATGGTGTGGGCGATGTCTGTGACGAATGCCCGGCGGATCATTGGAAGACCGCGCCAGGCATTTGCGGATGCTCCACGCCTGATCTGGACACGAACGGGAACGGCATCACGGACTGCCTCGAGGGTATTTTCACTGATTACAAGGGGCAGCAGCAGCGGTATGTGATCCCGGGTGCCGGTTGGTACCTGGTGGAGGCCGCTGGCGCAGCAGGTGGTGCTGCAGGTTCCTACGAAGGGGGCCTGGGTGCACAGATGCAGGGCTATTTCCAGCTCGACTCCGCCGATGTGATCCGCATCGTGGTTGGGTCCGCTGGGGAGCCCGGGGTGCTCCCATGCCCGGGGTGCGGCCGGGTGACCAGGCCCGAGGACTGGAAGGCCGTAGACGGCATCTGTTGTGTGCCCACCAGCTTCGAGTCCTCCGGTTGCTCCTTGGACAGGTGGACCGGCGCGGGGGGAGGTGGAGCCTCCAGTGTCATTCGGGTCTCCCAGCCGGCCGAGGTTTTGCTCATCGGCGGTGGAGGAGGTGGTGCGGGTGCCCAGCAAGCGGGGTTTGAGGGGGTGATCACCCCGGGCGCTAACGGCGGTAACTCTCCGGGCAGCAATGGCACGGGTGGTGGCGCGAACAGCAATTTCCATGGCGGTGCCGGCGGCGGTGGCGTTTTGGGTGATGGCACCACCCAGAGCGATGCCGGGGAGATCAGGTCCCAGGGGGGCTACTCCACAGGCCTTGGTCCTTCGCATGGCGGATATTCACTCAACCCCGGCGGCGATGGTGGATGGGGTGGCGGCGGTGAAGGGGGCGTTTACGACTGTGCCGATATCACCATTAACGCCGACGGCGGCGGTGGCGGTGGCGGCGGCTACAGTGGCGGCGGCGGCGGCAGCAAGGGCGGCCAGGGCGGCGGCGGCGGCAGTTCTTACAGCACCGCGCTCTGTGCGGGAGTTAACCTGGCCGGTGTCCGCAGTGGCAATGGTAGTGTCACCATCACCGGGCCGTTGACACAGGTTGATACCGTGGTACACGAGGGCCCCTACATCTGGCCTGTCAATGGGCTGATATACAATGCCAGCGGGGTCTATTCCTACAACGATGTTCCCTCGTGCATCACGCGTGTGCTCGACCTCACCGTGGTCCCCTTTCCCAATGGATGCGAATCACTGAACTATATCGATACCACCGTGGTTTCCTGCACTCCTTACTTCTGGCCCATTACCGGTGAGACCTATACGGAGTCCGTGCGTGATACCATCACCATCGGCTGTGATCGGTTCGCTCTGGAGCTTGTGATCGGTGCGCCGCTTGCGGCTGCTCCTGTGCAAGGGCCTGATGCCGTATGCCCCGGGACAAGCGTGACCTATGCGGTGCCGGCAGTCCCTGGGGCTACGTCCTATCTGTGGACCTTGCCGGTCGGCGCCACGGGTTCTTCCACCACCAACAGCATCACGGTCAGCATTGGTGAGCAGTTCCAAGGCGGTGCGATGAGTGTTCTCCCGGTCAATGCATGCGGAGACGGTGCGGGTGCTGAACTTACAGTGAGCGTGAACACGGCCCCGCCGCAACCGGTGATCGTGCAGGTTTCGGATACACTGTATGCCAGTGGCGCCGGCAGCTTTCAATGGGAGCTTTTTGGTGTGACCATTCCCGGTGCCACGGATGCTTTTCTGCAGACCTCCACCACTGGAGAATACACGGTGACGGTCACCGACGCCAATGGATGTTCGAGCACCTCTGCACCATTCCCGTTCATTGCAACGGGGATCACGCAGGTGTGGGATGGGGCCTTCGCAGTTCAGCCCAACCCGAACAACGGTAGCTTCACGGTGATGACGCCTTCCCTGCCAAGGGAATCCACATTGGAAGTGTACGCCATGGATGGGCGCTTGTTGCATTCGCAAGTGATATCCGCATCCACCGCCGTGACTGAGCTTTCCATTGAGCAGCCTACGGCAGGTCTGTACATGCTTCGCCTGCTGATGGGGATGGAGGTGTTGAGCCTGAAGGTGATCGTGCAGCCTTGAACTTTTCCCAAGGAGCGGAGCCGCAGCTTGGCAGCATGATCGCTGCAGCCTGCGGCTCTGCTCGTTCATGGTCCGTACCCGTTCCCGACGATCCTTCTTCCATTCAAGTGCAGCTTGAGCGACGGGTCGAACCATAAGGACCGTACGCGAACTGAACGCGGCGCACAGGCCTCCCGCGCCGGCACTGAACCCTGGTCCACTGCCGCGCTTCCGCTCCGCACGCTGGCACTCACCCCCGTACCTTTGCCGGCCTTTCGATCATGCCCCGCATCGGCCCCATAGAACTCCCGGATTTCCCGCTGCTGCTCGCGCCCATGGAGGACGTGAGCGATCCGCCCTTCCGCATGCTGTGCAAGCAGCACGGCGCCGACCTGATGTTCACCGAGTTCATCAGCAGCGAAGGGCTGATCCGCAAGGCGGCCAAGGGCATGAAGAAGCTGGACATCTTCGAGTACGAACGTCCCGTGGGCATCCAGCTCTTCGGCGGAAGCGAGGATGCCATGGAGGAGGCCGCCCGCATCGCGGAGGCCGCGGGACCGGAGCTCATCGACATCAACTACGGCTGCCCCGTGCACAAGGTGGTGAGCAAGGGTGCCGGCGCCTGCCTGCTGCAGGACGTGGACAAGATGGTGCGCCTCACCGAGAAGGTGGTGAAGGCCGTGAAACTGCCCGTGACCGTGAAGACCCGATTGGGCTGGAATGAGGCCACCAAGAACATCATGGAGGTGGCCGAACGCCTGCAGGATGTGGGCATCAGTGCGCTGAGCATCCACGGGCGCACGCGCGCACAGCTCTACAAGGGGCCGGCGGATTGGACGCTGATCGGCGAGGTGAAGAACAACCCGCGGATCACCATCCCCATCTTCGGGAACGGGGACATCGACGGTCCCGAAAAGGCCGTGGAATACCGGGACCGTTACGGCGTGGATGGCATCATGATCGGCCGCGCGAGCATCGGCCATCCCTGGATCTTCAACGAGATCAAGCACTTCATCGCCACCGGGCAGCACTTGGCGCCACCCACGGTTGCAGACCGTGTGGATGCCGCCCGGCAGCATTTGCGCAGTTCACTGGCCTGGAAAGGCCCGTGGGAGGGCGTGGTGGAGATGCGCCGCCACTACGGCAACTACCTCAAGGGGCTGCCCAACGTGAAAGAGGTGCGCCTGCGCTTGTGCACCGAGCGCGACCCAGCTGTGCTGGAGGAGATCCTGGACGAGGTGGTGGCGAACTACTCCATGGCCGAAGTGGCCTGAAGGAACCTTCGGCTCAGCGCCCGCAGCGGGATCCAGGTGGCCAGCAGGCCGATGGCGGTGACCGTGCCGAACACCAGCAGCAGGTCGCTCCCCAGCACCTTCACCGGGTAATACTCCACCACGGAGCCCACCAGGGGCACCAGCCCGAAACGGACCTGAGCCCAGCAGATCCCCAGGCCCACGCCCAGGCCCGCCACCACGCCCACCAGCACGATGAGCAGGCCTTCGTGGAAGAACACCCGCCGCACCAGCCCCGCGGTGGCACCCATGCTCATCAGGGTGCGCATGTCCTTGCGCTTCTCGATCATCATCATGGTGAGCGAGGCGATGATGTTGAACGCGCCGATCAGCCCGATGAAGGAGAGCACCAGGAAGGAGAAGAACTTCTCCGAGGCGTTGGTCCGGTACATCAGGGCGTTCTTCTGGTAGCGGGTGCGCACCACGAAGGCTTCTCCCAATTGCGCCCGCAGGTCCCTGGCCACCGCATCCATGTTCGCGCCGGGCCGTAGCTTCACTTCCAGCGCGGAGGCCTGGCCGTCGTAGTGCAGCAGTTCCGTCGCCAGGGACAGCGGCACCACGGCGTACTTCAGGTCGTACTCCATGTTCATGGTGTAGGACCCGCCCACAGCGATGTCCGCCCGTTCGAAGGCGCGCTGCTGGTAGGTGCTGAGCTTCCGCCCGCGGATCGGTGCGCTGATCTCCAAGGGTTGGAACACGCCGTCATCCAGGGGAACGCCGAGGTCGGTCTTCAGGCCGATGCCCAGAATGGCCGCCGGGCCTGTGGGGCTGCTGAACGTGGCTTCACCCGAATAGATGTACCGCGCCATGTCGCTCATCTCCAGGTACTGGTCCTCCACCCCCTTCAAGGTGGCCACGGCCTGGTGCCCGTCGTGGCGCAACAGCACGTTCTCCTCGATCGTCCAGCTGTGCAGCAGCACATCCTCGCGCGTGGTGATCATGCCCAGGTCCAGCGTGTCGCGCGGAAAGGTCTTGCCGGTCGCCGGGGTGATGGTGATGTCCTGGTCGAAGGGCGAGTAGATGGTGTCCACCAGCTCGCTGATGCCGTTCACCGCGCTCAGCACCACCACCATTGCGGCCGTCACCACGGCGATCACCACGATGCTGATCAGGGTGATGAGGTTCACCGCGTTGTGCGACCGCCCTCCCGCTGAACGCGAGGCCAGCAGGTAACGGCGGGCGAAGAGGAGGGGAAGGTTCATCGATCAGTAGATCAGTAAAGGGATGATCGGATGACCTTGCTGGTCACTTCCACGCCTTCACGATCAAGCCCGTCCCGGTCGGGTGGGTCATCCGCACATCGGCCATGTTCAGCACGAAAGCGATGGGATAGGCGATCAGGTAATAGAAGGGCAGCACGATGAAGAAGAGCTTGCTCGATTGGAGCATCAGCAGCGGCCATTTCATGCTCAATTTCCAGCTGATCTTGCCCGGCGCGCCATAGCTGTAGCGCGCCTCCACCTTGCTGAAGCCGTTGCGCAGGCATTTCGCGCGGATGTCGTCGATGTTGTAGCCGTCGCGCACGTGCTCCTCGATGAAGGAGCCCTCACCCTCCTCATGCACATCGCTGCCCCCCTGATCACTGGGGGTGCTGATGATGAGCATGCCGCCCGCCTTCAACGAGGTGCTGTAGCAACGCAACGCCGCCTCGTCCTCCAGGATGTGTTCCATCACGTCCACGCACACCACCAGCTCGAAGGAATTGGGGCGCTGGAACCGTGTCACATCGCCCACCTCGAACTTCACTTGGGGCCGACCGATGCGCAGGAAGAAGGCGTTGCAGTCCGCCACCTGTTCGTCCTTCACGTCGATGGCCGTGATGCTCCATTTGGAGGAGAGGCTGCTGAGCCAGTAGGTGTACTGCCCGAAGCCCGCCCCGGCATCGTAGATCGCCAGTGAACGGTCCTGCTTGTCCGTGGCCCAGCGACGCAGTTCGCGTTGGATGTGCCAGGCCCGCAGCAGGAGCAGGTCCAGGAGATGGTAGAAGAGCTTGCGCAGCAGGGGCGTGCTGTTGAACACCACGCCGAGCCGCCGCTTGACCGGATCGTACTGCATGCTACGCGCCCTTGAGCAGTTTGTCGATCTCCTCGGCGCGGTCCAACGAATCGTCGATGTAGAACAGCAGGTCGGGCACCACGCGCATCTGCTTGCCCACCTGGTGGCCCAATTGGCCACGCAGCCGGTGTGAATGCTCCTTGATGAGCGCTATCGCGGCCTTCTTGTCCTTCACGGGGAAGAGGCTGAGGTACACCTTGGCCAGGCCGAGGTCGGGGCTCACGCGCACCGCTGATACCGTGATGAGGCTGCCTGGAAGCAGGTTGCGGGCCTCCTGCTGGAAGATGACCGCCAGCTCGCGCTGGAGCAGGCTGTTCACCTTGTTCTGTCGTACGCTGTCCATGGGATCGCGAAGGTAGCGCCCCCGGGCGCTATGCCATGGAGCGGGCCCCGGCCGCCGCCGAAGGGCAGCGACCTCCGGCATGGTCCAAGGACGCTACCTTCGCCCTTGGCCCATGCGCAACTTCTTCCGGATCCTTCGCTTCGGCGCGCCCTACCGGCATTTCGCGGTGCTCAATGCCGTGTTCAACCTGCTCGGCACGGTCTTCCACCTGGCCTCGCTGCTGCTGTTCATCCCCTTCCTGCGGCTGCTGCTCGGACAGGTCCAGCCTGTGCACGTCCGTCCCGAGGCACTGTGGAACCGCGAGGGGCTCGAGGGCACCTTCAACTGGTTGCTCACCCAGCTGATCGAGGCCCGCGGACAGATGGGGGCGCTGCTGGTGATCAGCATGGCCGTGGTGGTGCTCTTCCTCTTCAAGAACCTGTTCCGCTACCTGGCACTGGTCGCCATCTGCAACTTCCGCAACCTCATTGTGCGCGACATCCGGGCCCGCATCTACGGCAAGCTGCTGGAACTGCCGCTTCGCTACCATGCCGGTGAGCGCAAGGGCGACCTGCTGGCGCTGATCACCAACGACATGCATGTGGTGGAGTATTCGGTGATGTTCTACATCGAGATGGTGTTCCGCGAACCCATCGCCGTGCTGCTCTTCCTGGCCACCATGCTCACGCTGTCGCCGCAGCTCACACTGATCTCGCTCCTGTTGCTGCCCGTCAGCGGCCTGCTCATCGCCCGCATCAGCAAGAGCCTGAAGCGCAAGAGCGCCCGCGTGCAGGAGAAGAGCGCCGACCTGCTGGCCCGGGTGGAGGAGACGCTTTCGGGCATCCGCGTTATCAAGGCCTTCAATGGCGAGGCCGACATGGAACGCCGCTTCCAGCGCGACAACGACCTGCTGATGCGCTCGAGCATCGCCATGCTCAACCGGCAGGACATCGCCTCGCCGCTCAGCGAGACCATGGGGGCCGCGGTGATGGCTGCCATCGCCTACATCGGCGGGTCCTTTGTGCTGGGTGTGGAGCCCTCCCTCACCGGCGACAGTTTCCTGGGCTTCATCATCATCTTCTCCCAGCTCTTGGCGCCCATCAAGGGCTTCTCCCAGGGTTGGTCCGCCATCACCCGCGGCGGTGCCAGTGGCGAGCGCATCTTCGACCTGCTGGCCGTGGAGAACACCGTGAAGGAGAAGCCCGCCGCGAAACCCATCACGGGCTTCGAACAGCAGATCGAATACCGCCACGTGACCTTCGCGTACGACACCGCCCCCACAGGCCGGGACGCTGCCGAACGCCCCGCCGTGCTGCAGGACATCTGCATCACCATCACCAAGGGGACCAGCGTGGCCCTCGTGGGCACCAGCGGCAGTGGCAAGACCACGCTCGCGAATCTGCTCCCCCGCTTCTTCGACGTCACCGGCGGGTCGGTGCTCATCGACGGGCACGACCTCCGCGACCTCGGCATCCGTGACCTACGCGCACTGTTGGGCATCGTCACCCAGGACAGCATCCTGTTCAATGATACCGTGGCGAACAACATCGCCTTTGGTACGCCGGGTGTGGCCCAGGCCGACATTGAGCGGGCCGCCCGCATCGCCAATGCGCACGAGTTCATCACCACCCTGGAGAACGGCTACCAGACCACCATCGGCGACGGCGGCAACCGCCTTTCGGGGGGTCAGAAACAGCGCCTGAGCATCGCCCGGGCCGTACTGAAGAACCCGCCCATCCTCATCCTCGACGAGGCCACCAGCGCACTGGACACCGAAAGTGAACGGCTCGTGCAGGACGCGCTCTTCAAGATGCTCGAAGGTCGCACCAGCCTGGTGATCGCGCACCGCCTCAGCACCATCCAGCACTGTGATGAGATCTGCGTGATGCAACAGGGCCGCGTCATCGAACGCGGCACCCACGCCGAGCTTTTCGCGGCGAACGGCCAGTACCGGAAGCTCTGCGATATGCAGGCCTTTGCGTAGTTCCGTTCACTCCTTCTTCTTGAACAAGCG
>CAMCAZ010000047.1 GCA_945872795.1 Chryseobacterium gleum
TACCTCAAGGACTATGAGAAATTAAATTTCTTGACAAGAAAAAACAAAAGTATTTATGGAGTGGAAGACACTTGGTTAAATTATGAAATTGTCAGAGAACTATTGGACAAGAAATATTCAAAATGGAAATAAACACTGGTGCTAACAGCACATTGGCAATAGGCGGGGTTTCGTCTCCGCTTGACAGTTTTGTTGTAGCCGAAAGTTCAGTTCTCCGAACTAACTTTTGTGCTGAAAAGCCCGCTCATCGCCAATCTGCAAAACGTTGACCGCCATTCCGCGCAAAGCCGCGCAACAGCGGTGAACTGCGAATGACCACCGCCAGTAGGGAGCACGCGGCTGCCGTATCATCGGTCCGGTTCCCCTCCTACCCCGCTGATCGGATCAACCATCGCCGTTGCGCTACCGTTCTACTCCGATCTTTACACTCTGCGCACCCACCATCACCATGCCCGAAGGCATCGATACGGCTAGGCTGCGCATCGTGGAATCCACCGGACGCATCCTGTTGGATCGGAGCGTGAACGGCAAGGCCACCACCATCGATGTAGGCCTGCTGGCGCCGGGCAGCTATGGGTGCGTGATCACCGGTGCTGCTGGCATGTGGGTGGAGCGGTTCGTGAAGGAGTGAGCGGCCTGGTTTCGTTCACTTGGATATCACTGCCTTACGAGTCCTCGATTTCGATCCGGCTAACCCACGCAGACGACCTGTGGCACCACCCAATGCAGGGGGGGGCACAGGAAGCGCTGTGATAATACACCATGCGGGGCCTGCCAAGGCTCGGATCCCTACATGGACCGAGGCCAACAGCCAACAACGCACACCGCACCGCCGCCGCCTGCCTGCTCATCTGTTACGAGCACATACCTTACGCCACCTAAGTGCAGCGCCTCGGTGCCTTTCCGCAATACCGTTTCACCGATACGGCGACCATCGGACACCGGGAGAAGATCCACCGAACAGGAGAACACAAACGCCCCCCATGAACAGGAGAGACTTCATCTATTCCATTGCCGCAGGTTCTGCAGCACTGTACCTCACTGGTTGTGCCACCGCATCGGGCACGCCGGTGGAGGTGCGCAAACTGACACCACCGAAACTGGACGGCGCCTACCTGGGACAGCGGATCCTGTGCTACCGTCCCTTGCGGAAAGGGTCGCCGAACATGTCCATCGAGTTCCTGGGGGAGCAACTGGTCGGGCACAACTATGGCCACGGCGGAAGCGGCTGGACGTTGGGGCCCGGCTCGGCGAAGTACGTGGTGGACCTGGTCACGGCACAGACCACGAAGGCCATCTCCATGGACGAGGCCATCACCGTGATCGGCGGGGGCGTCCTTGGCCTTTGCACGGCCTATGATCTGGTAAAACGCGGCTTCACGAACGTGACGGTCGTTGCCGCCTCCTTTGACAACCTGACCTCCCACAACGCAGGCGGGCTGCTGGCGCCAGTGTCCATGAGCAACAATCCGCAACTGCAGCCGCTCATCGACCAGATCGGCATCGACGCGTACAGGTTCTACGACCGAATCGCCAAGGGACAGCATGAGGACTTCAAGAAAGGGGCCGTTATCCTACCCACCTACTTCGAGAACCGGGATGAATCCGGCCTGGAGCCCTACGTGGGCAAGGTGATGCAACCGGCGAAGGATGTGATGGTCGATTTCGGCAACGGCACCCAGCGGCACATGGTCAGCTACGATGACGGCATCTTCATCGACACGGCCATCATGATGCGGTCGCTGAGGGAATTTCTCAACGACAAGGTCACTTTCGTTACGCGGAAGGTGGACCAACTGGCGGATGTGGCTACGCCGGTGGTCTTCAACTGCTCGGGGCTTGGGGCACAGAACCTCAGCAAGGACGTAGAGGTGGCACCGGTGCAAGGCCACCTGATCATGCTGAAGGACCAGGTCCCCGCCAACCTGCAGTACATGTTGTTGGTCTACTTCGACAAGGACAAGACCCGTTCCGGCCAGGAGGTGAAGCGCTCGCTCTACCTCTTCCCCAAGCAACTCCCCGATGCGGGCATCAATGATGTGGGCGTGGTTGGTGGCACCTTCATCGAAAATGCCACCCCGGACACCCCGAACGAGGAGGAGTTCACCATCATGATCGAGAACGCGAAGAAGTTCTACGGGATCTGAGCAGTGGGCCCGGCCCGTGATGCCGCCCCCCTTGATAGCGGCACAAGACGGGCCCATCATTCGGCCTGGTGCCCGGTAAAGGCCCTACGCGAACTGCCGCACGCTCAGTGCGATGATCCGGCAGCGCTCCATGAGCTGCTCCTCGGTGATCAGGAGCGGCGGTGCGGAGCGGACCTACTCCTTCTTCCTACCCTGCACCTTCCGCTGCACGCTCTTTAGCGTTTCCAGGTAATCCAATTCCGCTTCGGATGGTGCCGCGCTCAGTTGCGCTCGATACTTGTCGTACTCCTCTTCCGCCTTGGCCATGGCCTGCTCATGGCTCACGGTACCAGCACCGGCCAATGTCTTGGCCTCCATCGCCAGTATCAGGCGGTCCAAGTGAGCGAGCCAGTCCTTCATGTAGGTGGGTTGATGACCCTGTGCCCGGAACTCGGCTACAACCTGGACATGATCATCTCGCTCGGCTATCGGGTCCGGTCGGGTATTGCTACGCGTTTCCGCATCTGGGCCACTGAGCGCCTGCGCGAGTACCTCGTCAAGGGCTTCACCATGGATGATGCCCGCTTGAAAGGGCAGGGCGGTGGCAACTACTGGAAGGAGCTCCTGGAGTGCGGAATGGATCGGGACACTTCCCGTTGCCCTTCCAAACGAACCTGTCGGAATTCCCGACAAGTTGCCTCCTCGACCAGTTCACCTTCGGAATAGATGTTCTGGATGTGCTCCACCACGTTGGTCCGCGAAGTCTGGAGCAGGTCCGCGAGCTGCTGTTGTGTCAGCCAAACGGTATCCCCGTCCAAACGTACTTCCAACGCAGGCGCCCCGTCGACACGCGGGAACAGGATGATCTCGCCTGAGGGTTTGTCGATCATGGCCGGAGAAACTAAGCAAAGTCACCGACAGCCTCGCCTTGAGCGCTGGGTGAGCAGACTTGATAAGCTTCAAAAGTAGCTCGTCAGGCGGAACGCATCACGCGAACTGCCGCACGCTCAGCGCGATGATCCGGCAGCACTCCATCAGCTGCTCTTCGGTGATCACCAAGGGTGGTGCGAAGCGGATGATGTCGCCGTGGGTGGGCTTGGCCAGCAGCCCATTGTCACGCAGCAGCAGGCACAGTTCCCAAGCTGTTCTCGGTGAGCCATCAGCAGCGGTGCGCGACTCGATCACCACGGCATTGAGCAGTCCCTTTCCTCGGACCAGTTTCACATAAGTGAACTCGTCCACCAACTTCTGCATCTCGGCCCGGAAGAGGTGGCCCAGGCGCTCGGCATTCTCGGTGAGGCGCTCGTCCTTCACGATGGCCAATGCCTCCATGGCCAACTGGGCGCCCATGGGGTTGCCGCCGTAGGTGCTGCCGTGGGTGCCGGGGGTGAAGACGTCCATCACCGCATCACTGGCCAGCACGGCGCTCACCGGGTACATGCCACCGCTCAGGGCTTTTGCGAGGATCACCACATCCGGCCGTGAAACGCCAGCGCGCTGTTCGCACTGGCCGGTGGGGCAGCTGCAGCCGTTGTTGTGGCAGGAGGCCAGCAGTCGTCCGGTGCGTGCGATGCCCGTCTGGATCTCGTCCGCGATGAAGAGCACGTTGCGGGCCTTGCAGGCGGCGATGGCGCGGGTGATGTAGTCATCAGCCGGTACGTACACGCCCTTTTCGCCCTGGATGGGCTCCACGAGGAAGGCGCAGACGTTCGCATCCTCCAAGGCCTTCTCCAGCGCGGGAAGATCGTCGTAGGGGATCACCTCAAAACCGGGCGTAAAGGGCCCGAAACCGCCCTGGCTGTCGGGGTCGGTGCTCATGCTCACGATGGTGATGGTGCGGCCGTGGAAGTTGCCTTCGCAGACGATGATCTTCGCCTGCCCGGACGGGATGCCCTTCTTCTCGTAGCCCCACTTGCGCGCCATCTTGATGGCGGTCTCCACCGCCTCGGCGCCGGTGTTCATGGGCAGCATCTTGTCGTAGCCGAAGGTCTCGCACACGGTACGCTCGTACTCGCCCAGCACACTGTTGTAGAAGGCCCGGCTGGTCAGCGTCATGCGCGTGGCCTGCTCCTGCATCACCTTCACCAGGCGCGGGTGGCAGTGACCCTGGTTCACGGCGCTGTAAGCGCTAAGGAAGTCGTAGTAGCGTTTGCCCTCCACATCCCACACAAAGACGCCCAAGCCACGGTCCAGCACCACCGGCAGTGGGTGGTAATTGTGGGCGCCGTAGCGCTCCTCAAGGGCGATGGCTTTCTGGGACTTGCTTGGGGCGGTGGAGGTGTGCTGCATAGCTTGGCAGGCGCGGGGTCGGCGATGAATGAGCCTGCAAAACTAGGGTATCTTCGCCGCCTTCGCGGCCCATATGCAGGCCGTGCCATTGACCACTCCGAGACCCATGCGCCGCAGCAAGTACAAAGAGCCCCTGTTCATCGAGAACCTGGCCGTGACCAGCGCGGGTGCCCAAGGCAAGGCCATCGCCAAGCAGGACGGACTGGTGGTGTTCGTGACCGGTGCCGTACCGGGCGATGTGGTGGATGTCCGCGTGACCAAGAAGAAGAGCAACTACGCCGAGGCGATCACCACGCGGATCGTTTCTCCTTCACCGGACCGTATCACACCGTTCTGCAAGCACTTCGGCACCTGCGGGGGCTGCAAGTGGCAGGACCTCTCCTACTCCAAACAGCTCGAGTACAAGCAGCAGCAGGTGATCGATAACCTCGAGCGTCTGGGTGGGCTGGAGCTTCCGGCGGTGACACCGATCATGGGATCGCCGAGCCTGACGCACTACCGGAACAAGCTGGAGTATTCGTTCTGCAATGCACGGTGGTTCACGAAGGAGGAGATGGACGCTTCAGGTGGAAGTGCGTCTGAGCATTTGGGCGACTCCGGGTCGGAGGCCGGAGTGACATCCCGGGTCGAGCCCGGGATGACAGACCGCAATGCCTTGGGCTTCCACATCCCCATGCGCTTCGATCGGGTGCTGGACATCAGCGAATGCCACCTTCAGCCCGCACCAAGTGATGCCATCCGCAACTTCTTCCGGGCGCACGCTCGGGTGCATGGCCTCAGCTTTTACGACCAGCGTGAGCATGTGGGCTTTCTACGCACGTTGCTCATCCGCACCACGACGACCGGCGAATGCATGGTGCTGCTGTCCGTTGGCCATGAGGATATGGAAGCGCGCGAACGCATCCTCAGTGATCTGGTGCAGGCCTTCCCGCAGCTCACCAGCGTGTTGTGGACGGTGAACACGAAGAAGAACGACACCATCTTCGACCTGGACATCCACGTGTTCCATGGGCGCGATCACCTGGTGGAAGAACTTCCCGATGGACCCGGTGGAAAACCGCTTCGTTTCCGGATCGGGCCGAAGACCTTCTTCCAGACCAACCCCGAGCAGACCATCGCCATGTATCGCTTGACACGCGAACTGGCCGGACTGACCGGTGCCGAGAACGTATACGACCTGTATTGCGGTGCAGGCAGCATCACGCTTTACCTCGCCGCTGCTGCGAAGCATGTGGCCGGTGTGGAACTGGTACCCGAGAGTGTGGCCGATGCCCGCGTGAACGCCGCGTTCAATGGCATCACCAACGTGAGCTTCGCGGCGGGCGACATGAAGAAGGTGCTCGATCCCGCCTTCGTGGCGCAGCACGGCAAGCCCGATGTGGTGGTGACCGATCCGCCGCGCGCCGGCATGGACGAGCCCGTGGTGCGCCACCTCTTGGAACTGGCCCCACCGCGTATCGTGTACGTCAGCTGCAATCCCGCCACGCAAGCCCGCGACCTGGCGATCCTCAATGAGCAGTACCGCATCGACTTCGTGCAACCGATCGACATGTTCCCACATACCTACCATGTGGAGAATGTGGTGCGGCTGGTAAAGCGATGAAGGGATAGAACCGGGAATGGACGTGCATGATCGGAAATAGTGAGCCTGCTGGTCCGGCATTCATTCATGTTCATCCACGTCCATTCCCGGTTCCCACGTGTAACAAGCGTGAACTTTGCGTGATGGAACTGGACCGCAATTATTGGGAGCAGCGCTACGCCCAGGCCGAGACCGGCTGGGACCTCGGTGGCCCCTCCACCCCGCTGAAGGCATACATCGACCAGCTCGTCGATAAGGACCTTCGCATCCTGATCCCCGGTGGTGGCCGCGCCTGGGAAGCGGAATACGCACACCGCCTCGGCTTTCGCAAGGTCTTTGTGATCGACCTCACGGACGCGCCGTTCCACGGCCTGCTTTCACGTTGTCCCGACTTCCCCAAGGAACACCTCATTGTGGGCGACTTCTTCCAGCATCAAGGGCAATACGACCGTATCCTGGAGCAGACCTTTTTCTGTGCGTTGGACCCGGCGTTGCGCGAACGCTATGTGGCACACATGGAACAACTGCTCGCACCGGGCGGAAGGTTGGTGGGTGTGCTCTTCAACGATACGCTCAATGCCGACCGTCCACCCTTTGGCGGTTCCAAGGCGGACTACGAGCCTCTTTTCCGCCGACACTTCGCGCATTGCTCCTTGGAGACCTGCCACAATTCCATTGCACCACGCGCAGGTCGAGAGCTGTGGCTGTGCGCCAACAAACCCACCGCATACGTACCGATCGACTGCAACCTGTACGACCGATACGAGGCCGCGGCCACGCTGAGGCAGAAAGTGAGATTCACTATGAAACATGGCCTTGTATGGGAAGGCTATATCGTCGATCTGTTCCACCGTGAAAGGGCTGAATGGTTGCGGATGGACCATGGTGACGAAGTGCGGCTGGACGATATCCTGGAGATGGACGTGGTAGGATAATGCGGTCGTTCGCAGATTTCTTACCAACTTCCCCGGACAAAGCCATGCCTTACCGCAGGAAAAGACCCACACCAACCTTGGAGGACTATTGGGCATCACTGCCCGAGGATCGGCGCGCCGATCTGACGGTGATGCGTGAGATGGTCCTCCGCATCTGGACGGATGCACAAGAGGACATGGCCTGCAACATGCCCACCTATCACCTGGACGGCGAACCCTTCTGTGCGCTGGCCAACCAGAAGCACTTCATGGCGCTATACATCATGCCCTATGACCTGCTGGACGCATTCAGGAACGACCTGATCGTGCAGGACCACGGCCGGTCCTGCATCCGCTTCAAACGGCTCACCCCACAGCTGCTGGACCTGTTCGATCGCGTGCTCAAATACACGGGGACACGACTACCGGAAAGTGTGCATTACGGCAAGGGAAGCAACGTGCACACCTACCTCCGCCATTAACTGCACTGAAAGGGACGAAGATGGGCGCCAGCTACTTTTGGGCCATGCGCATCGGGCTTCTCCTCCTTTTTGTCGTTCCACTGATCGGTAGTGCACAGAGCACCCGGGTGCTGTTCATCGGCAACAGCTACACCTACTCGAACGATCTTCCGGGGATGTTCACCCAGCTGGCCGCATCGCTGGGCGAGGAGGTGGAGACGGGCATGGTAGCGCCCGGAGGTTTCACCTTTGAAGGGCATGTGACCAACAGCGCCACGCAGAACGCCATTGCGCAGGGCGATTGGGACTTCGTGGTCCTGCAGGAGCAGAGCCAGCGGCCGGCCTTCCCACCGGAACAGGTGGCGGAGGATGTGGCCCCCTACGCCGCGCTCCTCGTTGAACAGGTCCGTGCGGCGAACCCCTGTACCGAAGCTGTGTTCCTGATGACCTGGGGACGCGAGAACGGCGACGCGCAGAACTGTCCCTCCTACCCACCGCTGTGCACCTATGAAGGCATGCAGCAACGCCTGCGGGAGAGCTACCTGGACCTGGCGTACACCAACCAGGCGTGGTGCGCTCCCGTGGGCGCCGTGTGGGCGGCGTTCCGCGCAGACCAGCCAACCACAGCCCTCTATACAGATGGCAGCCATCCCAATGTGACGGGCAGCTACATGGCGGCCAGCACCTTGTTCAACACCATCTTCCGGCATTCGAGCGAGGAGGCTTCCTTTGTTCCTGCCGGCCTTTCGCTGGAGCAACAGCAGTTCATCTCCCAGTTGTCCAGCACGATGGTCCTCGACAGCACGGCGACCTGGAACATCGGCGTGAACGACCCGGTGGCCAGCGCGGATCTGAACGTGGTGAGCGGCACCACCGTGCTCTTCGCCAACAACACCAGCGGTGCCATCCAGCAGGAATGGTCCTTCGGGGACGGGTCCACCAGTGTGGATGCCGACCCGCTCCATACCTATGCCAGCAGCGGCATCTACACCGTGACCCTGAGCGTGACGGATGCCTGTGGAAGGAGCGATACGGACACCATCCTGGTGAACCTCACCGGTACTCGAACACCGGAGCTGCCTGATCCGGGAAAGCCCATCTTGAGCCTGCGCGACGGCGGCCTTCTTGTTCGGAACAGACCGGCGGCGGGCACCTTGGAGGTCATTGACAGTGCCGGAAGGCGTTGGTTCCACGAACGCTTGGCAGCCGGTGATGAGCGTTGGATACCGCTTCCCGACGGAACGACCAGTGCACTGATCTGGTCCCTGCGCTCGGACGATGGACAACAGATCGGAGGAACGATGATCGCCCCGTGAGCGGCATCCCTCTTCGACGAGCACAGTACCTTAGCCGGAGACATGAGCGAACGCACCATTGTATTGGACCACGAGCGAGTGCAGCGCAAGCTGGAGCGCATCGCCCATCAACTGTATGAGGAGAACCATGAGGAGCAGGGCATCATCCTGGTGGGCATTGCACCGCGCGGGCTCGCCCTGGCCAAGCGTCTTCAGACCCGGTTGAAGGAGATCTCGGAGCTGGAGGTAGACCTGGTGACCCTGCAGTTGGACAAGGACAAGCCCTTGGAAGCCCCGGTGAAGCTATCCCTTGAACTGGACGCGCTCCGGGACCGGACCGTGGTGCTGGTGGATGATGTCCTGATGAGCGGTCGCACGCTGATGCACGCTGCGGCGCACCTCGTATCGGTCCCCCTGAAACGCCTGACAACCGTGGTGCTGGTGGACCGGCGTCATCGCTCCTACCCCATTCGCGCAGACATTGTCGGGCTGACGCTGAGCACCACCACACAGGAGCACATCAGCGTGGAGCTCGGCCGCAAGGACACCGTCTACATTGCCTGAAACTCCAGCGAACGGATGATCCGTTCGGCCACCACGGCGGGTGCTGGCCCCGCCTGCACGATCATGTGTGCCTGGGCGTAGACGGGCTCACGGGCGGCCAGAAGTTCCTCCACCTTGTTCCGGAGCGCATCCCCGCTGAGCCCGAAGAGCAGCGGTCGGTCGCGCCCGGCACGCTCGATCCGGGGCATCAGGTCGGCCAACGGAACATCCAGCCAGACCACGGTCCCCGCTGCTTTCATCAATGCCATATTGTCCCCTTCACAAGGGGTTCCACCTCCGCTGGACAGCACGCAGGGCGGCCCATTGAGCAGATCCACGAGCACCTCGTGCTCCACGACCCTGAAGGCCTCCTCCCCTTCGCGCTGGAAATACGGTGTGATCGGCCCCACGCGTTGCTCGATCACACGGTCCAGGTCCACAAAAGGCAGGCCCAGCAAAGGGGCCAATACCTTGCCCACGGTGGATTTACCACTGCACATGAAGCCGATGAGGAGGATGGGCCGAGCAGTTGACGCGGTGCCCGATGATGACTGTTCCTTCATGATCTGTCGGCGAAAGATCGCACCTTCGCGGGAAGCATCATGGAACTCATTGAAGTCACGGACCCAAGCACCGAGCGCGAATGGCTGCGCCTGCCCTGGAGCATCTATCGGAACGACACCAACTGGATACCGCACCTCAAGCAGGATGTGGCCAAGGTGTTCGACCCGAAGCAGAACAAACTCCTGAACGCAGAACACGCTCCGGCAGGCAAGGCGATACGCTGGGTCCTGCGCGATGACAAGGGCGGCACCATCGGTCGCGTGGCGGCATTCATCAATCCCAAGACGGCCTACACGGAGAAACAGCCCACCGGCGGCATCGGTTTCTTCGAGTGCATCGATGACCAGGCCGCAGCGGACCACCTGCTGGATGCTGCACGCGATTGGCTGAGCGCACAGGGAATGCAGGCCATGGACGGCCCCATCAACCTGGGCGACCGCAACATGTTCTGGGGCCTGCTGATCGAGAACTTCACCGATCCACCGCTGTATGGTACCAACTACAATCCGCCCTACTATCGGCAGCTGCTGGAGAACTACGGATTCAAGCTCTACTTCAATCAGCTCTTCTTCAAGCGCGCAGTGGCGGCCCCCGTGCAGGCCATTTTTCAACGGAAGTACGCCCAGCTGAAGATCGATCCGGACATTCACATGCACGATGCACGTGGACGCAGCATGGAACAGCTCGCCGAGGATTTCTGCACCGTGTACAACGATGCCTGGGTGGACCATGAGAACCACAAGCCCATGGAGGTGGCCACGGCGATGAAGATCGTGAAGGCCATGAAACCCGTGATGGACCCCCGGCTGCTGATCTTCATCCGATACAAGGACCGCCCGATCGCCATGTACATCAGCCTGCCTGAGCTGAACGAGATCTTCCGACACGTGAACGGCGACCTTAACTGGATCGGCAAGCTCAAGTTCCTGTGGCATAAGTGGCGTGGTACGGTGAAGACCATGACCGGCATCGTGTTCGGTGTGGCCAAGGAGTTCCAGGGGAAGGGGTTGGAAGGTGCCCTCATCGGCTACGCGGAGAAGAACATCGTGGAGCCGGGACTTTATCAGGATACCGTGCTGACCTGGATCGGCGATTTCAACCCGCGCATGATCAAGGTATGCCAGAACCTGGAAGCCGTGAATTACAGGACATTGGCCACGTTCCGCTACCTCTTCGACCGCAGTGCACCCTACGAGCGCTTGCCGATCATCGAGAAGAAGTAAGTGCTCCGCGTTTTGTCGTTCGCCGTGGATCGTTACTTTTGCGCTCCCATTGCAACGACCCTGGTCGACGGGATGGGCTGAAGATCCTGTAGCTCAGCTGGTAGAGCACAACACTTTTAATGTTGGGGTCCTGGGTTCGAGCCCCAGCGGGATCACTACGAAGACCTCGGCGAAAGCCGGGGTCTTCTTATTCAAGGCTTGGCGGCAAGAAGCCTGTCCCGCACGAAGCAATGGCGGAGATGCAGGAAGCTCCGGTACACCGATTGCTGGAAGGGCGACGGATACTTCACCGGGTATAACAAAAGTTGACACGTTCGGCGAACCGATCCGGTGCTGGTGCATGGACCTTTATACCTGTGGTCAAGCAGGGGGGTGTGAAGGAGGTATCAAGATCCAAAATCATGAATGACCAGCCCAAGCACATCCAAGGTCACCAAGCTCCCCGGCAGGAGGGCAGCGTGAGCGTCGAACACGCCTATCCGTTGACCCTGCTGTATCCGGAGACCAGGGAGCCCTATGAGGCCTTCAACGAACAGGAGGAGACCATCGATCCCGAGCATGCCCGAAAGGTGGCGGCCATCCGGACCGAACTGATGCAACGACGGGTGGATCAGACCAAAGAGCGGAAATAGTCGGCGACTTGTATATTTGCCGCCCCTCACCAATGCAGTCCGACAACTGCAGACCTGCCCAGGTGGTGAAATTGGTAGACACGCTACTTTGAGGGGGTAGTGCCTTAACCGGTGTGCTGGTTCGAGTCCAGTCCTGGGCACTTGATGATGAAGCCCTGACCGCGAAGCGGTCGGGGCTTTTTCGTGAACGACCGAGCCAAGCGAAGCTTGAGCGAGGGCGGGCACGAAAAAGCCCCAGGGAGCGAAGCGAGCAGGGCTCGATCCACTTCACGGCCAAACCTGGTCCGACCGACCACAGGGAGGTCAATCCAGTCCTCTTCAAAACCTCGCGCCCGAGCCAAGCAAAGCTTGAGCGAGGGCGGGCACGAAAGAGCCCCAGGGAGCGAAGCGAGCAGGGCTGGATCCACTTCACGGCCAAACCTGGTCCGACCGACCGCAGGGAGGTCGATCAGGTCCTGGGCACTTGATGATCGAGCCCTGCCTGTCCCGCTACCTTCGCCACATGCTGAACGACCTGTTGGTGATCGAAACCGCCGGCATCCTGGCCGGGCCCAGCGTGGGCATGCACTTCGCCGAGCTTGGTGCGCGGGTGATCAAGATCGAGAACAAACGGGCCGGCGGGGATGTGACCCGCCAGTGGAAGCTCACCACCGAAGATCCACGCTCGCCGGTCAGCGCCTATTTCAGCAGTGTGAACTGGGGCAAGGAGCACCGTTTTCTGGACCTGCGGTCGGAAGAGGACCGTGCGGTCTTTGATTCCCTCCTGGCGAAGGCCGACATGCTGATCACCAACCATCTGGCGGCCGATGCGGAGAAGCTGGGCCTTGCCCGCGAACGCTTGCGGAACGTGAACCCGCGCCTGCTGCACGGTCACATCAAGGGTTTCGCGGACCAACCCGAACGGCCGGCATTCGATGTGGTGCTGCAGGCCGAGACCGGCTACATCAGCATGACGGGTACGGATGCCGACCACTTGGCCAAGCTGCCCATCGCGCTGATCGATGTGCTCGCTGCACACCAGTTGAAGGAAGGCCTGCTGCTGGCCTTGTTGCAGCGGGAACGCACGGGAGAAGGCGCCTATGTGGAGGTCTCCCTGGAGGAAGCCGCGTTGGCCGGACTGATCAACCAGGCCAGCAACCACCTGATGGCCGGCGCGGTGGCAAAACCCTTGGGAACGTTGCATCCGAACATCGCACCCTATGGCGAGACCTTTCGTTGCGCCGATGGCGGGCGCATCATCCTGGCCGTTGGCAGTGATGCTCAGTTCAAGGCCTTGTGCACGACACTTGGCCTCGAAGAGATCCCGGACGAAACGGAATTCGCCAGCAACACGGCCCGTGTGCGCCACCGCGGCGCATTGGCCCAGCGACTGTCCACCGCCATGGAGGCGCGCGAGCGTGGAGAGCTGTTGAACGCGTTGATCGTCGCCGGGGTGCCCGCCGGTGCCGTGCTCCGCATCGATGAGGTGATGGCGACACCGGCAGCACGGGCCATGGTGTTGGAGGAGATGGTGGACGGCGAACGCACCCTGCGCCTGAAGGGGAATGTGTTCCGGATCGAACGCAACTGAGGCTCCAGATCCCGCTGAGTGCTCAGGTCTTCTTTCGCTCTTGGCTGAGCGCATGTTTCAACAGCGGCACCAGCTGCCGGGCCTCTTCATCCGATAGGCCCTTGCCGAAGATGATCTTGCGGCCCAGGTGCTCGAAGCCCAAACGTTCACCACCGATCATCCAACCGCTCTGGTCCAGCTGCCATTTCCAACTGCGCTCATCCACGGCCAGCAGCCCCAGTTTCTGGATGTTGTCCACGAAATAGGACCTTGCCTTGCCATATCCGAAGAGGCTGTCCTTCACGGTAAGCGTCCCGTCCTTGATACGCCACAGTTCGAAACCGTTCAGGCGCCAAAGGGCGGCCTTTCCCACCAACACCATGTAGTAGGTCCAGAAAGCCAGGAAGACCAGGAGGTACTGACGGACGGGATCGCCAACGGCCAGTTGCATCCGTGCATAGATGATATAGGCACCGCAAAGGAACCAGGCCACCGCCCAGGTCACCAGCAGCGTTTCCCTGCCACGTGACAATCGAGCGCTGATCACCACGCTCGTGCGGCCATCCTTGCGTTCGACGCTGACCCGTTCGCTCAGGTATTCCATCAGGCCTTCACTTCAGCGACCACCTGCTCGTACAATGCTTCATAGCGGGGCAGGATATGGTGCAGGTCAAAACGCTTCGCCTGCTCCAGTGCGCCTTCACGGTACCGTTGCTGCGTGGCTGCGTCCTTCAGGATGAGGTAGGCGTTCTCGGCCATGGTGCGGGTATCGCCCACTGCGTTCAACAGGCCGCTCACGCCGTGGATGTTCACCTCGGGCAGACCACCCGTATCACTGCTCACCACCGGTACGCCGCAGGCCATGGCCTCCAATGCCGCCAGTCCGAAGCTCTCGTTCTCACTGGGAAGCACGAAGAGGTCACAGCTCGCCATCACCTCCTCGGGACGCGTCATCTTGCCCAGGAAATGGATCACGTTACAGGTCTGGTGCTGCCGGCACATGGTCTCGATGCGCTGGCGTTCCGGTCCATCGCCGATGAGCAGGAGCTTCACGGGCATCTTCTCCCGCAGGATGCGGAACATGCCCACCACATCCTCCACCCGCTTCACTGCGCGGAAGTTCGAAACATGCACCAGCAACTTCTCGCCATTGGGTGCATAGCGGGCCCTGAGCGCGGGATCCGGGGTGTGACGGTACATGTCCGTGCACACGAAGTTGGGGATCACCACCACGTCGCGTTTCAGGGGGAAATGCTCGTAGGTATCCCGCTTCAGGCTCTCGGAGACGGCCGTCACCGCATTGCTGCGTTCCATGCTGAAGGTGATCACCGGCTCGAAACTGGGGTCGCGGCCCACGAGGGTGATGTCGGTTCCGTGCAGCGTGGTGATGAACGGAACGAAGATGCCTTGGGACGCCAGGATCCGCTGTGCCATCCAGGCCGCGCTGGCGTGCGGAATGGCGTAGTGCACGTGCATCAGGTCGAGGCCTTCGAACTTGGCGACATCCACCAGCTTGCTCGTGAGGACCAGTTCATAGGGCTGGTAATCGAAGAGCGGGTAGTCACTGACGCGGACCTCGTGGTAGAAGACGTTCGGATGGTCGCGCAGGCGCACCGGCCGGTCGTAGGTGATGAAATGGACGATGTGTCCCTTCTCCGCCAAGGCCATACCGAGCTCGGTGGCCACCACACCGCTTCCACCGAAGGTGGGATAACAGACGATACCGATACGCATATCCGATCACCCTTTCACCAGTTGGCGGCTATCCGGGAGGTGCAAAGGTACCCGCTCACTCCTGCCCGGCGAGGGCGAAGCAGTCACAGCCCAAGGCATCGTCCACGAAGACCTTCAGCACCCGCATCTCATCCCGCGAACGGACCTTGCCACCTTGGGCCATCAGCCAAAGCACCAGCGCGATGAAGGGCGTGGGTGCCACCAGCAGGAAGCCCCAAGGGTCGGCGCCCACGATCTGTTGGGAGACCCCGATGGAAAGACCCAACAGGGCGAGAATGGCCGAGAACATGTAGCCGCCCACAAAGAGCATCCAAATGGTGGGTGAAGGACCGATGAGGCAGCGGACGACGGTCCTTCCCTCCAGCACCTCCACGTCCACGTCCATCTGCGGGGTCCATGAACGCTGGGCCTTCGCCGGAAAGTTGAGGACCAGATGGAACCCCGTTCCACCGAGCACGAGCGCATGCGGATTCTGTGTGCGGGTCCGCGCCATGATCTTGCTCTTCACCTCCTCTGCACTGAGCGGGGTGGTGAAGCGGAAACGAGGTCTGAACTCCAGGTCGGACATGAGCGGAACGGTTCCGGTGAACATAGCGGCGATCCGGCAATGGCAGCCTGACATTCGTCAAGCGACCGTTCCGGGGCCTGCAAGGACCCTAACTTTGCGCCCTTACCCGACCGCAGAACATGTCACCCACCGTGCTCACCATTTTGCTCGGCATCGGACTGCTGGGCCTGTCCTTCGCCGGCATCGCCGTGAAGATCTGGATGAAGAAGGGCGGCGAGTTCGCCGGAACATGCGCCAGCAACAATCCCTTGGTGCAGGCGGAAGGAGGAGGGTGCGGCTTCTGTGGTGCGCGCCCCGAGGAGCAGTGCCGACGTGATGAGGTGAGCGCCTCCTGAACCGATGAGCGCGAAGGGCTCGCAGCGCCGCTCGGCCAAGGCACTTGAAGATGAGACGCTGACAACGGCCGATGTACTGGAGCGCATTACTGACATACCGGAATTCGTTCGCTGCACCTTTATCGCCTGTGACCTTCAGGGGCCTTGGTGTGCCGGACGGACCTTTGTGGAATGCACCTTCCGCGACTGCGACCTGAGCCTTGCGGACCTTGATCGGACGGCGTTGCAGGAAGTGACCTTTGAACGGTGCAAGCTCGTGGGTGCCCGTTTCGACCGGTGCCACACCTTTCTGCTCTCGGTCTCCTTTGCCCAGTGCATCCTCGACCTGGCCTCCTTCCATGGTCTGAAGCTGAAGGGCACGCGTTTCATGGGATGCCGGATGCGGGAGACCGATCTTTCCGATGCCGACCTGAACAACGCATCCTTCGCCGGGAGTGACCTGGGAGCCGCGCTCTTCGACGGAACAGTGCTGGAGGGTGCCGATCTGCGGAGCGCGGTGCATTACAGCATCGACCCGACGCGCAACCGCTTACGGAAGGCCCGGTTCTCTGCGGAAGGACTGAGCGGACTGCTGGACCGCACCGGCATCATCATCGAGGCCTGACCGACCTCACTGAGCAGGCCAACCCGCGGTGCTCCACACCGCGTAGCCACCCTTCCCGTCATCGCTGATCAGGTAGGCCTCCACGTCGCGATGCTGCATAAGCCAGCCCTTGGCCTCCTCGGTCCCCATCACCATGAGGGCGGTGCCCAGGGCATCGGCGGTGGCGGCATCATCGGCGATCACACTTGCGCTCAGCAAGGTGTTCATGGCCGGCCTACCGGTTCGCGGGTCGATGGTGTGGCCATACCGTTGCCCACCGATCTCGATGAACTTGCGGTAGTTGCCACTGGTGGCCAGGCTGCGATCCCGCAAGGGAACGGTGGTCTGTTGCACATGCTCATCACCGTCCAGCGGCTTGTCGATCTGCATCACCCAGGTCTTGCCCTGCTCGTTCACCCCGGCGCAGCGCACCTCACCGCCCACTTCCACCATGTACCGCTCGATCCCGCGTTGCTGCAGCAACATGGCCAGGACGTCCACGGTGTATCCCTGGGCGATGCCATTGGGGTCGAACTGCACCGCAGCCTCCCTCTTGTAGTAAGTGATGCGTGGTGGCCAGGTGGCGTGGATCCGCCAATCATTGTCCATGGTGATCCTATCCATCCCCACCAGGCGGCGGAGGCCCATGACCGCGGAGGTATCCAGCGCGGCGCGCCCCTGTTTACCGAGGCCCCAGGCCCTGACCAAGGGCAGCACCGTCGGGTCGAAGGCGCTGTCCGTACTGTGCCAAAGCTGCTCGGAGAGCGCCACCACGGTCCGGAAATGGATGTCGTCGCTCACGAACGTATCGGAAGCTGCATTGAACGCATTGACCGTACTGCTGCTGTCCCAAAGGCTCAAGCTGCGGTCGATGACGCGGAACAGGCTGTCCACTGGGGCGCTCAGGTCGCGTTGCAGGCTGTCGATGTACTTGATGGTGAAGGTGCTTCCCTGGGCCTTGCCTTGAAGCACCACCAGGTCGCTCTTCGACCCGCCGCAACCGACCGCCACCACGGCGATCAGCGCTGTAAGCAGAAAACCCCGCACGACGCGGGGCTTTCCATTTTCTGATCTGCTGATCATTTGAGCCTGTGCGACTATCCGCCGAAATCGTCGAAGGCCACGTTCTCCTTGGGCACGCCCCAATCGTCCACCATCTTCAGCACGGCAGCGTTCATCATGGGCGGGCCGCAGAAGTAGAACTCGATGTCCTCGGGCGACTCGTGCTTCTTCAGGTACTGGTCGATCACGGCCTGGTGCACGAAGCCGGTGAAACCATCACCTTCACTGTCGTTCACGTCCTTTTTCACCTTCCAGTTGTCGTCCGGGTGCGGTTCACTGAGCACCACGAAGAACTTGAAATTGGGGAACTGGCGGGCGATGCTGTTGAAATGCTCCAGGTAGAACAGTTCGCGCTTGCTTCGGCCACCGTACCAGTAGGTCACCTTGCGACCGCTCTTCAACGTATGGAAGAGGTGGAAAAGGTGCGAGCGCATGGGCGCCATGCCCGCACCGCCACCGATGTAGAGCATTTCGGCGCCGGTCTCCTTGATGAAGAACTCGCCGTAGGGGCCGCTTATCGTGACCTTGTCACCGGGCTTGCAGTTGAACACGAAGCTGGAGCAGATGCCCGGGTTCACGTCCATCCAGGTGTTCTTGGAACGGTCCCAGGGCGGCGTGGCGATGCGGATGTTCAGCATCACGATGTTGCCTTCGGCCGGGTGGTTGGCCATGGAGTAGGCACGGAAGATCGGCTCGGGGTTCTTCATCTTCAGGTCCCAGAGCTTGAATTTGTCCCACTCGGGACGGAAATCCTGTGGATCGCGGCCCAAGGCCACCAGTTCGGGGTGTGCCGTGATGTCGATGTTCTTGAAATCCACTTCGCAGGGTGGCACATCGATCTGGATGTATCCACCGGCCTCGAAGTGCAGGTGCTCACCCGGGGGAAGCTTCACCACGAACTCCTTGATGAAGCTGGCCACGTTGTAGTTGCTCACCACTTCGCACTCCCACTTCTTGATGCCGAAGATCTCCTCGGGCACCTTGATGTCCATGTCGTTCTTCACCTTCACCTGGCAACCCAGGCGCCAGTTGTCGGCGATGGCCTTGCGGCTGAAGTAGGGAGCTTCGGTGGGCAGGATCTCGCCGCCGCCTTCGAGCACCTGGCACTTGCACATGGCACAGGTACCGCCGCCGCCACAGGCGCTGGGCAGGAAGATCTTGGCTTCGCTCAGGGTGCTAAGCAACGTGCTACCCGACGCGACCTCGATCGTTTTCTCTCCATTTATCCGGATCTTGACCAGGCCACTGGAGGTGAGCTTGGCCTTGGCGAACAGGAGCAACCCAACGAGGGCCAAAGTGACGACCAGAAAGACCGCCAACGTGATGATGATCGTGGAACCCATGGTAGTGTATCAGAGCTTGATTCCCATGAAAGCCATGAACGCCATGCCCATGAGCCCGGTAAGGATGAAGGTGATACCCAATCCACGAAGAGGGGCTGGGATATCACTGTATCGCAATTTCTCCCGAATGGCGGCCACCGCGACGATCGCCAAAGCCCATCCTGTACCACTGCCAAATGCAAAAGAGGTGGCTTCAGCAACCGTTGAATACTGACGCTCCTGCATGAACAGGGCTCCACCGAGGATCGAACAGTTCACCGCGATCAACGGCAGGAAAATACCAAGGGCTCCATAAAGCGCGGGCGAGAACTTCTCGACGGCCATCTCCACCAGTTGAGTGATGGCGGCCACCACTGCGATGAAGATGATGAAGGCCAAGAAGCTGAGGTCGACCTGGGCGAAGTCATCACCCAACCAGGCCAGCGCTCCGGCCTTGAGCACATAGTTCTCCAGCAGGTAGTTCACTGGAACGGTCACGCCGAGCACAAAGATCACTGCAGCTCCCAAGCCCACGGCGGTTTTCACCGTCTTGCTCACGGCGAGGTACGAACACATGCCCAGGAAATAGGCGAAGATCATGTTCTCGATGAAGACCGCCTTGATGAAGATGTTTACGAGGTTCATGGGGCGTCGTGCTTAGGCTTGTTCAATGAGCTTCGTATTGCGCGAACGCTGGATCCAGATGATGATCCCTACGATGATGAGCGCCATGGGGGGCAGGATCATCATGTTGTTATTGAAGTAGAAACCACCCTCGGTGGCGTACCAGCTCTCGGGGATGATGCGCAGGCCCATGACGGAACCGGAACCGGTAAGCTCACGGACGATGCCCACGACGACCAGGATCCAGGCATAGCCCAAAGAGTTCCCCAGCCCATCCAGCGCACTGGGCCACACCTTGTTGCCCATGGCGAAGGCTTCATAGCGCCCCATCAGGATGCAGTTGGTGATGATCAGGCCTACGTAGACACCCACCTGTTTGCTCACATCGTACACATAAGCCTTCAGGACGATATCCACCAAGGTCACCAGACCTGCGGCGATGACCAGCTGAGCGATGATCCGGATCCGGCCGGGGATCAGGTTCCGCAGTGCACTGATCACCATGTTACCCACCACCACCACGGCCAGCACGCTCAGGCTCATCACCACGGCGTTCTGCACTTTCACGGTGATGGCCAAGGCCGAGCAGATACCCAACACCTGCACGGTGATGGGGTTGTTGTCGTTCAGCGGATCGGTGATCAGCTTACGGTTCTTCTTGCTAAAAAGCCCTTCTGCGGGTTTGGCCGCGGGAGCTGCAGTGGCTGTGCTCATGGGGTGATCAGGCTTGCCGTTTGGGTGGTATCCACCAGAATACTGTCCGTTCGAAGACTATCGGCACCCAAGGTGACCGGAGTGGCAGGTGCCGCCAGCGCGGCGACCTGAGTCTTCAAGTATTGGTCATACACGGCGAGGAGCCGCTTCAACATCTCATCCACACCCTGGCTGGTGATGGTCCCACCGCTGATGCCGTCGACACCATGGGGGTCGGTGGTCTGGGAACCACCCTTGTAGACCGTGATGCCCTTGAACGCACCCGACTCATCGGTGATGGTCTTGCCTTCGAACGGTTCTTCGAAAACGGGCAACGAGATCTCAGCTCCTAATCCAGGAGTTTCACCCTTGTGGTCGAAGGTGGAACCGTAGATGGTACGACCATCATCAACAATGCTCACATATCCCCAGATGGGACCCCAAAGCCCCGTGCCGACCAAGGGAAGCACGAACAGGGTCTTGCCATCCTTGCTGGCTTTGTAAACGGGGTATTTCAGCTCGCTCTCCTTCACCATGCCGGCCTTCCAATCCTTGAACTGCTTCAGGACGTCGAGTTCAAAGGCATCACCTTCGACCACCTTTCCGGTGCCATCAACGACCAGGGTCTCTTTGATCGTCTCGGCGTATTGGGCTGGTGCCGCATCGCGTTCCACCTCGATCTTCAGGCTGGCAAGAATGTTCTGCATCTTCTCGCGGCGCACGTTCTCATCATGCTCCGGTTTCAATCCCAGGTAGGTCACCGCCAGCAGGGTGCCCACCACCACCACCAGTATGATGGCGAAAATGAACGTGAACTGGTTACTGTTCTTATCGAAGGCCATGGTCCGTTGGCGTTAGGCGGTTTGCAGCGCAGCCCGTTTCAACCGGCGCTTGATGTTGGACTGGACCACGAAGTGGTCGATCGTTGGTGCCATCACGTTCATGAACAGGATGGCGAGCATCATTCCTTCCGGATAGGCCGGATTCACCACCCGGATCAGCATGGCCATCACCCCGATGAGGAATCCGTAGATCCATTTGCCATTCTCGGTCTGGGCAGCGGTCACCGGATCGGTGGCCATGAACACCAGGCCGAACATGAAACTTCCCAGCATGAGCTGGTGCAGCACGGGGATCTGCATGTACTCGTTGTTCAGCGAGGGGCCCACCAGGTTGAAGATGCCCGACATGGCCACACCACCCAGTAACACCGCCAGCATGATCCGCCAGCTGCCGATACCGGTGATGATGAGGATGGCCGCACCGATCAGGCAGGCGAAGGCGCTGGTCTCCCCGATGCTACCGGCCTCGAAGCCCCAGAACGAATCCATCATCGGCACCACCGAGGCCACATTGCCAGCAGCCGCATGCCCCAGCGAGGTCGCACCGCTGTAGCCATCCACCACGGCCTGACCGGGTTCGAGGCTGGTGTTCACCCAGACCTTGTCACCGCTCATCATGGTGGGGTATGCAAAGAAGAGGAATGCACGGGCGGTCAGCGCCACGTTCAACACGTTCATACCGGTACCACCGAAGACCTCCTTGCCGATGACCACGGCGAAGGCGGAACCGATCGCCACCATCCACAACGGGGTATCCACCGGCATCACCAACGGAATGAGCATACCGCTCACCAGGTAACCCTCCTGGATGGGGTGGCCCTTGATGGTGGTGAACAGGAACTCGATACCCAGACCCACACCGTAGCTCACCACCACGATGGGCAACACCTTGATGGCGCCGAACAGGAACTTCTCCCAGAAGCCATCGCCCAGTGCGGTGAGCTCACCGATGGCCAGATAGTGCTGATGGCCGACGTTCCACATGCCGAACAGGAGGCAGGGGATCATGGCGGTGATCACGATGCTCATGGTCCGCTTCAGGTCAATGCCATCGCGGATGTGGGCACCTTTCTCAGTGGCGTGGCCCGGGGTGAACAGGAAGGTCTCCAGACCATCGAACACCCAATGGAGCTTCTCCAACTTCCCGCCCTTGGCGAAGTTGGGCTTCACGCTGTCGACCAGATTACGCAGTGCTTTCACGGCAGTGACGGGCTTAAGTGGTTTCCTTCTTCAGCGCATCGAGGCCCTCGCGGACAATGCTCTGCGAATTGATCTTGCTGGTGCATACGAACTCGCACAGGGCGAAGTCCTCTGGAGCTATTTCATAAAGCCCCAGTTTCTCCATTTGTTCGATGTCGTTCGCCAGGATCGCCTTCAGCAGGTGAACGGGGTAGATATCGAAGGGGAAGACCGCTTCATATTGGCCGCTCATCACGAAGGCACGCTCCTCCCCGTTCTGGTTGGTATCCATCCGGTACTTCTTGCCGGGCATGAGCCAGGCGGGGAAGCTGCGATTGGCACTGAAGATGTCGAAGCCAGGCGATGCCCAGCCATCGGTGATGAAGAACTTGGGGGCGTCTCCTTCGGGCAACAGGGTCAGCTGGGTGTGGTAGGCACCGAGGAAACCATCGTTGCTCACGCGTTCCCCGGTCAGGGGATTTCCACTGACCGCACGGACGTCGGATGGCACGATGCCGACCAGGTCCTTGATGGGAGCACCCATCAAGGTGCGGTAATACTTGGGGGCCTTCGCTTCGGAGCCGGTCACGGCCACCATGCGGGTCGCATCGAAATGCCCGGTGCGGAACAGACGGCCGATGATGAGCAGGTCCTGGACGGCCACCGTCCAGACCAGATCGCCCTTGTTCAGGGGCGAGGTGTGGTGGATCTGAACCCCCACGTTCCCAGCCGGATGAGGCCCATCGAAGGTGTTGATGACCGCATTCTTGGCCTGCAGGAACTCCTGGGCGGTGGTCCGGGGGCTGACCCCGAGATACACCTTGCCCTTGGTGAGCTTGGCCATGGCGTCGATACCGGCCTGCAGTTCGGCTCCGTGGTTGCGCACCACGAAATCGAGGTCCACACCCAATGGATTGCTGTCGAAGCAGGAAACGTGGACGGCCTTGGGCTCCTGTGCCGGATCGGCGACCACATCGAAGGGACGCTGGCGCACAAAGGCGAAGGCTCCGCTCTTGAGAAGCTTCTGCAGCACCGTCTCCCGGTTCATGGTATTGGCATCACCGGCGCCGAAGTCCTCGTAACGGGTCTGGGCATCAGCCAGCACGCGGACCTCCAGGACCTTGCGCTTCTCGCCACGCACCACCTCGGCCACTTCACCGCTCACGGGGCTGGTGTAGAGCACCCGCTCATTGTACTTGTCGCCGAAAAGGGGGCTCCCCGCAAGGACCTTGTCGCCGGGTTTCACCAGTACTTTGGGCACGAGGCCATGGAAGTCCGTCGGTTTCAAGGCGACGACCTTTGCTGGTTCGGTTTGGACAAGGACCTGTTCGGCACCACCTTTGAGGCGGATGTCGAGTCCTTTGCGGATCCGTATGGTCTTGGACATGGGCGCTTGGAAAAGCCTGCCAAGGGTACAGGCACGCCAAAAGTAGAACACTTTCGGTATTGGTGACGATCATCACAATGTTGTTGAAATCCTTGTCCACCTTCGCTTTTTCGCTACTCTCAGGCGGCCGAAGGAGCTTCCATGCATCTCCCACGGGAACGACCTTGATGTCCAGGGCGTTCCTGATCGTGGCGGCCTTCTCCGGCGATCACCATGCCGGGGCCTCGGAGCCGGTCACCACCGACGACCTGATCATGGAGGACCGCACCTACAGCCCTTCGGTGCGCACGGTGCAGCTCTTCAAGCAGGGATTCGAGCTGGCCCCGCCCATCATAGAACTGAACGGCACCGATGCGCTGGTCCTGCGCTTTGACGACCTGCAACCCGATGTGGAATACCTTTCCTACACCCTGGTCCATTGCGATGCCTACTGGAAGCCCAGTGACCTGATGCAGGGGCAGTACCTGGAAGGGGCCATGAGCGACTATCTGCCCAGTGGACGCCAGAGCTTCAACACCCTGCAGCCGTTCATCCAGTATGAAGTGAGCTTCCCGAACGACATGATCCGGATCACGCGCTCGGGCAACTACCTGCTGAAGGTTTTCAGGGACAGCGACGAAACTGACCTGGTGCTGACGCGTCGGTTCATGGTGTTCGAGCAACGTGTGGAGATCGATGCGGCGATCCAAGCCTCCCGGACCGTGGACCTGCGTGATGTGGCCCAACAGGTGGACCTGGTGGTGCGCCACCCCCAGCTACCGGTGCAGGACCCGTTCGCTGAGATCCATGTGGCCATGCTCCAGAACATGCGTTGGGACGATCTGCGAACAGGGTTCAAACCGCGGTTCATGCGGGGGGCGGAACTGGTGTATGACTTTCCGGAGCAGGGCTTGTTCATGGGAGGGAACGAGTACCGGAACTTCGACCTGAAGGACCTGCGTTTCGCCACCCAGCGGGTGGCCCGCATCGATGACGGCGGCGGGCAGGGTGTCTATCATGCCCACCTTACAGCCGAGCCCAAACGGAGCTTCCGGGTCTACTTCGATCAGCCCGACCTCAACGGTCGCTTCTTCATCCGCAACGACCTCTTCGATGGCGACCCGCTGGGAGCGGATTATGTCATGGTGCACTTCACCCTGCCCATGGAAGCGCAGATGGCACAGGCACCATACATCTATGGGGCCTTCAGCGAGAACCGCTGCCTGCCGCAGAACCAGATGCGCTGGGAACCGCAGACCGCCTCCTACAAAGCGGAACTGTTGCTCAAACAGGGCTTCTATGATTTCGCCTATGCACTACCCGGCAGTGAGGGTTCCGCGGCCGATATCATCTCCGTGGAGGGTTCCCATTACCAGGCCGAGAACGATTACCTGGTGCTGGTCTATTTCTCCGACCGGATGCAGCGTTGCGACCGGTTGGTGGGCGTACGCTTCCTGAACAGTCGAAGAGGCTGATCGAACTACTGCTTGACGATCCTGACCTGGGTTCCTGTGCGGGAAAAGATCACCGTGTAGAGACCGGCACCGAGCACGCTGATGTCCAACTGGGCACCCGTGGACAACACGCCCCCGGCGATCAACGATCCGCGCGCATCGATCACCATGTAGCGTTCAGGCCGGGTGGTGGCCGGTTCGAAGCGGATGATGTCCGATGCGGGGTTCGGCACCGCTCTGACGGGTACAAGGGCCGGCTCCGTGATCCCTGTCGAACAGTCCACATCAAAGAGCGTCACTGTATTGCTGCCACTGTTGGGGATGCAGATGCGATCGTTCACCAGGTCATAATCGATGTCGGCCGGGTTGTTCAGGCCGGGAACGGCAAGGTCAACACCAGGTCCGGAGAGGTCGGCATCGTAGCGGGTGATGCGATCGGGGCTCCACGAGGCGAGCAGGAATCGGCCCACACAATCGATGGTCACCCCATCGATGTTGGACAGGCCGGTATTGGCGATCAGCGTGGTGGCGACCCCGGTGTTGCGATCGAAGGCCTTCACCGGTGCGTTGTTTCCCCAAAAGACCACCACCAGACGCTCAGCGGCGGCGTCCCAAACGATCCCGTTCGGCGTGCCGGCCGTATTGGTCACCAAGATGGTGTGGGAATTATTGGCCACATCCACCTTGTAGATGCGGGTGGCAGAGAAGTCCGTGACGTAGAGAAAGCGCCCGTCGGTGGTGATGCCGTTGCAGAAGGACCCACCCAGGTTGCGGTTGAACACCTGGGCGGCCGTAGAGAGCAGGTAGCCCTTGACGGAGCCGCCGGAGCAGGCGAAGAGCGTGTCGCCCATGATCTCCAGACCGTAAGGCGCCGGGCTCACGGAAACGAAGTCGGAAACGGCGCCGGCCTGGGTGCGCACCTTGATCACGCCGGAACCGGTGTTGCTCACGAAATAGCGGTCCCCGACCGGGTCATGCTCCACACTTTCCGGACCACTGTACTGGGCCACCGCGGCCATTTGAAGGAGAAATACACTGATCGTCAAAAAGTTGCGGGTGCGCATGGTCGTTCGGAAAGGCGGCAAGGTATCGGGGTATTCTCATCCGGGGCAGGTGAGTGACCTTCCCTTGTTAACAGCCGGATCGTGTATGATGGCGACAGCTTCAACCAATTGGTGTTCCCGAACGTTACACTTGCATCTCGTAAAGGACGTACACCTGCGAGGCGAACCAGTGAGCACAGCGGTCACACACGATATCCTGATCACGGCCGAACCGAGCTTCGAGGAGGCGCACAGTGATGCCCGCGCGGGTCGCTTTCTGTTCAGCTACCGCATCACCATCGCGAACCAGGGGCGGGACAGCGTGCGACTTCTTCGGCGCCATTGGTTCATCACGGACAGCTTGCATCTCAAGTCGGAGGTCGAGGGGCCTGGCGTGGTGGGTGCCACCCCCGTGTTGGAAAGCGGCGGATCGTTCACTTACACCAGTGCCTGCGATCTGCGAAGCAGCGTGGGACGGATGCGGGGCACCTACCTCATGGAGCGTATACGGGACGGGCATCGGTTCAGGGTGACCATACCAGAAATGGTGCTTTGCTTCCCCTACCAATTGAACTAGTGTCGCAACCCGTAAGTTGGTTCACTGAAGGTCTGCCACTGTTTCGCCTTCATGCAAGGCGGAACATGCACGACGTAGCGGGCGCTACGACGAAATGTTCCAACGCGGCAGGAAGGTGAAAGAGGGGCGGAGATGGTGAAGGAACTTACGGGTTGCGACACTGGGCCGAACCGTTAAAACATCCCAACGTCACGGTCGCGTTCGGTGCAGATCCTACCTTCGCGTACCCATGACAGGTC
>CAMCAZ010000048.1 GCA_945872795.1 Chryseobacterium gleum
CAAGCATGAACGGCTGCTGACCCTCTACGGCACGCAGGAACGGAACACCGAGGCCGAGGAGCAATGGCTGGATGCGGTGCACCAACTGCGGGGCATGCAACTGGTGGACAGCGAGCACTACCTGGACAGCGTGCTGAACCAGGGCCAGCGCGTGCTGGCGGAAGGTGCGCAGGGCACCCTGCTCGACATCGACTTCGGCACATACCCCTACGTGACCAGCAGCAACACCATCTGCGCCGGGGCCTGCACGGGACTGGGCGTGGCACCCACCCGCATCGGCAAGGTCGTGGGCATCTTCAAGGCCTACTGCACCCGCGTGGGCAGCGGCCCCTTCCCCACCGAGCTCCATGACGAGATCGGTGAGCACATCCGCACCAAGGGCCACGAGTTCGGCAGCACCACCGGCCGTTCCCGCCGCTGCGGCTGGCTGGACCTGCCCGCCCTGCACTACGCGGTGACCATCAACGGCATCACCGAGCTGGCCATGATGAAGGCCGATGTCCTGGCCGGCATGGACACGGTCCGCATCTGCACCGGCTACCGTATCGATGGCCAGGTAAGCCATCGCATGCCCTACGACATCACCACCGGCGTGGAGCCGATCTATGAGGACATGGATGGCTGGGCGGACTGCACGGCGACGGAGCAGCTGCCCGCCAGCCTGGAACGCTACATCGCCCGCATCGAAGCGGTGGTGGGCGTACCCGTGAGCCTCGTCTCTCTGGGCCCCGACCGCAGCGAGACACTGATGCGGCACGCCGACGTGCTGCGCTGAGCGAAACCATGGGCCAGCGAACGCCCGCCCCTGCCGACCGACCGGGCACCGTGGACCTGCCGCCGCCGTTGGAGGACCTGCTCTTCAACCAACTGGGCCAGAAGAGGGACGCCTTCGTGGCGGCACTGAACGCGCCCTCGCCCGTCAGCATCCGGCTCAACCCCGCGAAAGCCTTTGCCGCCGAGCTGGAACCTGTTCCGTGGTGCAGTACCGGCCGCTACCTCGGCGAACGTCCCGCGTTCACCTTCGACCCCCTGCTGCACGCCGGCGCCTATTACGTGCAGGAAGCGTCGAGCATGTTGCTGGAGGTGGCGCTCCGCCGCAGTGGCCTGCTGGAACATGATGTGCTGGCCCTGGACCTCTGCGCCGCTCCCGGAGGCAAGAGCACACACCTGCGCAGCCTGCTCGCCCCGGGTTCATTGCTGATCGCCAACGAGGTGGACGGGCATCGCCGGTCCATCCTGCAGGAGAACCTGTGGAAATGGGGGCAGGCCAGCGTGGCGGTGGCGGGAACCGCCTCCCAGCGCCTTCAGCAACTCCCCGATCGTTTCGACCTGATCCTGCTCGACGCCCCCTGCTCCGGTGAAGGCATGTTCCGCAAGGATGCCCACGCCCGCGCCCAGTGGAGCCCCGGCCTGGTGCAGCAATGTGCCAGCGTACAGCACACGCTGGTCCGGGATGCCTGGACGGCACTGACCCCCGGCGGGGTGCTGGTGTACAGCACCTGCACCTGGGAGCCTGCGGAGAACGAGGCACAGATCGCACAGCTCATCGCCCTGGGCGCGGAGGTGCTGCCCTTGGAAGCGCCCGCCGGTTCCGGTGTCCTGGGCACCGGAGCGCCGGTGCACGGCCTGCGCTGCTATCCCCACCGGGTGAGGGGCGAGGGATTCTTTGTGGCCTGTGTGCGCAAGCCGGGAGAACGGCGACCGCACTCGTCCGGTGTGGAGGTGAAACCCTTGGAAGCACCGATCAGCGCATGGCTTCAGGAAGGGCGTCCGCAGGTGCTCAGCCTGCTGGGCGAAGTGCAATACGCGGTGGATGCCCGATGGTCGGCGACCCTGCGCGAGCTGGGCCAGGTGCTGCACCTCAGCGCGCCCGGCATCCCCGTGGCCTACCTGAAAGGAGGCAGCTGGCGGCCGCACGCGGCGCTGGCCCTGAACGTGCTGCTGCGACCCGATGCGTTCGAACGCATCGACGTGGAGGAGGAGGCCGCCATCCGCTACCTGCGCGGCGAAGCACTACCTGCAGCCGGGGCGCACGGCACGGCGCTGCTCACCCACCGGGGCATCGGCCTGGGCTGGTTGCAGGGCGCAGGACGCCGGTGGAACAACCAGTGGCCGACGGCCTGGCGCATCCGTTCCGCAGCCCCTTCGGCTTCACGCGTATCTTGGACCACGATCCACGCCCCCTCCGCCCCGTAAGCACCGTGCCCGACCATCCATCATGCTGAACAGGCTGCTCGACTGGTTCGAACAACACAAGGTGGGGGTGATCGGCACGCTCGCCCTGCATACCATCGGCATGTTCCTGTTCACTGTCTGGAACATCCGGACCACGCCCACTGAGGACGAACGCAGCGAGATGCGCATCGAGGTGTTGAGCGAACCGGAGATGGAGGAACTGCTGCAGGACATGGCCAACGAGGAGCAGGGCATCCCACAACGGGTGACCAACCTGACGAGCAACGTGACCGCGGATGTGAAACCGGGGTTCTCGCAGGAGCGCCTCACCGAGCGGGTGGAGAACGAACTGCGGCAGATGGAACAGGAGGAGTTCGAACGGCTGGCGCAGGAACGCCGCGATCGGGGTGAGGAGGTGGAGATGCCCACGCTGGACCCCAGCAAATGGAACAAGGAACTGTACATGGAAAAGGCCGCCGAACCCGTGAAGGTGGAAGGCGCCACCACCGTATGGCACGACCTCAAGGACCGGGTGCGGGCGAACGATGTGCCCGGTTACCTCTGCAAGGACCAGGGACGTGTGGCGATCGCCGTGCAGGTGGACCGGCGCGGGGTGGTGATGAAGGCCGAGATCGACGCCCGGCAAACTTCACAGGCCAATGAGTGCATGCTCGAACATGCCCTGAACTCCACGCGCCGGGCACGCTTCAATGCCAGCTCTTTGGCCCCCGACGTGCAAAAAGGCACGGTCTATTTCCTGTTTCTTCCGCAGTAGCGCCACACTGGCAGCGAACTCGCGCAACGAACGGACATATTGTCCTGTATCGAGCTATGGTATTGGGATTGACGGATGCGGTCATCCGTTGAACCAACAACCACAGAATGATGACCCTGACCAAATTCACACACCGCCCAGCGTTCGTCAGTCCATTCAACGAGCTTGTGAACGAGTTCTTGGGACGCGATATCAGCCAGTTCATGGGACATGATGAACTGAAACGGTCCATGCCCAGCGTGAACATCGTGGAGCGCGTAGGCCAATTCGAACTTCGGCTCCTGGCCCCTGGATATGCCAAAGAGGACCTGAAGATCGAGGTGGAGAACGACGTGATGACGATCAGCGCGGAGAAAAAGACCGAGGACCTGAGCGAGAACGACCGCTTCACGCGCCGTGAATTTGCTCTCCAGGCCTTCAGCCGCAGCTTCCGCCTGCCTGAAAAGGTGAACAGTGATGGCCTGGACGCTGCCTACGTCAACGGCGTGCTCACGGTATCGATCCCAAAGGCCGAGGAAGCCAAGCCCAAGGTGCGCGAGATCGGCATCAACTAAGAGCAACACACATCCTATTGCGGAACGCGGATCCCAGTGGGGTTCCGCGTTCCGTATTTTTCGGCCATGGCCAAGCTTCTCCCCTCCC
The DNA here is from genome assembly GCA_945872795.1 of Chryseobacterium gleum. GTDB lineage: Bacteria > Bacteroidota > Bacteroidia > Flavobacteriales_F > PHOS-HE28 > PHOS-HE28. The sequence goes on from CAMCAZ010000048.1 coordinate 3,593, forward strand.
TCTTTTCGTGTGTGCTACTCTGCTCACTGGCACTCGTTTCAGATGCTTCGGTAGCGACCACCCGGCCTCTGGAGCGACCCTCCGCCGGACCTGTGGAGACCAGCGGCGACACCACACGTTCCGTGGTGACGGGCACCTTTGACGAGGCCCCGGCCCTTCCCAGCACACAGAAGCTGGCCGGACAACAACGCATCGATGCCACCGCGGCCGCCGTGCTGGAAGCGGTGCGCAAGCGCATGCCGAGCACTGCGGCCGATGAAATGCGTTCCATCACCGTGAGCATCCATTTCACGGTGGACCAGTATGGCGATGTGAAGGACATCCGCGTGCAGCATCAGGGCGAACCCAAGCTGATGAACACGGTGAGCGTCGCCCTCTACGAACTGCGCTTCATCCCGGCCACCAAGGACGGTGCCGTCACCCGCGTGCAATGGTCCATCACCTGCCCGCGCGAGGCCCTCGACCCCCGATGACGCGGACGCTGACCGTGTAACCCGGGACCGCCGACCGCGTATCCAAGCGTCGGGCAACCAAGGTGCCCGGCCCAGGTCCATGGCAGCCAACTTGTTGAACTACTATCAGGAGGTGCTGGAGAAGATCAGCACGGCCGATGCCGCCACCTTCCGGAAAGAGCTGAGAAAGGCGTTCAAACGCACCACGGCTGAGGAACGCGTCCAATTGAAGACCTGGTTCCGGTCCGCCTGTCTCTGCAGGATCGGATCTTCAGGCAGCGCTCAACGCGCGGGAGGACCCGTCAGTTGAAATAGCGGCTGTTCCAGTTGTGGACGCTGAACTGCCCGAAGAAGGCGAACCAGCCGAAGACGGTGAAGCTCGTCAGCACCAGGGCGTTCCAGACCAGCATCAGGAAGCGGTTCACCTGCCAGGCCATCAACCATTGTTCAGGCACAGACCAGGTAATGATCACAGCCAGGAGCAGCACGAACGCCGCCAGATGTGCGGGGGTGCGCACGGGCAGGCCTTGGAGCACCCTCCAACGGGAAAGGTCATTGCCCCATTTGTGGACGAGGTAGTAGTACTCGTCCCCCAGAGGCACGAAGAGCAAGGGGTCCACCTCGCTATCGCACAACTTGAAGCGCTCGGCCGGCGCCATGACCCGAAAACCTTGCAACGGTGCTCCGGTACGTTTCTCCAACATGCGGATGGCATGGACGGCCTGTGGAGGGATGGGCCCCTTGAACAGCCCGGCCTCCAGGAAGCGGAGACGGTATTTCACGCACAGGGCACGGATCGTGTCCACATGGTAGATCCGGTCCGTACGGGGGTTCGGAATGTTCACCGGACCGCCCTTGCGGGAGCCCAGGACCACCGCACGGATCACATCGTCGTGCTTCTGCTCCTGTTCCAACAGGTCATACACCTCTTCCAGGACCTGATGTTGTCCCAAGAGGATCTCCTCGAGTCGCTGACGTTCAAGATGGGTTGCCATGATGGGACAACGCTAAAGATGAGCGATCAGTTCGGCGGGATCAGTTCCCCTCTTCCGAGGCACTTTCGCCAACCCCTTCCGCAGCGGCCAGCTCCTTTACGTGCTGGGGTGCATCCATGGCCACGGAGGTGCGTACGGTGCTGTTCGGCATGGTGAGCCGACAGGATGCATGCAGTTCAAGCGGGTTGCGCAGGGTACCCTTCTCCACCACCACGTTCCAGTTGGCGTCATAGGGCACCACGAAGCGGACGGGCGACTCCTCGAAGGTGCCACCGTGGTAGGTGTAGGTGCGGGCCTGGGTATAGGCCTTATAGTCCTTGGCGGTCATGAACTTCACCTTGGTAGGCTTGTCGATCTCCACTTCGATGATCTCCTTCTTCTTGGCCTCGTAGGTCTTGTGCAGGAACTTCATGTGGCTACATGTTTGTGTAAAGATACACGGACACTGGGTCGTTCAAAGCTTCACGCTGAGAACGGGGTGTGTCGTATGGTTGACGATGTCCTCGGTGAGGCTTCCGTTCACCACGTGGAAGAAGCCCGAACGGCCGTGCGTGGCCATGGCGATGAGATCGGCATCGATGCTGCGGGCGAAATTCAGGATGCCCTCCTCAATGCTCAGATCGTTGTAGACCGTGGCGGTGTATCGGCGCAGTTCATGGCGCTCCAGGAAGTTGGCGATGGCCCGGTGGCTGTCCTCGCTGCGTTCGAAGCTGCGCGGCGTGTTCACCTTCAGCAGGTGCACCTTGGGGTCGAAGAGCTCCAGCAGGGGGCGGAAGGCATCGAACTTCTCCACATCCTGGGCGGAGAAGTTGGAAGCGAAGACCACATCGTTCAGTTCGAACTCCTCGATGTGCTGCTTGATCACCAGCACCGGCATGGGGGCCTGGCGCACGATCCGCTGCGTGTTGGAGCCGACGATGCCCTTCATGCCGCTGGCGCCGTGCGTGCCCATGACAATGAGGTCGGCGGCTGCCAGGCGCTCGTTGCGGAACATCTCGGGCAAGCTCATCTGGCGCAGCATGAACTTGCGCAGTTCAACCCCCTGGAGGAAAGGAAGGTCCGGGACACGGTCCAACTTAGCCTCTATCTCCTCCCGCTGGCGCTGGTTCTCCGTGTGGAAATCGGTCATCTGCTCATAGAGGTGCACCACATCGATCACCGCGCCGGTGCGCTTGGCGATACGCGCGGCCACTCGCAGGGCGTCCTTCGCACAGTCGGAGAAATCGAACGGAACAAGAATGGTGTTGATGCTCATGACGGTCCCGTTAAAGGATGGTACGAAACGACCCGCTGAAAGTAATACCGTCCCGGCGAAGACCCAATGACCTGGCTCATCCGTGCTCCCCGACCTTCGGGGTGCATCCACTATCCATGCCCATATATCGAACCCTGGCGCTGAACTACCTTCGGCCGCCAATGGAACCCTTCGAACTCGGAGCTACCGACAGGACCCCTTCCGTGATCCTTCAACCGGCCCAAGGGCTGTTCGCACTTGCGGGCTGCTCCATTCCGGAGAACGCCGACCGGTTCTACACGCCATTGCACACCCTGCTGGACAACTACGGCGCAGCACCCGCGACGAACACCACGGTGCGGGTGGCACTGAGCTACTTCAACTCGAGCTCTTCGAAATACCTATTGGACCTGTTCCGGCACTTCGAGGACCTGCACGCCGCGGGGACGACGCGGGTGACGCTGGAATGGCACTTCAACCGGGGCGACCTGGATATGCAGGAGGCCGGCCAGGACTATCGTTCATTGCTCGGGTTCCCCGTAAGCCTGTTGGAGAACATGGAGGCGAACTAAGTGACCTGCTTGACCCAAAGCCTCTAGTGTCGCAACCCGTAAGTTCCTTAACCATCTCCGCCCCTCTTTCACCTTCCTGCCGCGTTGGAACATTTCGTCGTAGCGCCCGCTACGCCGTACATGTTCCGCCTTGCATGAAGGCGAAATAGTGGCAGAACTTCAGTGAACCGACTTACGGGTTGCCACACTAGACCATCATTCACCGAACTGCTCCTTCCACGTGCGGACCGGGACCGGGTCACCGTCCTTGAAGTAGACCACGTCGCCCCAAGGATGGGTCACCATGCGCCAGATGCTTGCACGCCCGTCCTGGACTACTTCGCGTTCCAGCACCACGGCGCGTCCCTCCTTGAAGGTCCGTTCCTGGGTCCCGTCCACAACAGGGAACGATTGCACCTCGGCTTTCTTGGCGACAGGAACCGTTGGACGCTCAATCACTTTCTTGGGCGGAGCATGAGGTGCCAGGGCCGGGTCCGTCCTGGGCAAGGAGGGGGCCACCACGGGCGGTTCCGCTAAGGTCGGTTCCACGGTGGGCGAGGGCCGGCCGGTGGGTTCCGGTGGTTCGATGACCGTCACCGGTGCAGGCAGTGGTTCCGCCGCCTGTTGCCGGGCAACCAAGGCTTCGAGGTCCTGGATCTTCACCTTGGGGTGCACATTGTAGGGTCGCATGGTCCGGGCCTGACGGTACAGATCCAATGCGTCCTGGAAGGCGCCCTGCTGGAAGCGGAGCTCGGCCTGCTTCATGCGGGCTTGGAACGCCGTGTCCGCCGCAGCATCTTGTTCCTCGCGGGCGGCTATCCGGGCGCGTTCCTTGGCGCTGAGCTTCGCAAAATCCTGTGTGAGGCTGCTCTCCCGCTGGGCCATGGACCAGGAGGACGAAAGAGTCAGCAGGACCAACAGGCAAAGGCGGAACACCGGTACGAGGGGTTGAACTGAGAATGAATAACGCACCTGCAAAGGTGCAGGGAAGGGATCAATGCCGGTGTACGGTATCGACGGGCACAAGTTCCGGCCTTCATGGGGCCGGGGCCCGCAGATCGATCACCGTGGCGATATCTTTCGGCCCGATCCGGCGCTGCACCAGTGCGCCCCATCCAGAACAACGTTATGACCACCATGAGGACGACCACCATCCTGACCGCCGCTTTGTTCACCCTGATGACCGCCTGCTCCGACCAGCCGGAGGTGGACCCACAGATCGATCAATTGAAACAGGACAATGCCCGCAGCCTATCCCAGGTGGCCGAGCGTGACTCGGTGATCAACGACCTCTTCGGGACCTTCAACCGCATCAGCGAGAACCTGCGCTCCATCCGCAGCAAGCAGGGACAATTGCTGGCCCCGGCTGACGGTGCCGAGCAGGGAGCCGACATGGAACAGCGGATCATGGGCGACCTGGAGAGCATCGACGGCATGCTGAGCGAGAACCGCCAATTGCTGGATAAGCTGCGCAAGCAGGCCAAGAGCTCTGCGGCCAGCATCGCTGAACTGGAGCGCACCGTGGCCGAGCTGGAAGTGAGCATGCAGGAGAAGGACGCCGAGATCGGCACCTTGAAGGAGCAGTTGGCCAGCACCAACAGCTCCCTGGCCACGCTGATCGAGATGTACCGCGACAAGTCACAACTGAGCGACATGCAGCGCACGGAGCTCAATACCGCCTACTACATCGTTGGCACCTCCAGGGAACTCCGCGATAGTGGTGTCCTGTCCAAGGAGGGCGGCGTGGTGGGGATCGGGGGTGTGAACAAGTTGAACACCTCGGCATTGCCCGTGGACAAGTTCACCCGCATCGATGTGGTGCGCACGCAGGAGATCACCCTCGGGGCGAAGAAGGCCAAACTGGCCACGGCCCATCCCGAAGGCAGCTACCGTCTTGACGGAGGCAACAAACTGACGATACTGGACGCCAACGTGTTCTGGAGCATCTCGAAATACCTGGTGGTGGAAGTGGAGTGATGCAGCTTCAGCACGAACAAGGAAGGCCGCCCAGATGGGCGGCCTTCCTTGTTCACGGCTGTTCTGCGAAGACCTATTCCATCGTGGCGTTGGGCGCGGGCGGTGCGGGTTTGACCGGAGCCGCTTTGGCACCTGTGCCCGCAGCGCCAGCGCAACAGGCCGCCCCCTTGCCCCCCTCCTTGCCCGTGCAGGCAGCAGCGGTTCCGGGAGCTGCACAGGGCTCGGAACAGGGCTTCCATCCATTCTTGCGCAGGGCCTCCAGCTTGGTGCGCTGGTCCTTGCTCAGGAGCTTCTCCGCAGAGGCATCATGGGGTGCCATCTGCTCTTCGATCTGCTGCTGAAGCGCTGCGACCTGAGCCCGCAGCTCGGCCACCTCCTGTTCACCGTTGGCCAATACGGCCGCTAGGCGGGCCGTCTCCTTGGCGTCCATGCCCAGCGCCTGGCCGTAGCATTCGGCACGAAGCTGCGCATGTTCGGCGAGGTCCATCTTCGCGTCCTGCGCCATCGCGGAAGCCAGGGTGAAGGACAGTGCGGCGCCAAGCGCCAGGGTTCTGATAAGCATGGTCGTTCCGGTTTTAGGTGATCGCAAGTTAGTTGCGCAGGGCATGGGCGGCAAGCCGTGGGCGATCAGCTGCCTTTGGCTCCGCGCACCATCTGTTCAATGGCGTCCCACATGCCCGGCTCCACCATCTCCAGCATGTTGAACTGTCCAGCCCCCTTCAGCCACTCTCCGCCGTCGATGGTCACGACCTCGCCGTTGACGTATCCGCTGTAGGGTGAGATGAGGTAGGCCACGAGATCGGCGAGTTCCTGGTGTTCACCCAGCCGCCCCAGCGGCACGCGCTGGGCCATGTCGAACTTCTCCATCAGTTCGCCCGGCACCAGCCGGCTCCACGCGCCCTTGGTGGGAAAGGGTCCCGGTGCCACGGCATTGGTGCGGATGCCATGGCGCCCCCACTCGGAGGCGAGCGAACGGGTCATGGCCAGCACGCCGGCCTTGGCGCAGGCGCTGGGCACCACGTAGCCCGATCCCGTCCATGCATAAGTGGTGGTGATGTTGAGCACCGCCTTGTCGCGCTCGCCGTTGGCGATCCAGTGTTTGCCGAAGGCCAGCGTACAGTTCACCGTGCCCATGAGCACGATGTCGATGATCACCTGGAAGGCCTTGCTGCTGAGGCGCTCGGTGGGGCTGATGAAGTTGCCGGCAGCATTGTTCACCAAGGCATCGACCTTGCCGAAACGGGCCAGCACTGCATCGCGCAGCTGCTCCACCTCCTCGTATTTGCGCACATCACAGGCCACGGCCAGCACGGTGCCGCCGGTCTCCGTCCCCAGTTCCCTCGCGCTCTTCTCCAGTACATCCAACTTGCGGCTGGTGATGCAGACCGAAGCGCCCAGCTCCAGGCAGTACTTCGCCATGCTGCGGCCCAATCCGGTGCCACCGCCGGTGATGACCACCACCATTCCCTTCAGCGCGTCATCGCGCAACATGCCTTTGCGTTCGCTCATGGATCGTTCGGTTCCGATGTGCACGTACACCTCCCGACGAAGATATCCTCCACCGGCCAGCCTGCAGAGGAATAACTTCGCCCTGCCCGCATTCACCGAACTCATGCGCACCGAATATCCCGCCAAGGTCCTGCTTGCTTGGGGCGAAGCGATCGCCGGCCATGAAGGCCTTCGGAATTGGCTGACCACCAACGGATATCCCGAGCTGGGCATCTTCACCTATGCCCTGCGCAACAAGGCCGAGGCCCGCAAATGGCTCATGGACAACGGGCATCCCCACCTCATGGCCATCATCACCGGCATCGAGGGCGATCGCACGGCTCTGTCGTGGCTGGACCACAATGGCATGCACGTCCTGCAGCAGGTGGCCCTCACCGGTGATGGCGACGAGGAGGCCTTCCAATGGTTGATGGCCAACGGGCACCGCGAACTGGCGATCATCGGCAACAAGATGCATCAGGTGAAGCGCAAGATGGACGAGGATTACGGTGACTATCACCGCTACGCCAGGGACTGACCGGTGCTGGTGGAAACACGGCCTTGCAGCGAGACCCATGTGCCGTAAAGGCGCTCCAGCAGGATCACATCGATGAGCATGTGCGCGAGCATGGGGCCCACCAATCCGTACCGGTCCGCCATCCAGCCCAGCAGCATCATGCCCAGGGTCATCAGCGTGCCGTAGGCCATGATACGTTGGTCCCGTGGATCGAGGTAGCCGTGGATCGCCACGAAGATCACGGCCGTGAAGGGGATGCCCAGCCACCACTGAACGGCACCGCGGAAGAAGAGCTCCTCCCCCACTCCGGCACAGGCGGAGATGAGCCAGCGGTAGCTGCGCCGCGCGAGGAGCGGGCCGATGAGCAGCGCATAGCGTTCACGCACCGGCGTCATCCACGAAGTGCGGATCATGGCCCAGGCCGTTCCACCGATCAAGACACCGGCCACCACGCCCAGGAGCAGTTGTTCCCAGAGCGCTGCGCTGCCCAGCGTGACGGACCACGCATCGCGGTGCTGGACCAGTTCAAGAAGCACCACACCGCCTCCGCCGAAGGCCAGTATGGTGAGGAGCGCCATCAGCAGGAGCGTGTTCCCGCCGGTGTTCCCCTGTTTTCTCTCAGGCCACATCCTCCTCGTCCGTGGCGCCGCTGAGCATGGCATCGAACAGGTCGCCGAAGCGGGCGGCACCCACCAGCTGGGTGCGTCCGATGCGGCTGTGCTCGGCCAGTCCGTGCAGCACGAACTCGCTCCACAGCAGCACCTCCTCTTTGTCCAGGTAGCTGTGATGCGCCTTCACCAGGTCCAACAGGCCCGGTACGGAACGCAGGGTGCGGAAGAAGTCCGTATCGGGTGCGTCGGCGATCAGGTCGCAGGAACCGGTCTCGAAATGCGCGACGATGTTGGCGTAGGGGTCGTTCACCTGCCGCCCAGCCGCCCCATCCGCCTTCACCTTCTTGCGGGCCTTCACGGGGTCCGGGAAGAGACCGGTGAAGACATGGCGCAGGGCCAGTCCCAGCAGGTGGTTCGCCACCTTCTCGGGTCCCTCCTGCTCACCCTCGTAGACCAGTTCGATCTTGCCCGTGATGGCGGGCACCACGGCCTGCAGGTCGCCGATCCGGACCACGGTGCGCTCCTCGCCGTTGCGCAAGGCACGCCGCTCCGCGGCGCTGACCACGCTCTCCAGTGCGCTGATGGTCAGGCGCGCGCTCACGCCACTCTTACGGTCCACGAACTCGCTCTCACGCGCTTCCAAGGCGATGCGCTCCACCAGCACGCGGATGAGGTCGGGCACCCGCACACGCAGCGCCTGTTCCTTGGGTGTACGGACCTCCTGCTGGGTGATGCGCATGCCCAGCTCGATGGTGGGCGGGTAGTGGGTGAGGATCTGCGATTGGATGCGGTCCTTCAAGGGTGTGATGATGGCCCCGCGGTTGGTGTAATCCTCCGGGTTGGCGGTGAACACGAACTGGATGTCCAACGGCAGACGGAGCTTGAAGCCCCGGATCTGCACATCGCCCTCCTGCAGGATGTTGAAGAGCGCGACCTGGATGCGGGGTTGCAGGTCGGGCAGTTCATTGATCACGAAGATGCCGCGGTGGCTGCGGGGGATCAGGCCGAAGTGGATGACACGCTCATCGCTGTAATCCAGCTTGAGGTTGGCCGCCTTGATGGGATCGCTGTCGCCGATGAGGTCGGCCACCGTGACATCGGGCGTGGCTAGCTTCTCGGTGTAGCGGTCGTCGCGGTGCAGCCACGCGATGGGTGTGGCATCGCCCCTGGCAGCGATGAGGTCCTTGGCAAATCGGGAGATGGGGGCCAGCGGATCGTCGTTGATCTCACTGCCCTCCACCACGGGTACCCACTCATCCAGCAGTTGCACCAGCGAACGGGCCATGCGCGTCTTGGCCTGACCGCGCAAGCCCAGCAGATTGATGCTGTGGCCGGCGAGTATGGCGCGTTCCAGGGCAGGCACCACGGTGTGCTCGTAGCCATGGATGCCTTCGAAGAGCGTTTGCTTGGCGCGGATCCGGGCGATTAGGTTGGAGCGGAGCTCCTCCTTGATGGAGCGTGAGGTGTAGCCACTCTTCGTAAGGTCGCCGAGCGTGGTGGGAAGATGCATGTTGGGGCGGGATATCTCCCGCCAAAACGGCGGGATCGGAGTGAAAATGATCAGGACGCTTTGCGGTTGCTGGTGTGGTCGCGGAACACCATGTCCGCCAGGCCCTGCAGGCCCGTGTAGAAGGCACGGCCCTGGTTGGCCTCGGTGAACTTCTCGATGAAGCGCTGCAGGTAGTTGTCCTGGGCGATCATGAAGGTGGTGATGGGGATGCCAGCCTTTCGGGCGCGCACCGCAGCATCCAGGGTGCGCGAAACGATGAAGTCGTCCAGCCCGAAGCTGTTCATGTAGTACTCGCCATCGCGCTTGATGCAGCTGGGCTTTCCGTCGGTGATCATCACGATCCTGCGGTTCTTCAGCTTGCGGCGGCGCAGGATGTCCATGGCCAGTTCCAGGCCGGCCACCGTATTGGTGTGGAAGGGCCCCACCTGCAGGTAGGGCAGGTCCTTCAGGCTCACCTGCCAGGCATCGTTGCCGAAGACCACGATGTCCAGCGTATCCTTGGGATATCGGCGCCGGATGAGCTCCGCCAGGGCCATCGCCACCTTCTTGGCCGGCGTGATGCGATCCTCCCCGTAGAGGATCATGCTGTGGCTGATGTCGATCATGAGCACAGTGGCACAGGCGCTCTGGTGCTCGCTCTCGATCACCTCGAGGTCGCCTTCACTGAGCTGCAGGTCGTCGATCCCGCGCTGCTGGGCGTTGCGGATGCTGTCGCTCATGGCCACCTGCTCGATGCGGTCGCCGAAGCGGTAGCTGCGCCGGTCGCTGGTGGATTCGTCCCCCTGGCCTGCACGGCGAAGTGCGTGGGTCCCACGCTCGGTCTTCTTCAATTTCCCGAAGACCTGTTCCAGTGCGCGTTCACGGATGAGCTTCTCCGCCTTACCCGTCAGCGGTGTCTTTCCACCCTTGGTGGGCTTGTCACCGATGATCCCGTGCTTGCGCAGGTCGGCCTCGAACTCCTTGCGACCGTAATCGGGGGTGTAGACGCCATGCTCCTTGTCCACCTGGTCCATCCAGTCCAAGGCCTCCTCCACATCACCGCTGGTGTGGGTGAGCATCTCCAGGAACAAGGGCAGCAGCTTTTCAAAGGGCGTTCGATCATCCTGGGGAGGAATGAACTTGCTGAAGCGGTGACCTTGCATGACGATTAAAGTAACACGTTCGACAGGTAGGAAGTTCATGCCCGGCCCGAATAGTGCCGGGAGGTGCTACGAGCGGTGATACCCTTCGCACTCAACGGACCATGCCAGACTGCTCCTTGCCGGTCACTCCCCTGATCAGGACCGACCTCCAATTGGAAGGGTGGGTGGATGGACGTTGGGGCTCAGCGCAGCCAGCGACCGACCGATGAAGGGCGAGTCCTGAGGTCCGGTCGATCCCGGAAGGTGACGGAACCACGGTCCGTCGGAAAAGAAGAAGCCCCGCCGTTTCCGGCAGGGCTTCCTGAACGAACATCGGATCTAGTTCACCACCACGGTGCGGCTTCCCAATACTTCGGCCTGGTCCATCGAACGCAGCGTGTACAGGCCTGCAGCCAGGCCTTTCACATCGAGCAGGAGCACCGAGGAATTGACCTGGTGCATGGCCACCAGATGCCCCTTGGCGTCAAACAGTTCCACATGGCTGGGCAATTTATCCGCCTCGAAGGTCAGCGTCAGGGCATCGCTCACCGGGTTCGGGAAGGCCACGAAGGTGAAGACCTTGGCATCGAGCTCTTGAACGCCGACGACCGCTGCATCCCCGATATGTTCGACAGAACGGGTCACTGTCCAGGCCCCTGTACCGAGCTGCACGGAATCCTCTTGAAGCTTGAGCACCGGATGCGCACTTGCCTCCTCGTAGAACGACGCGGAGTTGGTGATCCTTCGGATATTCAGCACCGCCGAATTATCCAACACCTCACGACGTACCGCCACGCGGAGGACATCATAAGTGGCCGTATTGGACAATGTCAGGGTGCCGTAGGCATCCGCAACACCAGATATCGTGGCCACGCGGGTAACGGGGAAGCCGGACACAACAAAATTGGCCGAAGCGGCATCGGTCCACTCATCTTGGTACGAGAGCGGCAACGGAAGCGTCAGCAGGGGTTGCGGATACGCCACGGTACCGGTCAGGTCGGTCCGTTCGGCCACAACGTTCAATCCATCGCCTTCGAGAGCCCAGAACGTCGTATCGGAACCTCCATCCGTGCTTCCCAGATCGGCACTTGGCACGCTCGGAGCGGAGGTATAATAGAAGTTCCTATTGCCGGGTGATGCGGCAAACAGGTTCCAATAATCGAATACCACTGACGCTCCTGCATCGCCAGTAGAGAGAAAGGCCGAGGCCGTGCGCAAGGCGACCGTTTGACCGATCACCGGAACTTGGTTGGACGTGGTCAGGGTCGGTTGAGCAGTTGCTGCAAATACAACAGCAGAGCAGATCGAGATCGAAGCGTAACGTAGGTTCATGGTGGAGGTGTTCAGTATCGGTCGGTGAAGGTAAGACAGTGATGCGGAGCGGAACGCTGCCTGCCGATCATCCGGATCGCTTCTCTTTGCACCATGAAGTTCAGTGTGAGCGAGATCTCCGAACTGATCCGCCATCGGCGGACCATCTACCCCAAGGACCACACCCCACGCGAAGTGCACAGGGAGGTGGTGGAACGCATCCTGACGAACGCCACCTGGGCACCGTCCCACGGCATGACGCAACCCTGGCGCTTCACCGTGTTCACCGGTGATGCACGGCAACGCCTGGCCACCTTCCTCGGTGAAGAATATACGCGGAACACTCCGGCAGAGAAGTTCATGCAGCGGAAATACGACAACGTGACACAACGCCCCCTGCAGAGCTCCGTGGTCATCGCGCTGGGCATGGTGCGCGACCCGCAGGGCAAGATCAGCGAACGCGATGAGCTGCTGGCCATGGCCTGTGCCGTGCAGAACATGCACCTGACCTGCGCCGCCTATGGCCTGGGAGGGTTCTGGGCCACCGGCGGCCCCATGACGGGAAGCGGTATGTGCGACTTCCTGGGCCTGGGACCCAACGACCAGGCGCTGGGCCTCTTCTTCGTGGGCTATCCGGCCATCGAATGGCCCAAAGGGTATAGAAGGCCGCTGGACCAGGTGGTGAAATGGGAGATCTGAGCCCGGACCCGACCGATCGTCACTTCCAAACGAGCATCGGACCCGGACCTGTTGACGTGAACGACCGAGAACACCTGAGAACGTGGCCATCCTGAACATCACCAACTTCGATGACCATCCGGAGGACCCGAATTGGATCGTGTTCCGCTTCGCATCAGCTGCCTTGGCGAGGGAGTTCGCCGCCGAACTGGAGAAGGGCGGGATCGCCTGTGAACAGGCCGAAAGTACCGAGCCACCCCACTTGGTGGGGGTGAAACAACGACACCGCGAGCTGGCGGTAAGGGCCAATTACCTGGTGCTGGGCCGGCATCGTTCGCCCTTCATCGCAGACGGCCTGTTCCGATGGACCGTGCTCATCATCGTCGGGCTGCTGGTCGCCTTGGCCGTCATCGGCCGTATGGTCGCCGGATAGCGGACGATCAACACCACTGCCCGGCAGGGTCGTCCAACGGATCGTTCCTCCGGATATCTTCACGCCCCTTGTTCCCGTACCGGAGCCCATGACCCCACCGCTGCCGTACATCCCCTCCGCTGCGATCGCACAAGCGTTCATTGTCGCCTTGGGAATGGTGTGCAACGACCACAGTGTGGCACAGGTCCCTGAACCGGTCCTGGGTGAAGTGGTGGAGGCCACGGTGTTCTACGGTGATGACAGGCTCTTCGAGGAAGGTGCTCCGATGAGCACGGACGAATTGGAATGGTTGCTGGACAGCCTGTGCGCCCTGCCCGAAGCCCCACACGAACTGGTGCGCGACCTGGAGTTATACCACCGGATCCGCACCATGGATGAAGCGGACATGCTGCAGCTGATCGACCCGCTCTTCGAGCTGGAGGAAGTGCCCTATGCCCTGATCAATGAGGTCACGCGCTATGCGGAGGAACGACCCAGGGACGAGGAGGTGGAGCTGGGCACCGGCGGGAGCACCGGACGGAGCACCGGCCCCCACCTGCATCTGGAGGTGCGCTTCAAGGGATCCCCCATCGACCCGCTGCGTTTCTTCGATCCCGGGACCGGTGAACTGACCTGCAACACACTTGTCCTCAAGCGCACGCGTTGGAGCTTTGCGGCCTATCCCCATGGAACCCGCACACATGTGGTGCGCCGCGGTGAATACCTGCAGGTGATCGCGCAGCATTATGGGACCAGCGTGGAGGAACTTTGCCAACTGAACGGGATCACGCGACGCACGCGCCTGACCGTGGGACAGGAACTGGTGGTATGTGCGGAGAACTGACCGTGAACGAACGATCGCAACACATCGGCCACAAGTGCCAGCGCGGTCTGGCGGGCCTGCTGCTGGTGGGTCTGTGGGGCACGGCACCCGAAGCCAATGCACAGTCAGGCGTCACCACCTTCGGGATCCAGGTCAAGCCCGTCATCCCCCTGGACTATTTCGACCCCTCCATCACCGTGGAGCGCGAACACCTCACCGGCACCATCGCACTGACCGGCGGCTATTCCTTCGGCATGAACGTGCGCGTCGGGATCTCGAACACTATTTCACTGGAGACCGGCATCTCGCAGATCAACCGAAACTACCGCTTCGACCTGGTGAACGATACCAGCGGCTATGCGGAGGGCTCCACGTTCCGTTACATCGGTTATGAGATCCCGGTGGTGGCTCTGGTCTATATCCGGTTGGGGGAGCGCGCGTGGATGAACGCGGCCCTTGGCTTTTCGCTGGACCTGTACCCCAGCGATGTGCAGAAGGACATCCAGGAAGGTCGCGCGTATGTCTTCCGGAACAACTGGGCGCAGTTCGGTGCGCTGGCCAACCTCGGCGTGGAATACCGCACGGAACGCTCGGGCTACTTTTATTTGGGTGGAAGCTTTCACCGGCCCTTCGGCGAAATGGCCTTCGCCGACCTGACCTACTACGGCCCCTCCTTCTTCCCCTATACCATGCGCACCCCACTGGATGGCGGCTACCTGACGCTGGACCTGCGCTACTACTTCCACGAGGACCCTGAAAAGCGGAAGGTGAAGCGCAAGGCGAAGTAGCGGTAAGGCCGCTTGTGGAGGGGGGGGCGGGATGAAGGGTGAAGAGTCCGATCGATCGATCACCTTTGTGGTCGATCGATGGCAGTGCTCGCTGCCCCACCGCACCACCAACCTTCAGCCTACTTGTTCATGATCAAAACCCCTACCCTTTTCGCCCTGGTCACCGCATGCCTGGCCTGGAGCCCCTTGCTGGCCCAGGAGCCCAACGATGACTGCGGCACTGCCATCGACATCACGTGCGGCGGGAGTTTTGCCGGCAGCACCCTCGCCGCCCTCACCGATGCCGTGGAAGGCTGTGCCACCGACATCAGTGCACCCGGCGTGTGGTACCGCTTGGTGGACACTGATGCCCAGGTGACGTTGAGCGTGTGCAACGCCTTCGACTACGATACGAAGATCAACGTCTACGAAGGCACGTGTGATGGCTTGGTGTGCGTTACCGGCAATGACGACGCCTGCGCGCTCGGCTCGGCGATCACCTTCGTGGCCAGTGCCGATGTGGATTACTTCATACTCATCCAAGGGTACAACAACCTGGTGGGCACCTTCACCTTGGAGGTCACCTGCACGGAGCCCACGGTGGATGCCTGTGAGGGTGCTGCCCCGATCGCCTGCGGAGAGACGCTCTCGGGCTCCACGGTGGACGCCACCGTGGACAACGTGGAGGGCTGCGGCACCGACATCACTGCCGGAGGGGTATGGTACACCTTCACCGGAACCGATGCCCAGGTGATCCTGAGCACGTGCCCCGACCCCGGCTATGACACCAAGCTGAACGTGTACAGCGGTGAGTGCGGAGACCTGGTCTGCGTGGTCGGCGCCGACGATACGCCTGGCGTGGGTCTGTGCTCCACCGTGGCCTTCGATGCGGTCCCGGGGACCATCTATTATGTTCTGGTGCAGGGCTATGATGGCCAGACCGGCACCTTCGACCTGAACATGTCGTGCCTCACCTGTGGAGCGCCCACGGCGATCGAGGTGCTGCCACTGGACATCACCGCCACCCTGAGCTGGAACTCCCTGGAGACCGGCTCCACGTACACCGTGGAATACGGAGCTGAAGGCTTCACGCCGGGCACCGGCACCATCATCACCGGCGTCACCGGTACCGATGGCCCACCTGTGGAACTTACCGGTCTCACCATCAGTACCAGCTATGATGTGTACATCACCCTGGACTGCGGCAACGGCGACCTGAGCAGCACCGTCGGTCCCGTGAACTTCTCCACCATCGACGAAGCATTGGCCCCAAACGCGAACTGCAGTGGAGCCATCGCCCTGAGCTGTGGCGGATCCGTGGATGGCAACACCACCTTGGGTCTCGTTGCTTCAGCGCCCACCTGCGGGGCCGCGAACATCAGCACCAAAGGAGTGTGGTACAGCATCACCGGCACCGGTGAGGTGTTCACGGTGGGCACCTGTGGCGCCACCAACTTCGACAGCAAGGTGAGCATCTTCACCGGCACCTGCGAGTCACTGGTCTGTGTCGCCGGCAATGATGATGCTCCAGGCTGCGCAGGCAACAGCAGCGTGGTGGTGTTCCCCAGCGAAGCCGGAGTGAACTACTTCGTCCTGGTGCACGGTTACAATCAGTCACAGGGCACCTTCACCCTCAGCGCCACCTGCGCTCCGGGTTGCACCGTGGCCGAGAACGACAATTGCGCCCAGGCCACCCTGCTCTCCATCCAGCCATTGGGCGGATGCGAGGCCAGCACGGGATCCAACGAATGCGCCTACGGCTCGGCGGTGGCCAATCCGGAATGTGACCCCTTCGCGCCGGTGGTGGATGTATGGTACGTGTTCAATACGGGCTTTGGCAGCACCTTCTCCCTCCTGGCCGAGGCATTGACCGCCGAGGGTCTGAACCTCGCCCTGTACACGGATTGCAGTGATCCGCAATACCTGGCCTGCTGGATGGACGTGACCGCCCCGGTCAACGTATCCGGATTCGCGGAGAACACGGACTACCTGCTTCGCGTGTGGAACGGTGGTGGCGAGAATGCCGGCACCTTCACCGTGTGCGTGGAGGCCGACTTCAACACGGGCCTGCCCGAACAGGATGCCACCTCCGCCATTGCACTGTGGCCAGTGCCAGCACAGGATGTGCTGAACGTGGGCAACGTGGAGGGAACGACCGTGATCCGCGTATCGGACATGCAGGGCCGCATCCTGCTGGAGCAGGGCGTGAACGCTTCAGGCAGCACCGCCCTGAACGTGGCCAGGCTCGCCCCCGGCGCCTACCTGTTGAACAACGACCAGGGCGCGCCGCTGGGTCGCTTCATCAAGGACTAAGATCCACTGGGTCCCACACAAAAGCCCGGTCCGATGGACCGGGCTTTTGTGTGTTTGATCTGGCTCAGAGCTTCATCACCCGTTGCGTGGAACGGCCGCCGGGGCCCTCGACCACCAGCATGTACGTGCCGGTCGGCAAGGAACTGATGTCCACGAACACCCGACCATCAGTGTGCAAAGCCCCGGTGTGGACGACCATGACGCTCCGTCCGGTGGCATCCAGCAGTTCGATGTGGGTCGCGGAGCGGCCGGCTCCCTTCACGGTGACCATCAACAGCGAGGAGGTGGGGTTTGGGTAGACCTCGGCACTGAGCTCACTGGCTGCGCCATCCACACCGGTGGAAAGGTCCAGCACGGTGAAGCGCCACCAGCCCTCGGGGGCCACCAGTGGACGCACCTGCACCTTGCCGCTGTTGGACGTGGCCTCGATGTAGTAATACACCACCGTGCCGGCCACCTGTGCAGGGATCTGCGCCGCCCACACGTCGCTCCCTTGTGCGACCATCGGCACGGCCGTGTATCCAGCAAGCGTATCCGTGGCCCAGAACACCTGAGCGGATGCGATGCCGCTGCGGTGGCGGATGTAGGCCTCCACGCCGTAAGGCTCCGTGGTGTTGTAGGTATCGGTCAGGCGCTGATGGCGGATGAGCAGGGGGTCGGCGACACCGATCGTCTTGGTGATGCAGTGGATGGCCCCGCTGGCGCTGATGATGTTCTGGTCGCTGTTGTCACAATCGATGCCCACCACGTTATAGCCGGGCAGCGCTTCGCGCAGGATCCGCAGGCCCGTGCTGTCGTATTCCGTGCGGTAGGTGGGCACCAGCACGGTACCGTTGATGAACACGTTGTTGGCGTAGGTGCGATAGCTGGCATTGGGAGGGAAATTCCCGCCGGTGCTGGAGGGCATGGGGACCCGGACCGTCCTGTACGTATCATCGAAGACTGACGGCACATCGTCCAGGATGCCCTGCAGATTGGCCTCAATGCGTGGGCCATCACTGAGCCCCAAGGGGAACTCTCCCACCAGCAGGGTCTCCTCATCGAGCAGCTTCATGTGCATGTCGATGTGGTTGATGTTGTCGTACAGCAGGCGTTGCATCTTCACGTAGCGGCCCGGCTGGATGCCCATGAAGGACTGCATCATGGCATCCACACCGGCCTCATTGCGCACGGTCTGGTTGAACTCACCAGCGGGTCCGTTCTCCTCCAGCACCAGTTCGCTGCTGAAGGCCGTCCCGAATCCATCCGACATGAAGTTGCCTCCGGTATGGACCAGGTCATTCGGTGCCTGGGTGGTGCTGTACACGGCGACACCCTTGTAGGCTCCCAGGGCATCGCTCAATAGGTCATCCTCCGGACGTGGGCGGTTGTAGATCCAATCCATCAGGAGCAGTGAATCCACCTCGTTGGCGTAGATCGATTCCGGTCCGAAATCGCGCACCCAGACGCTGTTGAAGCCCTCTTCCAGGTAAACGATGTTCGATAGGTCCTCGAGCGGACCGCCGTAGCTGTTGTTCTGCAAGTAGGCCTGGACAGTGGCCGCATCGTCGCAGACGATGATGACCTCACACTCCGTGCGGGCGGCGCGCACGATCTGTTTCAGGATGCCGGAATAGCTGGTCCATGTGACCACCACGCTCTGCACCTCCTCCCACTCGGCCATGGTGCGCACGGCAAAGGGCGGCGGCGTGGTGATGCCCCTCGAGGCCACGGCCCTGCTGTCACGATAGGGCCTTATCAGGGGTAGCTCACTGTGGGAGAGTGTATGCGGAAGGCCGAGCTCCTGGGCCAGGGTGGCGGTGGATGCCAGCGCAAGGGCGGCCAGAGGGAGTAGTGTTCGAAGGATCATGGTCATGGGACAGGGTCCGCAAGTTAAAGGCTGGGGAGGGAGGCCGGAGCATCTTCCACGTGCCTTCAGTGGAAGGCTGAGCGTAAGTGGAACGGACGGGGTCATCCCCTGACCGGTGGCCATGCCGACCCTTTGATCAGGGCGTGCTGGCCTTGAGCTGGCGGTACATGCCCACCACATCCCGCACATAGTGAAAGACCTGCGAACCGTTGCAGTACCCGTTCTTCATGGCGGGTCGCATGTAGTAGCGGGGCTTGGCGAGGAGGAGCACGGTACGTTCCACATGGTGCTCCCACCGGCGGGGATCCAGCCCCAGTTGTTCCGCCAGGCGCTGGGCATCGATCACGTGCCCGGGACCGGCGTTGTAGCTCGCCAGCACGAAACACAAACGCTGATCGCCATCGGGGACCGCGCGTCGCCAAAGCGTATCCAACTTGTTCAGGTACTTCACGGCCGCGCCGATGTGAGCCTCCATGGCGTGCGTGCTGTCCACCCCCAGACGGGCTGCTGTGCGGGGCATCAGCTGCATGATGCCGTGTGCACCCTTGCTGCTGACGGCGGTGCTGTCGAAGCGTGACTCCTTGTAGGCCATCACCGCAAGCAACTGCCAATCCCAGGGCATGTCATCGGCATGCACACGGAACCAGGCATCATAGGGCGAGATGCTGTCTCCGGTGACCGGCACGGAGCGTTTGGTGCGCAATGGCCCCGAGCGCGGTATTCGTTTGGCCCGGTAGCCATCGGCAAGCTGTTCGATGGTGCCGGAGGCGCTCTCCTGCTCCAACCAACTGTTCATCTTCTTTAAGAGTTCCGGCGAATTCCTGCGCAGCGCGAAGGCCAGGGGCTGGGGTGGTCCGATGGGTTCACTGAACTCGAGAATGGGAAAGCGCAGGGCCTCATGGGCGGCATGGGCTTCGGACACCACCACCGGCCCGCGATGTCCAAGGACCAGTTCCATGAGCAGATCATCCGCGGAGAAGGTACTGTCAGTGGCCGGAAGACGGGCCACGCACACCGCCGGAGCAAAGTGGTAACCGGGACCTTTGAAGGGTGACCACGCGCTGGCCGCGAGGCTGTCCTGTGCGGCACGGAGGGTTGATCCACCTTTCGGCCGTTGCACTTGCGGATCGGTGCGGAGCGAGGCCATCACCGGGGCCACCTTGCGATAGGGATCACTGAAGTGCACCCACCGCTTATGGTCCTTGCGGGGTGTAAGCTGCGCGGCCATCACATCGCCACGCCCCGTCTGCAGGGCCATCCACAGGCTGTCCGGATGCTCCACGGGCACGGCCAGCACGGGTACCTTCAGCAGGCGCGCAAAGCGCTCCATCAGTTCCCATTCCAGACCGGAGACCGCCTTGGGCCGTATTTCCCAGGTCAGCGGATCGCGGAGCACCAGCACCCGCAGCGTGTCGTTCAGGACCTCGGCCAGGTCGCGCTCCACCCGGGGTTCCGCCCAGGGCACAGCACGTTCCGGCGCCATCACCACCAAACGCCAGCGCCAGGCCACGATGGCCAGCAGGCCCATAGCCACCAGCGCGAGCACCGTGCGTTTCGTCCAGCGGTGTTTCATCGCAGCGACAGGGTGTGGGCGTTGATCTCGGCGATGAAGGCATCGAACTCCGCGTGGTACTGATCCAAGTGATCGGCCAGCACTTGTTCGGCGCCCACCATCACCTCGCCTCCGGGCACGCGGCGTGCCAGCCCGGCCAGGGCACGACCGATGCCTTCGATGCGCGCGTAGCTCGTCAGCCAGTCACCCTTCACCATGTACGGCAGCATGGCCCTGGTGCGGTCGGGCAGGAACTGGGCGTGGCTCTGGATCAGGGCGTACATGCGTTGGGCATAGTCGGCCAAGGGCTCGGGGTGACGTGTGCTCCAGCGCTCCGCCAGCAGGTGATCGAAGAACAGGTCCATCACCACCCCCGCATACCGGCCCGCATGTGTACGTACGCGCTCGCGTCCGGTTCGGTGCATGGGGTGAATATCCGTGAACGAGTCGATCGCGCGATGCAAGCGGATACCCCGGACCACCTGGGGGTCAAAGGCCTCGAGGCGCCCTCCCTTCACCGCATCAGCCATGAAGTTGCCGACGATTACCAGCGGTTCGTCGCCGCTGAGGTACAGATGGCCGAGGAAATTCATCGTTCGCGACAAAGGTAGACCAGCACCTTCCGCCCTGTCCGACAGCCGCTCATGGATCCGTGTTCGACGGCCCCTGCTGTTCGGATACTTTCGTTGCGTCAGAGCTCCCATGACCGGACCCGCACCCTTCACCCCCTTCCTGAACGCCCCCCGGCCGCTCTATTGGTTGACCCAGCTGGGTGCATGGACCTTCTTCTTCGGGCTGTTCTACACCATCAGCTACCTGAACGACGAACTTCAGCCGGGGGTCGAAAAGGTCATCCTGCTGGAGCTCGTCACCAGCATCTCGGTCAGCCATCTCTTCCGCCACTTCATCCTGCGCAACCAGTGGCTCTCCCGCGACATCGGCCATGTGCTGCCTCGGATGGCACTCACCGCGCTGCTGCTGGCATTGCTCGCTTCGCTGATCGAGACCAGCCTGCACGACCTGTTCCTGCGCGACTTCAAACCGCTGCTCTTCGAACCACCGGTGGAGCACCTCAACCGCGCCATCAGCTGGGGGCTGCTCCTGTTGATCTGGTCACTGGGCTACTTCGCCTACTGCTATTTCATGCAGAACCGGCGTGAGGAGATCCGCAACCTGAGGCTGGAGACCGCCAACCGCGAGAACCAGCTGAACACCCTGCGTGCGCAGCTCAATCCACATTTCATGTTCAATGCCTTGAACGGGATCCGTGCGCTGGTGGATGAGGACCCCGAACAGGCCAAACGGGCGATCACGCAGCTCAGTGCCATCCTGCGCAATGCGATGAGCACGGTGAAGCGGCGCACCGTTCCTTTGGGTGAGGAGATCGACATCGTGAAGGCCTACCTGGCCCTGGAGGCCATGCGTTACGAGGAGCGCCTGCGCACCCATTTCGACGTAGACCCTTCCCTGGAACGCACCCCCATCCCCCCCATGCTGCTGCAGACCTTGGTGGAGAACGCCGTGCGCCATGGCATCGCGCACCTGCCCGGAGGCGGCGAACTGGTGGTGAGCGCTCAACGCGGCGTGGACAACGTGGTCCTTACCGTACGGAACAGTGGCCATTTCACCCCGGGGCATACGAAGGGCAACGGCATCGGCCTGCGCAACACCCGCCGTCGGCTGGACCTGATCTATGGCCCCCAGGCACGCCTTGACATCGTGGAACGTGATGGCATGGTGATCACCGAGGTCACGCTGCCCTCCGTTCTTCAGGGGTCAATACCTGCCACTGAACCCGAAGCCTGACCATCTTTTTCGGACACTGCTCCGCAACACACTGCACAACCATGAAAGCACTCATCATCGATGACGAACGCCTGGCGCGCAAAGAGCTCACCTCCCTGCTTGCCGCGCATGAACAGATCATCATCGTGGGCGAGGCCGGCAATGCTGACGATGCTGAGGCCCTCATCGCCGAGAAACGCCCCGACCTGCTGTTCCTGGACATCAACATGCCCGGGCGGAGCGGATTCGAACTGCTGGGATCCCTTGACCACGCCCCGCACGTCATCTTCGTGACGGCCTATGACGAGCATGCGTTGAAGGCCTTCTCGGTGAACGCACTGGATTACCTGCTCAAGCCGATCGACCCCGATCGCCTGGCCGCCGCGGTGGGAAAGTTGCAGGACCAGCACGATACCCAGCTCCCAACCCGGGAAGTACTGCGGGAGAGCGACCAGATCTTCCTCAAGGATGGGGAGAAGTGCTGGTTCGTCACGCTCAAGGATGTGCGATCCTTCGAAAGTGAGGGCAATTATGTGCGCGTCCGCTTTTCGGACCAGAAGCCCTTGGTGCTGCGCAGCCTGAACAAACTCGAGGAGAAGCTGGACCCCTTGGTCTTCTTCCGTGCCAATCGCAAGCACATCATCAACCTGCGCTGGGTGGAGAGCATTGAACCCTGGTTCAGCGGCGGGCTGATGGTGAAGCTCAAACACACGGGCAAGGACAGCGTGCAGGAAACCATCGAAGTGAGCCGACGTCAGGCGGCCCGCTTCAAGGAACTGCTCAGCTTGTGAACTGATGGAGTTGGCGGCGGCCGACGTTCGAGTGATGCATTGACGTGACGGACAGGTTAAAGCCTGCGGTTGCGGTACCAAGAGCATGTGCCTGGACGTTGGTCCGACCGATCGTCCCGTGGCGTATCTTGGCGAAGCC
>CAMCAZ010000049.1 GCA_945872795.1 Chryseobacterium gleum
GATATCGCCTGCGGCGCAGATCAGTTGTTCCTCATCAGCGGCCCCTGCGTGATCGAGACCGAGGACATCATGATGCGGACCGCCGAGAAGTTGCGCGAGGTGAGCGAGCGCATGAAGGTGCCCGTGATCTACAAGAGCAGCTTCACCAAGGACAACCGCAGCAGCGTCGATTACTACCAGGGTCCGGGACTTGAGGAGGGCCTGAAGATGCTGGAGAAGGTGAAGAAGCAGTTCGGCTTCCCCCTGCTCACGGACATTCACTACCCGAGCCAGGCCAAGGCCATCGCCGAGGTGTGTGATGTGATCCAGATCCCCGCCTACCTCTGCATGCAGACCGAACTGGTGACCACGACGGCGAAGACCGGCGCGGTGGTGAACATCAAGCACGGGCAGTTCCTGGCGCCCGAGAACATGATCAACCCGGCGAAGAAGTGCGAGAGCGTTGGCAACAGCAAGATCATTCTCACCGAGCGTGGCTACACCTTCGGCTACAACGACCTCGTCGTGGATCCCCGCGCCTTCTACCACATGCGCAAGACCGGCTACCCGCTGGTGTTCGACATCACGCACAGCATCCGCAAGTATGGCATCCCCAGTGCCGATCCACGCGGTGGCAACCGTGAGGTGATGCCCACCATCGCCCGTGCCGGGGTGGCCGCCGGGGTGGACGGCGTCTTCATCGAAACGCACCCCGACCCGAGCACCGCCAAGTGCGATGCGGCCAGCCAGCTATGCGTCACCGACCTGGAGGAATTCCTCAAACCCCTGCTGGACCTCCACGCCGTGGAAGTGCAGTATCGCCACGTTACCGCCAACGCTTGATCGAAGCACCCGTAATCGCGCCCCAATGGGTCGCCGCAACGGGTGCAAAAATCACCAGCCCACAAGCACAGATCTCAGCTCATTGCACCCGTACCCGCGACCCATTGGGGCGCCTCAACGGGTGCAAGGAACAAGCTCATCAGAACCGACCAACGCACCACACCCGCACCATGGAACTTTACCTCGACAGCGCAGACATCAAGGAGATCGACGAAGCCTTCAAGCTCGGCTTCCTCACCGGCCTCACCACCACCCCCACGTTCATGCACCGGGGCGGTGTCACGAACATCGACAAGATGATCCTGGACCTCGCCAAGAAGGTTCCCATCCTGCAGGTGGAGGCCCTGGGTGAGACCGCCGAGGAGGTGGTGAAAGAGGCCAAGCGCCAGCTGAAGATGGGCCTCAAGAAGGAGACCACGGTCTTCAAGATCCCCGTGAGCCTGGAGGGGCTGCGGGCCTGCCGGATGCTGCGCAATGAAGGTATCATGGTGAACGTACACCTCGTCTACACCCTGCAGCAGGCCTACATGGCCATGCAGGCCGGTGCCACCTACGTGTGCCCCCTTGTGGGACGCCTGCAGGACCAGGGGCACGATGCGCTCAGCCTCGTGCAGCAGTGCGTAGAGGCCGTGAACTACTACGGCTACGACAGCAAGATCATGTTCAGCAGTGTGCGTACCGTGGAGCATGTCCGCAATGCGGTGGAGATCGGAGTGCACACCATCACGGTGCCCTGGAAGCTGATGAAGCAGCTGACGGACAACCACATGACCCAGTTGGGCACGCAGCAGTTCTATGAGCACACCCGCCTGATCACCATGAAGGTGAAGGACGTGCTCTCGCGCAGCAACCCGGTGGTGAAGGACAGTGCCACGGTGAGCGAGGCCTTGGTGGAGATGACCAAGCACGGCTTCGGCGCGGTGATGGTGGTCGACACGAAAGGCAAGAACGTCGGTGTGTTCACCGATGGTGGACTGCGCCGTGGTCTGGAGAAGGACGGGAACAAGTTCCTGGCCAAGAAGCTCAGCACGCTGAAGTTCAACGCGCCCATCACCATCACCCCCGAAGCGCTGCTGGACGAGGCCCAGAAAGCCTTCAAGGAGCACAAGGTGGATACCTTGAGCGTGAGCGAGAACGGCAAACAGCTGGGCATGTTGGACATCCAGGACATGATGAAGGCCATCGCCGGCTGAGTCGCCGATGGACAACCTGAAGGCGTTCGCGAGGCTCGGCACGCGCTTCCTGCGGCCACCCGATGTGCTGCAACGTCAGTTGGGCGACATCCGCGCCATCCTGTTCGATTGGGACGGGGTGTTCAATGATGGCTGGAAGGACCTGGAGGGCGGCAGCCCGTTCAGCGAGGTGGACAGCATGGGGGTGAACCTCCTGCGCTTCAGCCTGTGGATGCGTGAACGGCGCATGCTACCGGCTGCCATCATCACCGGCCAGCACAATCCCTTCGCGGAACGCTTCGCTCAGCGCGAGCATTTCAATGGCGTCTACATGGGCTTCACGAACAAGACCGAGGCCTTCGATAGTTTCCTCGCCACGCACGGCCTGGAGGCCCGGCAGGTGGCCTTCTTTTTTGATGATGTACTGGACCTTCCTGTGGCGCGCCGCTGCGGATTGCGGGTCCTGATCAAACGGGAGAACAGCCCCGTGCTGGAGAACCATATCGTGTCACGCGGGGATGCCGAACTCCTCACTCACTTCAGCGGCGGCAACCATGGGCTTCGCGAAGCCTGTGAGCTCCTGCTTGTGCTCGCAGGTAGGGCTGAAGACGTGATCGAACACCGGGTGCGCTACAGCGAGGATTATGTGGCCTACCTCGCGGACCGAGCGGCATTGGACCCGACCGTGGTCCGCAACCCGCGCTGAACCCCTCGTTTCATAGTTCCCCATCTTGGGGCTCAACCGCCCACCATGGTCACCCGGGTGACCGTGCGATCACCGTTGAAGCGGACGGCTGCCTTCTCAAAGGAGGGCGGACCAAAGGTGGCCGGAGCGCTGTTCCCGAAGCCGTAGGGCTCGGTGGGGATGCCCATCCAATTGGTATCCAACTCACCGTTGCCATTGATATCGTGGAACACCTTGATGCCCAGTTCACCCTTCGGTGCATCGGTGAAGCTCACGCGAACGGTGCCCGTGGTGGCATCGATCGTATTGACGGTGCAGCCCACCTCGGTCTCATAGGCCACCTTGCCCGGGCACAGGGCCACGCGCACCTTGCCCCCCGCCTTGGATTTATTGAGGACCACCTCCACCTCCAGGGCGGACTGGGCGAAGGCTGAAGTTCCAAGGGCGGACAGGAGCACAGTGAGAAGCGTAGGAAGGAAGCGCATGGGCATGGGTTCTCGGAGGGTAGGGCAAAGGTCGGAACGCTTTGCGTTCGCCGGACATGGCAGAACGGAAGAGCTTATACCAATTCGACATTCCATACCAGCCGATCTGCTTGCCCTCTTTCCGGATGACTTCTCCGCCGAACAGGTTCCGTAGGCCCCGCTACGCAGCCTGTTCCGCATATCGTCCTCCGAAAAGATCGCCGCGCACCCGCCTGCCGGCCGGCAGGTCTCTTGGCCGGCCTTGAATGTCGAAATGGTATTAGAACGTGACCGGGAGCCTCAACGCGGCCTTTAGATCCTGCTTGAAGCGCTCCCGTGGATGTTCCACCGCGCCGAGCTGTGCCGTAAAATCATTGATGTACTGGCTGTCGAACAGCACGAAGCCACGCTCCCGGAGGTGGGCCACCAAGGCATGGAAAGCCACCTTGCCGGCGTTGCTGGCGCGGGTGAACATGCTTTCACCGAAGAAGGCACCACCAACTGCCACGCCGTAGATCCCGCCGACCAGCTCCTTGTCCTGCCAAGCCTCCATGCTGTGCGCATGGCCGGCCCGGTGCAGGGCCACGTACGACGCCTTGATCCGCTCATCGATCCACGTACCCTCCCGATCGGCGCAAGCCGCGATCACTTCCGCAAAGGCCTTATCGCGGGTGATGGTGAACCTGCCCGACCGGATGATCCGGGCCGTGCGCCGGTCGGGCTCCAGCGTGTCCAGGGTGAACACGGCCCGCGGGTCGGGATCATGCCAGTACAGTTCGCCATCCTCATGGCACATCGGGAACAGGCCCTTGCGGTAAGCCTTGACGAGGATCTCCGGCGGAATGATGACCGACACCGATCGATCAGGGATTGCGCCACACCACGGAGGCGGAGCGCCCTGCGGCGTTCTCCATCACCAGCACATAGCTGCCCGGCGCCGGGCTATTGGTCGCGAATTGCAACAGTACCGACCCGTTCGGCGGCATCGCGACGGATGTGCTCCACACCACGCGTCCGGCGGCATCCATCAGCCGGAAGCCGGTCGTTCCCGTCCAACCCTTCGGGGAGACCACGGTGAGCTGGTCCTGGAAGGGTTGCGGGTACAACACCGGCACCACGCCGACCACAGGCTCTGCCACGCCCACCGTGGCCAGCAGCCGGTCATGCGCCTGCAGGAAGTCGGGGATCCCGTAGCCCAGCGAGTCATTGGGATCCGACCAGTGGGAGGCGCTGCGGCGCACGGCGTCCATGATCTGCTGGGCGCTGCGATCGGGATGCAACTGCCAGAGACAGGCCACCAGGCCGGCCAGGATGGGTGATGAAAAAGAGGTCCCGTTCAGCAGGTCCACACCGGTGCCAGCCGCGTTGATGCCGGTCACACCCCAACCCATGGTGGACACATCGGGTTTCACGCGACCATCGGCACTGGGGCCACGTGAACTGAAGGGAGCTGATTGTTCCTGATCGCCCACGGCACCCACGGTGAGGATGTCAATGGCGTCGGCCGGTGCACTGATATAGTACCACTCGCTGCTTCCCGAGTTGCCCGCGCTGCTCACGGGGATCATGCCCTTCCGCGATGCGATGCCCGCAGCGATACTGATCCGCGAGGTCTGGCCGTCCAGGTCCGTGTAGGCGTGGTCGTTCAGGCCATCGTCGAAGCGCGTGTAGCCGAGCGAGGTATTGAGCACATCGCAGCCAAGGCTGTCGCAGAACTCGGCACCGGCCACCCAGTTGTCCTCCTCCACCACGTGCTCAAACTCCACGGTCTCGGTCCGGACCAGCACATAGTCGGCCTCCGGAGCGGTGCCCAGGAGCGAACCGGGGATGGAACCCGCCATGCACCCCAGCACCGAGCGTCCATGCCAGTGGTCCATGAACACATCGCCGTCATGTTCCACCATATCACGGACGGCCACGATCCCATCCCGGCTGCGCAGCGCATCGAAGGCGGCGATCGAGTCGACGTTGTCGAAGCCGGAATCGAGCACGCCGATGAGCATGCCCTGGCCCTTGGCCTCCATGGCATGCAACAGATGTCCGTTGAGCATCTCGATCTGGCGGAACGAACCTCCGTAATCCTCAGGGCTACCGCCCCGAGGGCCCACGGGTGCGGTCGCTCCGAACTTATCCGGAACGATGTCCGTGCCTTGATGACGGATGGCATCGCGCAGGGTGTTCACGAAGGGCAGTTCGGTGATGGCCTCCAGCACCAGCGGATCCGTGGTGCGGATGGTGATGGCATTGAACCATTTGCTGCGGTTCACCAACTGCACATCGCCAAGGGCCAGCACGGCTTCGATGTAGGCCGGATCGACCGGCAGGTCCAACTCGTCGATGGCGACACCCTGCGCCTGTCTGCGTGCGATGGAACGGGCCGAGAGGAAGGCCTCGGGAGCGTCGATGGAATAAGGCGTCTGGTCCTTGTCCGTGAACTGCACCCAATACAGGTCGGGGCCGGTCTGTGCAAAGGGTTCCAAGCACCACAGCGCCGCAACAAGTACGATCGCAACACGCAGGGAGGGCAGTACGCTCATATCGATCATTCGTTACCGAAGTCCACCACCACCATGCTCATCCGGAAACCGGTCACCTGCACCACCGGTGGCTGGTTGGGCTGGAAAACAGTCTGGGTATTGGTCTCCACGTGACGTTTGTAGATCATGCCCACGCCCTTGGCGTAACGTTCCTCAAAGTCGCGCCGGATGACCTGGTTGGCCGACACCGTCTGCATGACGTGCGCAACGCTGTCGAAGGAAAGGCCGTTCACCGCCCAGGGCACATCCACCTCCGTATAGGCCACGGAGAGCTCGGGGACGGTGTTGTAAACGTTGATGTCCCACGCGCGTCCGATGCGCACAGGGAAGGTCAGCTTCTGTCGTCTTTCATTCTCCTCGGTCAGTTCGGCAGCGATGCCGTTCACGGTGGTTGACCATACATCGCGGACCATCCAGTTGCCGGCGGTGTCCTGCACCAAGCGATGCATCCGCCATGCAGCGCGCCCCTCGAGGTCCACGTACTCGCTCTCGATCAGTTGGCGCAGGCGGTAGCTCACGCTGTCAAGGATGTTGAAGCGGTCGTCGCGCCACAGGGAATCCACCTGGTACTCCACCCAGGAGCCCACCTTGGTGGGATAATAGCCGTAACCAAGATCCACCGGTGCGGCCTCTTCCTTCTCGCATGCGGTGAAGAACACGGCCGCAAGCGCCAACATCAGGATCCCGGTCTTTGCCATGGTCATACGGTTTCGCGGTCAATGAACCCACCTCCGATCACATCGTCCCCGTCATAGAAGACGGCGCTTTGCCCCGGAGCGATGCCTGCCACGGGCGCATGGAACTCAACTTTCACCCGCTCGCCGTCCATGGCGAGTGAACTGGGGGTCCCCTTGTCCTTGTACCGGATCTTCGTCACCGCCTCCATTCCATCCTTCAACACGCTGATCTTCTGGAAGTTCGGACGGCGCACCCACATCGTCACCTTGTTCAGGTCCTCCTTGCGGCCCAGCACCACGGTGTTGGACGCCGGGATGATCTCGGTCACGTACAGCGGCTCTCCGGTGGCGATCCCCAGGCCCTTGCGTTGCCCGATGGTGAAGAAGGGATAACCATCATGCTCGCCCAGCACGGTACCGTCCACGGTGACCAAGCGGCCATGGGTGAGCTTGGCGGTGGCCTCAGGCTCCCGGCGCTTCAGGAATCCCCGATAATCATTGTCGGGGATGAAGCAGATCTCGTAGCTCTCGCTCTTGCTGGCCAGCTCGGGAAAACCGCTCTCCAGGGCCATGCGCCGGATATCGCTCTTGTGGAATCCGCCGATGGGGAAACGGGTGCGGGCCAGGTTCTTCTGTTCCAGGCCCCACAGCACGTAGCTCTGGTCCTTGCCCGGGTCCAATCCGCGGCTCACCACCCAGCGTCCTGCGTCGGGCAACTGGCGC
Source organism: Chryseobacterium gleum (assembly GCA_945872795.1). GTDB lineage: Bacteria > Bacteroidota > Bacteroidia > Flavobacteriales_F > PHOS-HE28 > PHOS-HE28. The sequence continues at coordinate 7,081 of CAMCAZ010000049.1, forward strand.
ACACGGGCATAGTGTCCGGTAGCGATCAGTTCACAGCCCATCATGTCAGCGCGCTTCAGCAGGGCCTCCCACTTGATGAAGGTATTGCATAGGACGCAGGGATTGGGCGTGCGGCCGGCGAGGTATTCGCTGGTGAAGTTCCCGATAATGGCATCACCGAACTCCTCGCGGATGTCGATGATCATGTGGTGGAAGCCCCGGCTCACGGCCATGTTGCGGGCATCGTTGATACTGTCCAGGTCGCAGCAACCGGTGATGCGCTTGCCACCACTGGCATCGGCGTAGTCCCAGGTCTTCATGGTGACGCCGATCACTTCGTAGCCCTCCTCATGCAACATCAATGCGGTGACGGAGCTGTCCACTCCCCCGCTCATGGCCACCAGGATCCTTCCGTGCTTGCTCACTTCGCTCTGTTCGTTACGTCGTTGTTCCCTCCCTTTCAAGCCCCTAGGGCTGCTCCACGCCAGCGAGGTAGCGCGTCACATTCACCACCTTTCCCTTGGCATCGAACTCCTTCACCTCCCCTTCCAGCAGGTCGTTCACGTAGGTACCGGTCCGCTTCACGGTCTGCCCTTCCAGCACCCGTTCCATATCGGCCGGCGCACCGGAGATGGGGTCTGCGGGCAAGGGCTTGATCAACCAGGTGCCGTTGTCGTGATACTCCTTGAACGCCCCTTCACGCTTGCCTTTTTTGTAGGTCACCTCGCTCATCAGCTGCTCGTCATCGTAATACTCCTTGAAGAGCCCGTTCTCCTTGCGCTCCTTCTTCAGCACACCGGAGGCGTAGAGCATCTGGAGCTGGATGGTGCCATCGTCGTTGAAGTAGAACCACACGCCATCGCGGTTCCCGTTCACCACCTTGCCCTCGATCTCCTTCTTCCCGTTGGGGAAGTAGAACACCATGGTGCCTTCCGCCTCGCCGTTCACGTAGGTGCTCTCGGACTTGAGCTTCCCGCTCTCGAACCAGCTGCTGAGCGGTCCGTGGAGCTGGCCCTTCAAACGTGTCTCGCGCTCGGCCACCTGTCCGTTGGCGTAGTAGCTCACCTGATCCCCGTCCAGTTGTCCGGCCTGGTAAAGTTCCACCTTCCGGAGCTTGCCATTACCGCCATAGTAGTTCCAGACACTGTCCTTCTGCTGGCCCAGGTACTTGCCGGTGGCTAAAAGTGACCCGTCCGGATGAAAGTGCCGTGCCCGGCTGACGACCCCATCACCGGCATGGACCACCTCGCTGGTGGCTTTCCCCTTGTCGTCGAAGTAGCGGAAGGTTCCCTGGGGTCTGTCGTCGATGAACTGCCCCTCATAGCGTGGCATGCCATTGTCCCAGTGCTTCACCCAGGCCCCCTGCTTGCGGCCCTTCGCATCGGTGCGGTTCACCTCGGTGGCGGGTGGTTGGGCCCACAAGCCAGTGAGGGAAAGGAGGAAGATGATCAGGAGAAGGAGGCGGCACTGCATGGATGGACAAAGGTAGGTGCGGGATACAAGGCGCGTGCCGTGCGGCGGGGAGGCCGGAATGACGGGAGCGGAACGAAGGATCTACCTTTGCCGGCACATCCCCATCATGAAATTCTTCATCGACACGGCCAGCTTGGCACAGATCAAGGAAGCGCAGGACCTCGGCATCCTGGACGGCGTAACGACGAACCCCTCGTTGATGGCCAAGGAAGGCATCAGCGGGCACGACCGGGTGATGAAGCACTACGTGGACATCTGCAACATGGTGAACGGTGATGTGAGCGCGGAAGTGATCGCCACCGACCTGGCCGGCATGATCCGCGAAGGTGAGGACCTGGCCGCCCTGCACCCCAACATCGTGGTGAAGGTGCCCATGACCCGCGACGGCGTGAAGGCCATCACCTACTTCACCAGCAAGGGCATCAAGACCAACTGCACCCTCGTGTTCAGTGCCGGACAGGCCCTCCTGGCAGCGAAGGCGGGTGCCTCCTACGTATCGCCCTTCATCGGCCGCCTGGACGACATCAGTGCGGACGGCGTTCAGCTGATCGAGCAGATCCGGGTGATCTATGACAACTACGGCTTCGGCACGGAGATCCTCGCCGCCAGCATCCGTCACCCGCTGCACATCGTGCAGTGCGCAGAGGTCGGCGCCGATGTGGCCACCTGCCCGCTCAACGCCATCATGGCCCTGTTCGATCACCCGCTGACCACCAGTGGCCTGGAGAAGTTCCTGGCGGACCACAAAAAAGCGGCCCAAGCCCAGAAGGCCTGATCGGGGGATGTTGATCAGCATTCACCCCAAGGACCCCGAGCCGCGGAAGATCCGGCTCATCGTGGACAAGCTGAATGCGGGCGGGGTGGTGATCTGCCCCACCGACACGGTGTACGCCTTCGTGTGCAGTGCACACCAGCCCCGGGCGATCGAGCATGTGGCGCGGTTAAAGGGCGTGAAAGCGCAGAAGGCCGAACTCTCCCTGATCTGCAAGGACCTCAGCCAGTTGAGCCTCTACGCCCGTTCGGTGGACACCTCGGCGTTCCGGATGATGAAACATGCCCTACCCGGGCCCTATACCTTCATCCTCCAGGCCAGCAGCGAGATCCCCAAGCTTTTCAAGAACAACAAACGCACCGTGGGCATCCGGGTCCCCGACCACCCGATCCCGCAGGCCATTGTGGAGGAACTGGGCCATGCCCTGGTGGTGACCAGCGTGCACGACCCGGACAAGGTGGTGGACTACACCACGGACCCGGAACGCATCGATGAGCACTTGGGCTACCAGGTGGAGGCCGTGATCGACGCCGGTATCGGAGGCCTGGAAGGGTCCACCGTGATCGACCTCAGCGAAGGCGCTCCACGCCTGATCCGCCAGGGGAAGGGCAGTTCAGATGGTCTCTTCTGACCCGCCGCGCAACAATTGCCACGCTTCCGGCAGGGCTTCGATCAGATCGCTGATGCTCATGCCATCCTGTCCTTTGCGCTTCGCCACCAGGTCGCCGGCCAGGCCGTGCAGGTACACCCCGACCAGGGCGGCGGTCCCCGGTGCGTAGCCTTGGGCCACCAATCCGGTGAGCAGGCCAGTGAGCGCGTCCCCGCTCCCGCCCCTGGCCATACCGGCATTGCCCGTGCTGTTGAACACCACCCGTCCATCGGGGGCGCACACCGCTGTGGGCGCACCTTTCAGCACCACCGTACACCGGGTGCGCAGGGCCATGTCACGGGCGCGCTGGAGGCGTTCAGATCCCGAAGCACTGGGCTTGCCGTGCAACCGGTCGAACTCCTTGGGGTGCGGTGTCAGGATGGTCCCCGGTGGAAGGAAAGCGGTCCAGGTGGGGTTCTCCGCCAAGATGTTCAGGGCGTCGGCGTCCAAGATCAGGGGGGCCGGCGGATCCTGGATGAGGCGTTTGAGCACGTTCGCCGGTTCCGGGTCGGTGCCCAGGCCAGGGCCAATACCCACGGCGGACACGACCAGGTTGCGCGGCACATCGGTCACCAGCCCTTCGGCCGGATCCACCGAACACATGGCCTCCGGTGCGGCGGACTGAAGCACCTCCAGTCCACAGGCCGGGACATGCACGGTGACCAGGCCAGTGCCGCTGCGGAGACAGGCGCGCGTGGCCAGCACGGCCGCGCCCATGCGCCCGCGGGACCCGGCGATCAACAGGGCGTGACCGAACACCCCTTTGTGCCCCGCACGGGGCCTGCCCCGAAGCATCGGTATGATGTCCGACAGTTCCAGCACCGTGAACGGAAGGTCCGAACCCTGCAGTGCGGCAGCGGACAGGCCGATGGGCAGCGCTTCCCAATACCCGACCCGATCGCTGTGGTCGGGGAGCAGGAGCGCCAGTTTGGGCCATTCGAAGGTGAGCGTGCAGGTCGCCCGGATGATCGTTGCAGGGTCGTTGCCAATATTCTCGGTGGCCCAAAGTCCGGAGGGCAGGTCGATGGCGATCACTGGTGCGCCGCTGGCATTGATGGCACGGATCACCTCGGCGGCCAGCCCTTCCACGGGGCGGTCCAGGCCGGTGCCGAAGAGCGCGTCGATCACCACATCGCCTGCAGAGACCGAGAGCTGATCCGCCGAGCGGAGGTCGAGCACCTCGATCCCCATGACCCGGGCGCGCTCCAGGTTGGTCGCATGTTCCGGTGATGGCTTCTCCCTGTGGACCACCCGGCGCACCACGACCGGCAAGCCCGCTTGGTGCAGCAGCCGTGCGATGACCAGACCATCGCCACCGTTGTTCCCCATGCCGACCACCACCACATAACGACCGGTCTGGGAGGGGGTGATATCCCCCTTGCGCTGCCGGAGCATGATCCACGCTGCGCAGCGGCCGGCGGCCCGTTCCATCAGGTCGAGGGCCGAAATGGGTTCCCGTTCGATCGTCAGGGCATCGGCCCTGCGCATCTGTTCAGTGCTGCATACGGGCAACATGGTCGGTCGGTACGAGGGTTCAGGTGCCTGTTCATGCGACGATCGATCCAGTGTGATCGAGTATCGCTCCGTCTGCCTTCTCCCAAAGGAAGCGCTTCGGCGTGGAAGACACACCGTTCATGGTCAGAAATGAGCTCTAACAGAACGAGATCCCGGTGGCGGGAGCTCTACGCAGCATTATCGTAACACAGCGCTCAGGACGCCTTGTCCTGGAGCATGGGCACGAAGCGGAAGGCGCCTTTGTCCTCCACGGTGAAGGCACCATCGGCCTGCTTGGCATGCACCACCATCCGTTGCACCTCCCCTTCCCCCACGGGGATCACCAATCGACCGCCCGCGCGGACCTGGTCTAGCAAGGCCTGTGGCACGAAGGGTGCGCCACAGGTGACCAGCACACGGTCGAAGGGCGCCTCCTTGGGCAGTCCGGCGAAGCCGTCGCCATGCGTCAGGAATGCCTTGTAGGCCATGCCTTGCAGGCGCTCCTTGGTCTGGAGGTATAGCGGTCGATGCCGTTCGATGCTGAAGACCTTGGCACCCAGCTCGGCCAGGACGGCCGTCTGATAGCCGCTTCCGGTACCGATCTCCAGCACCTTCATACCCCGCACCAGACCAAGCAGCTGGGTCTGGAAAGCCACGGTCCACGGCTGCGAGATGGTCTGCCCGCAGGGGATCGGGAAGGCGGCGTCCTGGTAGGCGAGATCGGCGAATGCCGAATCGTCGATGAACAGGTGGCGGGGGATCTTGCCTATGGCGGCCAGAACGAGTTCGTCGGTGATGCCCTTGCCCCTCAGGTGTTCCACCAGCTTGCGCCGCAGTCCCTGGTGCCTGTACGAATCGCTGCGCTGGTCCATGTTCGGCCCGCAAAATTAGGTCGCGGGGCAACGCCCCGGCCGAAGCATCTACTTTTGCGGCCCGTACCGCGAAAAGGTGCCGGAAGAGCATGACGAACGCCGATCGAACGCGTGTAGGGGTGGTGGGTGCCGGACATCTGGGCCGGATCCACATCCAACAGTGGCTGGAACTGCCGGAGATCGATTTCGTCGGCTTCCATGACCCCGACCCGGCCCGCTGCGCGCTGATCGAGCAGGAGTTCGGTGTGAAGTCCGTGAGCGATCCCGAGGCCCTGATCGCTTCGGTGGACGCGGTGGACGTGGTGACCCCGACGATCTCGCATGCCGCCTTGGCCACCATGGTCCTTCAGCGCGGAAGGCACCTGTTCATCGAGAAGCCCTTGGCGAACACCATGGACGAGGCGCGGGAACTGGTGGCCCTGGCCCACAGCACCGGCCTACGCGTACAGGTGGGCCACGTGGAGCGCTTCAATCCCGCCTTCCAGGTGGCACTGCCCTACTTCTCCGGACCCAAGTTCATCGAGACCCACCGACTGGCACAGTTCAATCCGCGGGGAACGGACGTCAGCGTGGTGCTGGACCTGATGATCCATGACATCGACATCGTACTGCACGTGGTGAACAGCGAGGTGACCCAAGTGAGCGCCAGCGGAGTGGCGGTGGTGAGCGACACGCCGGACATCGCCAATGCGCGGATCGCCTTCGGCAATGGCTGCGTGGCCAACCTGACGGCCAGCCGCATCAGCCTGAAGAACATGCGCAAGAGCCGCTTTTTCCAGCGCGATGCCTACATCGCCGTGGATATGCTCGAGCGTTCCACGGAGATCGTGCGGATGCGGAACGTGGTGGGCGAGCCCGACCCTTTCGCGGTCACCATCGATCTGGGCGCAGGCCGCGGCCACCGGGAGATCAGTTTCGAGAAGCCCGAAGTGCCGAAGACCAACGCGATCCGCGAAGAGCTTCGCGCATTTGCCGGGAGCATCGCCAACGGCAGCACCACGGCCGTGACCATCGAGGATGGTGCCGCAGCCATGGACATCGCCCATCGCGTGCTGGAAGGCATGGAATTACAGAAAGCGTGAGACCCGCATACTAAACCGCACGGTTGATGCGTTGCCCCCCCACAACGATGTTCAGCGCACTCCGGAAAGCGCCTCTGGTCCTCTTGCTCCTCGCCGGTTGCAGCAAGAGCGAAACGGTACCCGCCTATCTGGAGGTGCCGTCGATGGTCTTGACCACCACACCGGAACAAGGCGTGGCCACCAGCAAGGTGACGGACGTCTGGGTCTCGGTGAACGACCGGCTGGTGGGGGTGTGGGAACTTCCCGCACGGATACCCATCATCGGCGAAGGCAGCAACCGGATCACGGTGGTGCCGGCCATCAAGCGGAACGGCATGTTCGACGACCGCCTCCGTTACCCCTTCTTCGCCAGTTGGTCCGGCAATGTGGAGCTCAGCGAACAGACCACCGTGTCCATTGCACCCACCACCTCGTATTTCAGTACCACGGACATCTGGATCGAGTCATTCGATGACATCGGGACGCTCGTTGAGCCCTCGGACCCGGCTGATACGCTCCTTCGTTTCACCTACGAGGAGCATCCGACCTTGGTGCGGGACGTTACGCCCTGCGGCGGTGCCAGGCTCACCAGCAGCAACCCCTCGGTCCGCATCCAGACGGACCAGGACTTCCTGGGCGCTTCCGGACCGGTGTTCCTGGAGCTCGATTTCAGCACCGATGTGCAGCTCGTCGTGGGTGTCCGCTACAACAATGCCGGCTTCGATGTGGCAGAGCCCGTGGTGGTGCTGACGCCGACCACGCCGAACGGGAACAGCCCCATCTGGAACAAGGTCTACATCGACCTCAGCGCCCTGTTCAATACGGGGGCCGTCAATGAGCGGGATATCTACATCGAAGGCACCCTGTCCAGCGGCATGTCGAGCGGGCTCTTTCTGGTGGACAACATCAAACTGGTGCGATCCGAATGAACATGGACAGGCGGACACAGGTGGCCAAATATGTCCTCGCCGATCTGGTGGGGTCTGCCCTTGCCTGGACCCTGTTCTACGCCTACCGCAAACTCCATCTCGAGCCCATCAAGTTCGGGTACGAAGTGCCCTTGGACTTCGATGCCAACTACTTCAAGGGCCTTGTCCTCATCCCCCTGTTCTGGTTCGGGCTCTACACCGTCATCGGCGGATACCGGGACATCTTCCGGCGCTACCGGACCAAGGAGGTGGGGCAGACACTGCTGATCAGCATCATCGGCGTCACGGTCATCTTCTTCGTGCTGCTGCTCGATGATGAGGTCGCGAGCTACAGGTATTACTACCGCAGCTTCCTGGCCCTCTTCCTGCTCCACTTCGGCATCACCTTCCTGTTCCGCTTCATCCTCACGAGCAGAACTGTGCGCCAGGTGCATGATCGGGTCATCCGCTTCAACACCATCCTGGTGGGCGGAAATGAGCGGGCCATGGCGATCTATGAGGAGATCGAAGGCCTGCGGAAATCGACGGGCAACCGCTTTATCGGCTTCGTGAACGTGAACGGCGGGGATCAGTTGCTGACCCAGGTGGGACTGCCGCGCCTGGGCAAGTGGCACGAACTGCGACACGTCATCGACACCAACGAGGTGGAGGAAGTGATCATCGCCGTTGATTCCGGGGAGCATGCCCACATCAGCCGGATCATGAACGAGCTGGAGGGCACTTCCGTACGCATCAAGGTGATCCCGGACATGTATGATATCCTGTCCGGTTCGGTGAAGATGACCAGCATCTTCGGCACACCGCTGATCGAGGTGAACCCGGAGATCATGCCCACCTGGCAGTTCTCCCTGAAGCGCATCGTGGACATCAGCGTGAGCGCGCTGGCCCTGATGGTGCTGACGCCGCTATTCCTGGTCCTGGCCATCCTGGTCCGCCTCTCCAGCCCGGGTCCCATCTTCTTCCGGCAGGACCGCATCGGGAAATTCGGTCGGGTGTTCCGGATCATCAAGTTCCGGAGCATGTACTGCGATGCCGAGAAGGACGGTCCCCAGCTCAGCAGCAGCACCGACCCCCGGATCACCCCCATCGGGCGATGGATGCGCAGGACGCGGATGGACGAGACCCCCCAGTTCTGGAACGTGCTCAAGGGCGACATGAGCCTGGTGGGGCCTCGTCCCGAGCGGCAGCACTTCATCGACGCCATCATGGAGGTGGCGCCCCACTACCGCCACCTGCACAAGGTGAGGCCCGGTATCACCAGCTGGGGACAGGTGAAGTTCGGCTACGCCGAGAACGTGGAGCAGATGGTGCGGCGCCTGAAGTACGACATCCTCTACATCGAGAACATGAGCCTGGCGGTGGACCTGAAGATCCTGGCGTACACCGTGCTCATCATCCTGCGGGGGGACGGCAAATAGGGGCGCACGATCGCGCACACCTGCCGTTGTAGGACGCACCCCGGCTTGCCACACGCCAGCGGCCATTACCTTGCCGCCCAAACGCAATTGACGACCATGAACATCTCTGTGATCGGTGCCGGCCAGATGGGCAACGGCATCGCCCATGTCTTCGCCCAGAGCGGCCACCGGGTGACCCTCATCGACATCGCCCAGCCCAGCCTGGACAAGGCCCTGGCGACCATCGCCAAGAACCTCGACCGCCAAGTGGCTAAGGGCGGACTGAGCGAAGAGCAGAAGGCCGCGACCCTGAAGAACATCACCACGGCCACCGACATGGCCGCCGGTGTGAAGAGCGCCGAACTGGTGGTGGAGGCCGCCACGGAGAATGTGGACCTGAAGCTCAAGATCTTCCGCGACCTGGATGCGAACGCCCCCGCAAATTGCATCCTCGCCACCAACACCAGCAGCATCAGCATCACCCGCATCGCCGCCGTGACCAAACGTCCCGGACAGGTCATCGGCATGCACTTCATGAACCCTGTGCCGGTGATGAAACTGGTGGAGGTCATCCGCGGTTACGATACCACGGACGCGGTGAACAGCACCGTGGTGGACCTGAGCACCGGGATCGGCAAGGTGCCGGTGACGGTGAACGACTACGCCGGCTTTGTGGCCAACCGCATCCTGATGCCCATGATCAACGAGTCCATCGAGACCCTGTTCCAAGGCGTGGGCGGTGTGGCGGAGATCGACACCATCATGAAGCTCGGCATGGCGCATCCCATGGGTCCGCTGCAACTGGCCGACTTCATCGGCCTGGACACTTGTCTGGCCATCCTGCGTGTGCTGCACGAAGGACTCGGCAACCCGAAATACACGCCCTGTCCCCTGCTGGTGCAGATGGTGGCGGCCGGGAAGCTCGGCGTCAAGAGCGGCGAAGGCTTTTACCAGTACACGGCGGGCAGCAAGGACCTGGTGGTGGCGGCGGCGTTCCGGAAATGACCGTTCGGGCGGCCGAATTGGGCGACGTCCCGGTGATCCGGGCCATTGCCCATGCCGCATGGCCCGTGGCCTATGCTACGATCCTTTCCACAGAACAACTGACCTACATGCTCGACCGCATGTATGACGAGGCCGTACTGGTCGAACAGGTGCAGCACAAAGGCCATCGCTTCCTAATGGCGGAGGAGGACGGGATCCCCATCGGTTTTGCCGGTGTGGAACATCGTTACAAAGGGTCAGCTCGTTCGCGGTTGCACAAACTTTATATCCTACCCGGAGTGAAGAGATCCGGTGTGGGGCATGCCCTTCTGGAAGCCGTGCTGGACGAAGCACGGACCGAAAGAGCTGAGGCCATCGAACTGAACGTGAACAAGTACAATCCAGCAAAGGACTTCTACGCCCGGCACGGTTTCCGCGTGGAGCGGGACGAGGTGATCGACATCGGGCAAGGCCATGTGATGGACGACCATGTGATGGTCCTGGACCTGGCCTGATCACCGGCACACACAACGCAACGTACTTTCGGGATCGATGGGCACCGTACCCGACCTGCTGCTTTCCGTCTCCCTGGGCATCGCGCTGGCCGCAGCCACGGGTCTGCGCGTATTCCTTCCGCTCTTCCTGGCCAGTGTGTTCGCCCATTTCGATGTGGGCGGTATCGGGCTCCGCGAGGGATTCGGATGGCTGAGCGACTGGCCGGCCATGCTGGCGTTGGGCGTGGCGACCTTCCTAGAGTCGCTGGCCTACTACATCCCCGTGTTGGACCATCTGCTGGACACCATCGCCGTACCGCTATCCGCGATCGCGGGCACGGTGGTGGCCATGAGCACCTTCGTGGACCTTCCGCCCCTGCTCTCCTGGGGTTTGGCGCTGATCGCGGGCGGCGGACTGGCCGGCCTCATCAGCGCAGGCACAGCGGTGACCCGCGTGACCAGCACAACGACCACCGCGGGTTTAGGCAACCCCATCGTGGCCACCTTGGAGACGGTAGGTGCGCTCCTGATCAGCCTCGTGGCCTGGTTCCTGCCTGTGGTGGGTCTGCTGCTGGTGGCCTTGGTGATCCGCACCGTCTACCGCATCCACCGGGCAAAACGCAGCGCCTGAGGCACCGGCGGCTGCCCGTGGTCGGCGATCACTGCATCGACGTATCCGTCGGCAGCCCGTACTTTCTGTAAAGCCGGGCCCTTCGCTTCTCCAATCGCGCCTGCGCCTTCTCGGTCCGGGCGGCACGCTGGGGCACCTGCAGTTCCCCACGCTCAATGCGCTGCACCACCAGTTCCATCAGGTGGTCCTCTCCTTCGGCATCATAGGTGCTGCGCAGGTCCTGTCCGAAGATGCGGGCCAGTCCCTGCCACACGAAGGCGGTGAAGGAGCCCCGCAGTTCCTTGACCAGTTCATAGGAGGTCTTGCCGGTCTCGCGATCGATCAGTTTCACCAAGGCCTTGCCCTGGCTGATCGTCAGGTCCTTCACCTCCGCCTCGAACTCCGCCCGAAGCTCGGCCTCGGCCAGTTTGATGTAGAGGTCCTGGTCGTTCGACCGGCGGATCACCGAGAGGTCGTGCTCATACTCGCGCAGCAGGTCACCGGTGATCTTCGCATAGGGATAGACCTTGACGACGTTGCGCGTGAGCTTGTCGTAGCGCGCCGCCTGGCGCCGGCTCATGGGCTTCCAGCGCGCCTCCACCTGCGACTCGCGCAGCTCCACCACCGGGATGGTGTCGCCGTCCACCACCTGCGCCCTCAACACCTGCGGGGCTACGCCCGGCTGGGCGCGAACACCCAGCGACAGGCTGAGCGCCACGATGATCAGGACAATGGAACGAACGTACTGCTGCATATGACCGGCCGGGATCGAACGTGAAGTTACAACGCCGATCCCGTGCCGTTATTCCCTTCAACGGGTCAGCGGCGCTTTAGTTTCCAGGCACTTACGGTACCGCTGTCCGCAGCGTGATGCACCGGTTGCTGCACCCGGTCGTTGTACAGGAAGGCGGCCACGGCGGCGGCGGCGGCTTGCTCCTCGGCATCGTGACCGTCCAGGTACTCGGGTTTGAAGTGGTCGCGCACGAAGTGGGTGTCGTACTTCCCGCTGCGGAAGGTCCTGTGGCCCATGACGTAGCGGCAGAAACCGAGGGTGGTCTCCACCCCGCTGATGGCGTAATCGTCAATGGCCCGTTCCATGCGTTCGATGGCCTCCTCCCGCGTGGCGCCGTGGGTGATCAGCTTGGCGATCATGGGGTCGTAGTGGATCGGGATGCTCATGCCCTCCTCAAAACCGTCATCCACGCGCACGCCCAAGCCTTGGGGCGGACGGTAGGTGGTGAGCGTACCGATGTCCGGCAGGAAGTTGTTGGCGGGGTCCTCGGCATACACCCGCACTTCGATGGCGTGCCCGATGATCTTCAGGTCGTCCTGCGTGAAGGGCAGCTTCTCCCCTTCCGCCACGCGGATCTGCAACTTCACGAGGTCCAGGCCGGTGATCATCTCCGTCACGGGATGTTCCACCTGCAGGCGAGTGTTCATCTCCATGAAGTAGAAGTTGCTCTTCTCGTCCAGCAGGAACTCCACGGTACCTGCGCCGGTGTAGTCCACGCTGCGGGCCACGGCCACGGCGGCCTCGCCCATGCGTTTGCGCAGTTCGGGGGTGAGCACGGCGCTGGGGGCCTCCTCCACCACTTTCTGGTGACGGCGCTGGATGCTGCACTCGCGTTCGAAGAGGTAGCAGGTGTTGCCGTGCGTATCGGCCATGATCTGCACTTCGATGTGGCGCGGACCGGCCACGTACTTCTCGATGAAGACGCTGCCGTCGCCGAAGGCGTTCTGGGCCTCACTGATGGCGCGCTCCAGCCCTTCCTTCAGCTCACTCTCCTGCTCCACGATGCGCATGCCCTTGCCGCCACCACCGGCAGCAGCCTTGATCAGGATCGGGAAGGTGATGGTCTTGGCGACCGCAATGGCCTCTTCCAAACCGCTCACTGCACCTTCGGTACCGGGCACAAGGGGTACGCCGTGGTCCTTCACGGCTTCCTTGGCGGCCAGCTTGTCACCCATCACCTTCATGGCGTGGGGCGAAGGACCTACGAACGTGACACCGGCCTTCTCCAGTGCGCGGCAGAAATCGCCGTTCTCGCTGAGGAAGCCATAACCGGGGTGAACAGCATCCACCTTCCGGTCCAGGCAGACCTTGATGATCTTGTCGAACACCAGGTAGCTCTCCTTGCTGGGCGCGGGCCCGATGCACACGGCCTCATCGGCGAAGCGCACGAAGGGGGCATTGCGGTCGGCCTCGGAATAGACGGCCACAGTGGTGATACCCATCTCGCGGGCGGAGCGCATCACTCGCAGGGCGATCTCGCCACGGTTGGCGACGAGGAGTTTCTGGATCTTCTTGTGGGCCATATCCTTCAGCTTAGCGCAAGTGCTCAATGATGTTCCGCATGGTGGCGGTGTTTATACAAATACGTACGTCCTTTCGTGTAAGGCCGTTCGCCAGTTTCCGGTCCAGGGTCCAAAGAACGGCTTCCTGGCTGAGCGCCAAGGCAACATAGGCGACATCCTTGGGGTCAATATCGAGGGCGAGCGTATCGGCTTGTTTCCGGGCGGCCTTGGTGATCATGTCCAAAGGCACTGTACGCGTGCGCCCGATCAACTTGTCCAAAGCGGCTTCAATACGATCGACAGGCGCTCCCAGCTCATGAGCGATGCGACCGGTATGAGCCTTCATCTCCTCACCGATGAATTCCGGGGTGAGCAATTCCACCCGTCCAAAGGCCTCGAAAAAAACGTCAGACACCGGACCTTCCGGGTTGAAAATGGCACTGACCAGCACATTGGCGTCAACGACGACCCTCAGCACGGTAAGCTGCCTTGTATTGGGACCACCACGAGGCTTTGATCTCTTCCGCGATCTCATCGACCCGTTTTGCGGGCACCTTCCGGTCGCCTGAGGCCAATTCCATGAATTCCAGCTTGTCCAATAGACGCCTCACCGCATCAGGGTCCACACGGCCTTCCAGCGTAATGACCAATTGGTCCTTCTTGTTCCTTGTGATCGTCATCGCCCTGCGAAGTTACAGTGTGGCCCGATCTTTGGCTTCGCCCCCCTCATGCGCCTCTCCACCACCCTCTTGATCGCCCTCAACACGCTCACGCTTTCCGCCCAGATCGGTCGCAAGGAACTGCATACCGATAGCGGGCTGGTGGTCTTGCACTACTGCGGGACCGGCGGCGTGAGCACGAAGGAATGGCGCGACAGGGACGAGCGCTTCGGCCTCACCACCGCCTACGACCACACGGGCAAAGAGATCTTCCGCTTCCATACCCGACGCATCGGCGGGCATGCCAGTGTCCACTTCAGCTACCACCCCAATGGAGCCGTGAGCAAAGCGGAGGTGAGCGATGCGCCCGATGCGGGCATCCAGTGGTATCGCAGCACCACCACCTTCGATGACCAGGGGAACCAGACCGGCTTCTGGAAGGAAAGCCACGAGGAGCTCATGCACCTGCGCATCGACCCGGATACCGAACAGCGCCCTGCAGCCTACTGCCAGAAGCTCTTCACCAACGAGGTCTTCCTGGTGAACGCCACGCGGCAGGCGGGCAAGGCCACCGTGAAAGTGCGCAGCCCCTCCCCCGCCCTGAAGGACAGCGAGCACACCCTGGCCACCGGCGATACCGGGCGGCTGGGCAGCTACAGCGTGGGGGAACGTTTCGCTGCGCCGGAGACCGAGCTCACCGTGGAGGTGCGGCGCGCCCTGCGCAACCGCCGGAAGCCCGCTGCCCCGGGCGTGGTGCGCACGGACAACGCGCCGGTGAACGACACCACGCAACGCTGGCACCTTGTCGTCCACCACTGGGCCGCTGGGCCTTCAACCCCCAATCCCGGCACCCGATGATCACCGCCATCCCTGATCGTGCAGCGAATGGTGCACGGCGCACTGTGTTGCTACTGGGCCTGATCGCCCCGGCCCTGCATGCCCTCGCCCAGGCGGAGCTGTGCTTCACCAACCACACCGGCCACCGCATCGAGGCCCTCACCTTTGCCGGCATGGACCTCGGTGGGCTCGCCCCCGACAGCTCCCTGACCTTCCGGATGGACTCGGTGCTGCTCTGCGGACCCATCCCCTGCGCAAAGCCCACCGGTCTCCTCCCCGGGCTTTGCATGGATGCGGATCCACCGGAGCACTGCGTCACGAAGGCCCGTTACCAGCGACGGGGAAAGCTGGGCGCTTGCATCCGGCTCACCGAGGAGTTCCACAACGGCCGGCAACTGCGGCTGGTGCCGTCTCCTTAGAGGCTATTGGGGATCTCCGCATTTGGCTCCGCAGTGGTCTTTGACGACCATACTTCGTTGAGGAAGCCGTCACGTAGCTCCGGCTATGCTCCGGTTCCGCGCCTCGTCTGGTCGCCAGATCCTCATTGCTCGCTTCAAAAGAGCAGATCCCAAACAGGCTCTTAAAGGGAACAGCTTGCTGCGGCAGCGCGCCGTGCCGACCTCAACGCGGCTGCACCTGCTCAAACTGATGGATGTGCTGGCCTGAAGCGCAAGGGCACGAGCGCACTTGGGCCACTGGCGCACAACCACTAGCTTGGCACGGTTACACCACCCCATGCTCCGCCTCACCCTGCTCCCACTCGTCCTCTGGGCCACCACCCTTCACGCCCAGCAGGCCACGGTGGCCACCGGCGGCAACGCGACCGGCACCGACGGAAGCGCCAGCTACAGCGTGGGCCAGCCCGCGTACACCACGCTCAGCGCGGCCGGCGGTACGGTGGCGCAGGGCGTGCAGCAGCCCTACGAGATCAGCGCGGGCACGAGCGTGGGCGAGTACGACGGGGCCTTCACCCTCACCGCCGCACCCAACCCCGCCACCGATGTGCTGGAACTGGCCGCGGCCGGGCCCCTGCCTGCGCGGACACGCTACCACCTGCGCAACACGGCGGGCCAGCTGCTCGCCAACGCGCCCATCACCGGCGAGCGCACGCGCATCGCCATGAACGGCCTCGCACCCGGCATCTACCTGCTGGATGTCGCCAGCCCCGACGGCCCGCTCCGCACCTTCCGCATCGTGAAATACTGAACGCTTCCACCACCTTCCCCATGAACAGGTCCCTCCTCCTCCCCGCGCTCCTGCTGGCCACCGCCCTCAGCGCTCAGGCCCCGCAGCGCCTCAGCTACCAGGCCGTGGTACGCAACACCGCCGACGCGCTCGTGACCAATGCCGCAGTGGGCATGCGCATCAGCATCCTGCAAGGCAGCGCCAACGGTCCTGCGGTGTACGTGGAGACCCACAGCGGCACCACCAACGACAACGGGCTGCTCTCCCTGGAGGTGGGCGGCGGCACCGTGGTGAGCGGCAACTTCGGCACCATCAACTGGGGCGCCAACAGCTACTGGATGCGCACCGAGGCCGACCCCGATGGCGGCACCAGCTACACCATCAGCGGCACCAGCCAGCTGCTCAGCGTGCCCTACGCCCTGCATGCGGCCACAGCCGGCGGCGGAGGCGGCAACTTCACGGCCGGCACGGGCCTCAGCTGGAACGGCAGCACGCTCAACGCGCTCACCACCACGCCCCTTTGGAACGCCAGCGCCCTGCAGAACGTGCCGGTGAGCGGCGGCGCACCCGCACTCAACAACGTGCTGCTCTTCAACGGCACGGCCTGGGTGCCCGGCACCGTGGGCGCTGGCGGCGGCACCACGGTGGATTGCAACACCAGCTTCAACACCAACCACACCATCCGCGGAACGGGCAGCGGCGGCTGGGAATGCACCGATGCGGTATGGATCACCAGCACGGACCGCGTGGGCATCGGCACCACCTCGCCCAGCAGCAGCTTCGACCTCACCATCGGCACGGGCGGCTTCCTCGCGGAGGGCAGCACCACCACCAACAACATCGCGGGCAGGCTGCGGGTGGGCGGCACCACCAGCACCAGCTACGACCTGCAGGTGGACGGCCAGGGCTACATCACCAGCGGCCTGCGCGTGGGCACCACCAGCACGCCCAACACCGGCGGCATCCTGGCCAACAGCGACATCGAGACCAACACCCGCTTCGTGCAGGGCAGCAGCACCAGCGGCACCGGAACGGTGATGGTGCGCACCAGCAGCGGCGAACTGCGGCCCCAGAGCAGCACCCTGCGCGTGAAGACCAACATCGCCCCGCTGCGCGTGGACAAGGAACGCCTCTTCGCGCTGCGCCCGGTGGAATACGACCTGAAGCCCGCGCTGGGCGGCGGCCATGAGCTGGGCCTCATCGCCGAAGAGGTGGAGCAGGTGCTGCCCGAACTGGTGATCCATGGCCCCGCCCGCACGTGGACGGACGACAGCGGCATCCCCGCCACCGACGCACAGGGCCGCGAACTGGTGGACGCCACCCGCACCGAGCCCTACAGCGTGCACTACGACCGGCTGGCCGTGCTGCTGCTGCAGGTGGTGAAGGAGCAGGAACAACGCATCGCGGAGCTGGAGCGCCGGCTGGCGGAAACGGGGAAGTGAACGGGGCTCAAACGAACACCCCACCATGCGCACCCGCCTCACCACCATGCTCCACCTGGAGCACCCGCTCATCATGGCCCCGATGTTCCTGGTGAGCAATGTGGCCATGGTGAAGGAGGGCATGCGCTGCGGCGTGGCGGGCTGCATACCCGCCCTGAACTACCGCACGCTGGAAGAACTGCGGGCCGCGATCCGCGAGCTGAAGGCTGCCAAAGCGGAGATCGGCAAAGGCCTGCCTGCCGGCAAGGCAGGCGCTTACGGCTTCAACCTGATCGTGAACAAGAGCAACCCGAAGGCCGCCAAGCAGCTGGAGATGCTGTGCGAAGAGGGTTGCGACTTCATCATCACCTCGCTGGGCAGTCCGGAGGAGACGATCAACGCGGCGCACAAGGTGGGCATCAAGGTCTTCTGCGATGTCACCGACCTGCGTTTTGCACAGAAAGTGGAGGCCTTGGGGGCCGATGCCGTGATCGCCGTCAACAACGAGGCAGGCGGTCACCGCGGCGGACTTTCACCCCAGGAACTGATCGCGTTGCTGAAGAAGCATTGCAGCATCCCCGTGATCTCGGCCGGTGGTGTGGGGAACAAGGCCGAGATGGACCAAATGCTGGCCTGGGGCGCGGAAGGCGTTTCGGTGGGCAGTCCGTTCATCGCCTCGGCGGAAGCGCCGATCACCGACGACTACAAGCAGGCCTGCGTGGACTATGGCGCGAAGGACATCGTGCTGACGGAGCGCATCAGCGGCACGCCGTGTACGGTGATCAACACGCCTTACGTACAGAAGGTGGGGCTGCGTTCCCCGTGGATCGAGCGCATGCTGAACACGAACAAGCGCCTGAAGAAGTGGGTGAAGATGCTGCGCTTCTACATCGGCATGAAGGCCACGGAGGTGGCGGCCCAGCAGGTGACCTACAAGACCGTATGGGTGGC
>CAMCAZ010000050.1 GCA_945872795.1 Chryseobacterium gleum
GGGTCAAGGAGAAGACCTTGTAACTATCGTTGAAGTGCCGTTGATGGTCCAAGTCACTGTTCGTTTCCACCTTGGAATACGTGAACAGGTGCACCCCGATGGCCCCCACGAGGAGGGCGAGCGTCAGGAGGCTGATGCGACCCAGGGCCGGAAGAGTGTGACGGAAGGGCATGGTCATGAGCGATCGGGACCGGTTCGGCGCGTCAGCGCGAAGAACGTGCCGAAGAGCACGACGGCATAAAGAACGAAGATGAGGGTATGGATGTTCCCCCAAACGGGGATGAAGTGGAACATGACGAAGACCAGGAACACGTGCAGGAACGAGAGGCCCATGAACGTCAGGGCCACCTGGCCGTCGCTCAACCCTGCATAGCCCATGTGATGTGTTGTATGGTCGCGACCACCCACAAAGGGTGACGAGCCCCGCAGGATGCGATTGATGGATACGATGGTGGTGTCCACGATCGGCAGCAAAAAGACCATCAGGGTCGTGACGATCTGTCTGGCCGGTTCCCAGTGCCCTTCGAGTGAGGGAGTGTTCCAGAAGAACCGGATGCCCACAAAGGCCAGGAAAACACCCAGGAACTGGCTGCCGGTATCACCCATGTACATCCGCGAGGGATGCCAGTTGAAGAACAGGAACCCACAGAGCGAGCCCATCACCCCGATGATGAGCACCACGAAAACGGGTTCTATGGGGCCGATGGTCCAGAGCGCCAGCAGCCCTGCGGAGAGGATCGCGATGCTCACCGTGGTGGTGATCCCGTCCATGTTGTCCAGCATGTTGATCGAGTTCATCATGCCCACCACCCACAGTAGCGTGAGCCCAATGTTGGCTTCCCGGGAACTGAAAACATCGATGCATGTGCCGGAGGTCACCAGGATGACACCGCAGGCCAACTGGACCAGGAATTTAAGAAGCGGGCGTGTGTTGTAGGCATCATCTGCCAGCCCCATGAGGAAGCCCAGGGAGGTGGCGGCGAGAAGCCCGAAAAGGTCGGGACGCAGGGTGTTCTGTCCCTGGTTCGGAAATATGACTCCGTGAAGCGTGAAGCTGGCCAGGAACAGGATGTAGAACCCGATCCCCCCGAAGGCTGGTTTTGATGTGCTGCTCCAGCGCACCAGCATCCGCTCCGATTCACGGATGCCCAAGGTGCGGGCAAAGCGCATGAACAGGGAATTCACCAGCAGACTGAAGACCAGGGCTGTGAAGAACAGGCCCGAGTAAATGAGGAAGAGCTGTGTGGAACTGTACATGTGGTTCGTGTCGGTCCTAGCCTGCCGGCCACCAGTTCCGTTCTCGGAAAGCCCCGCCGACCATATCCTTGGCGCTCACGATCGGGTTATCCACCTCCCAGTCGACCCCGAGGTCGCGATCATCCCACCGGATGCATCGCTCCATGGTGGGGTCGTAAAAGGCGGTGCATTTGTAGGAGAACACCGTATGGTCCTCCAAGGCGACAAAGCCATGAGCAAGCCCCGGGGGTATCCAAAGCATCTCTTTCTCCGAGGCATCAAGCCTCAGCTTGAAGTGCTGGCCCAAGGTGCTGCTTTCCGGCCGTAGGTCAACGACAACATCCAGCACGGCCCCCCGGGAAACGTGCACCAGCTTGCCCTGGGCCGAGGGGGGCAGCTGGAAGTGAAGTCCGCGCAATACACCTGCGTGGGACATACTCTCGTTGTCTTGAACAAAGACATCGGTGACACCGGTCAGTTGCCTGAAACGGTCCTGGTCGAAGGTGACCAGGAAGTGCCCCCGTTCATCCGTGAAGATCCTTGGACGTAGCCGCACCAAGCCCTGGATCGGAGTGTGCTCAGCGGTCATCAGGAGCGTCCTAGTAGCCAATTGAAAAAGCCGGTCTTCGCCTTCGAGTTGCGGTCCTCGTAGTACCCACCTCCGTAGCCCTGGCCGTAGCCATAGCCATAGCCATAGCCATAGTTGTAGCCGTATTTGTTGCGGTCGACGTCAACACCGTTGAGGATCGCACTCAGGCGTGTGATGTTGTTCTCGTTGATCAGGCGGTCCACGTTCTGAACGAACTGCTTCTTGCTGTAGTCCGAGCGGAAAATATAGATCGGATAGTCCGCCAGCTGGATCATGGGTATGCCATCGGTAACGAGTCCCACAGGCGGGTTGTCGATGAGCACGACATCGTACTTGCGTTTCAGTTCATCGATCACCTGCTGCATGCGTGGGTGTATGATGAGCTCCGATGGATTGGGGGGGATCGGTCCGGCCGTGATGAAGTCCAGACCTTCCAGGTTGCTATGCTGGATGCAATTATCCATCGTGTCCTTGCCGATGAGCAGCGTGCTCATCCCACTGATGTTCTCCACACCGAACCCTAGGTGGATCTTCGGTTTGCGCATATCAAGATCAAGGATGATGACCCGTTTCCCGCTGAAGGAGATGATCCCCGCCAGGTTGATCGCCACGAAGGTCTTCCCTTCGCCCGAGATGGTGCTGGTCACGGCAATGGTCTTGGGACCGGGCGAATTGTCCACGAACTGGAGGTTCGTACGGATGCTTCGGAACGATTCAGCGATGAGCGATTTGGGGTTCTTGTCAATGAGCAACTGTGAAATAGGGATATCCTTCTTGTATTTGGGGATCATTCCCAGGATGCCGATGGAGGCATGCGCGAGCTTGGAGATGTCATGCAACGAAGTGATGTTATCGTGCAGGATATACCGGACCAGCACGATCACAAAGCTCATGACCACCCCGGCGAGGATGTAGGAAAGCAGGACTATGTCCTTTTTGGGGGTGAGTGGGGAGGATGGATGTTCAGCCTCTTCCAAGATCTGGTTCTCCGGCACGAAACCGGCCTTGCTGATCCTGTACTCGATGTCCTTCTCGAGCAATTGGGTGTAGTACTTCTCGTTGATATTGAAGATGCGCTCTATGCGGGCATATTGGAGCTCCTTTTCCGGCAGTGTCATGAACTTCATCTCGAATTGGCGCAAATGCTCGTTGAGGTCGACCATCCTGCGTTCCGCCCTTCCCAGAAGCGTGTTGATGCTCTCCAAGATCATCCGTTTCTGCACCCCGATCTGGTATTCGAGAGAGATCACCGCCTGGTGCTTTTCCGTCGCCTCGAGGTAGATGGCGTCCCGTTGGGCCAGCAGGTCCTCCATGGTCCGGATCATGCTGGAAAGCGTCTGATGGTATTCGGTTCCCACGAGCAAGGGCATCAGGTCGTACACATTGATCTCTGGGAGCGGCTTATCCGTGGCATTCCCGATCTCTTTCAACAAGGCAATGTCCATGGCGATCTTCACTACCTCTTCCTCGTAGCGTTTGCTCTGGTCCAGGTACATGGGCGTGAGCTGCTCCAGGTTGGCCACCTTGTTCTCGATCTTGAAATCCTGGAGCTTGTACTCTGACGACCGCAGCTGCTCGAAGACGGTATCCTTCTGGGCCCTGATGAAGCGAATGATACTCTCCGCACTCTCCGTCTTTCGCTCCACGTCGTAAGCGATGAAGGTCTCTGCCATCGCCTGGGCAAGGTCCCGGGCCAGGAAAGGGTTCTCATCCATGGCGGTCACCTCCACGGTCTGGGCGTTGCCGTCCGCTATCCGCACACTGATCTGGCGCGAGTACCGGGTGATCAACGCTTTGCGGGAGTTGAACTTCATGAAGAGGTATTGGTCCTCGGATGCCTTTCCCTGAGGCTTCCGTTTGCTCAGGTCCAATACACAGCTGAAGTGTGGTGTGCGAATGATCTCATTGACCGCAAAGGTGAAACTGAACGATTTTTCGGCTACGGCATAGGCGATGGAGACCGAACCAGGTTCGTTCAGGTCGAGCTGAATGGGAATGTCGAGGACCCGTTCATTCAGGATTGACAGCTCCTTGACGTTGAAGAATGAGTTGGTATAGAACTCCTCTGTGAGGATCTGGCCGCGATTGAAGTAGCTGACCTCCAGTGGCATTCGGTCCAAGGCCTTGGAGATGAAGAAGCGTGAACGCATGAGCTCCACATCGGCCTGCAGGTTCTTGTCCTCCACGAAGGATTCGACATTGAGGATCTGCTGAGCGGTATTGCTCTCGCGCAGCTGCAGGATGGTACGCGATTCATAGGTCGGGGCCGTGTAGCGCAGGTAGAGGAAGGCGCTGGCCAGGGCCAGGAGAATGCTGAGTACGATCCACAAAAGGCTCCGGCGAACGATATAGAGGAACAGACCGAGCTCGAATTCATTGCTGAAGTTCGTGATGCGCTCCTTGTAGCTCTCGAAGTTGAGATTGCGCTGGCTGATGTCCTCACTGAGCATCGGGAGGACCTTAGTTGAAGCCGCCGAAAATACCGATGATCAAGGCGATGCTGGTCAGCAGACCCACGATCGGTGTGATGTCCTGAAGGGCCTCCCGGGCGAGGTCCGGGTTGGGTTGTACGTACACCACATCGTCGCCCTGCATGACCATATCCGCATACTGCAGACCATCGATGGTGGACAGGTCGAACTGATAAATGAGGCGCTCTCCCGAGCTATCGTAACGGAACACCTTGACTTTGCGGGCATCACCACGTTTGTTCAAGCCTCCGGCAAGTCCCAATACCTCCAGCAGGGTGGTGTTGTTGTTCTCCAGAGGGATCAAGCGGGCGTCGCCGCCACCTCCGGGGAACACCACCACACGGCGGTTAACGACCATCAACTGAACGTAGGGTTTGTTGTAATACTTGGTGTATTTCTCCTCCAACATGAGCTCGGCTTCGCGGACGGTCAAACCCTTCAGGGAGACCCTGCCAAGTAGGGGCATTTTCGCCAGACCGTCATATTCGATGGTGTAACTGAAGGCGGCACGCATCAGCTGTTGCGCATCACGACTGGCCCCTTCGCTGACCAGGTCGATCATCTTGAAGCCATCGTTGGCGAATAGTCGGAACTCAAAGACATCGTTCGGCTGCAGTTTCAGCTGCAGGGCGGAGGAATCCTTGAACTCGTCGAATACATATTCGCTGTCCGTCTTGAACATGATGTCCCGGTTGATCGTGCAACCGGAAAGCAGGAGCAACCCCAAGAGGAAAGGCCAACCTGTACGTCGTAGAAGCTTCATGTACGGACAAAAGTAACGTTCCGCAGCGCTGGGGTCCTAGTGGAGCAAGCCCTTGTAGAGCTCAGCCATGTCAGACACCAGCCGGGTGTAGTGGTAGCGTTGCTGCACATGCTCCCATCCCCCCATGCCCAGACGCTGGCGGAGGGATGCATCCTGGACCAAGCGGGAGAGGTGGGCCCGCAGGCCTTCCCGGTCGCCGCTCTCGCTCAGGAGGGCGGTGCCGCCCGGGATCACCACGTTCTCGATCCCTCCCACGCGTGTGCTGATGATGGGGCGGTTCGCCGCTTGTGCCTCGATGAGGCTTACGGGCGTGCCTTCGTTCAAACTGGTCAGCATCACGATGTCCAGACCCGCGTTCACGATATCCACCTCCTTGATCCACGAGGTGAACGTGACGGTTGCAGAGGCGACCATGGACTTGCCGTTGACCCCATGACCGAAGCCGTGACCATTGAAATAAGGGCCTTGCACCATGGAGAGGCCCAGGTCAGCGGTCCGCTGCTGCAGCCGCTCCCGTTCCTCCCCGTCGCCCACGATGAAAGCGCGGATCTTGGCGCCGGTCTCGCGGCTCACCTGGTCCACCACGTCCAGGAACAGGTCGTGGTTCTTGATGGGGACAAGCCTTCCCACGATACCGACGGCGATCTCGTCCCCGGCGACGCCATACACCCTCCGGAAAAGGCTCCGTTTGGCCTCCTGGTCCGCATGGAAGCGGGAAAGGTCGAAGCCCAGTGGGATCACGCTGACCTTGTCGGCTCCGCAGATGCGGTGCTCGTCGACCAGCTCGACCTTCTGCTTCTCACTGATGGCGATGATGCGCGAGGAGCGACGGGCCAGGAAGCGCTCGATGTTCTTGTACATCGCCGTCCGGACAGGTCCGAAGTAGCTGTGGAAGACGTGGCCGTGGAAGGTGTGGACGATGGCCTTCACGCCCAGTTCAGAGGCGGCCATCCGGCCCACGGCACCGGCCTTGGCCGCGTGGGTGTGCACGATGTCCGGCTTGAACTCCTTGATCAGCGCCTTGATGCGCCGATAGGCACCCCGGTCACGCCAGGGCGCCACCTCGCGCTGCAGTTCCGGGAGGATCAGCGGTTTCACACCCATCGCGTCCAGGATGTGGTGGCTGCCCTCTTCACTGGCCTCCTGGCTGCCGCCCACCAACAGCGTCTCGAACTCGCCCGGGAGGTAGCGCGTCAGGTAGGCCGCGTTGTGCGTGGGACCGCCCAGGTTGAAGCGGTTGATGATGCGTAGGATACGGGGCATTCAGGGGGGCGGTGAAGGTAACACGTCCGGCCTCACCGTCCCGATCGGGATCAGTGTTGACCGTGTCTCTTCCACCACGATAGATAGACGAGCACCGCGTGCAAAGTTGCCTCCGCCGTGCCGGGATCCCTGGAACGTACGCTACGGACCACGGAATTCACGGCCTCCAGGGAAAGGCCAGCTCCCCGGATGACCTCCTTGTCCAGGGCCCTTTCCACCAGTGGTGCCAAGGGACCGTTCAGCAGGTCGAGCATGGGTACCTCGAAGCCTTTCTTGGCCCGGGTCATCACCTGGGTGGGCAGAAGGTGGCCGAAGGTCTCCCGGAGGATGTACTTACCGCTGCCCTTGCGCAGCTTCGCCTCGGGGGGAAGTGCGAAGGCGAACTCCACGATCCGTTTGTCCAGGAACGGGGTCCGGACCTCCAAGGCATGCGCCATGCTCGTGAGGTCCACCTTGTAGAGCATGTCGTTCGCCAAAGTGCCCATGACATCCGAAAGGAGCACACCGTTCATGCCCGGAAGGCGGGCCAGGGCGTCAGTGAGGGTGCTTTCCCGCGCCAGCAGCTCGGCTTTTGGCGCGGGCCTGGCACAGAGCGCGCGGGCCACAGCGGGGTCGGTGAAGGTGGCCAGTTCCAGCGACCGCAGGGCCGGGGCCGTGCGGGAGAGCCGCGCGAAGCGGTTGAACTGGCGGATGCGGTCCTGCCAGGCGCTGCTGCGCGATTTGGGCAGGATCCGCCAGAGCGGTGCCATGAGCTGCACGGCCCTTTCCGTCGGTCCAGGCGAACGCCAGCGCAGCTCGGCCTGATGTTTCCGGTAGCCGCCGAAGATCTCGTCCGCACCATCGCCGCTCAGGGCCACCGTCACATGCTTCCGGGTGCGTTCGCACAGGATGAACGAAGGCAGGGCACTGCTGTCCGAGAAGGGTTCATCGATCACATCCAGGAAGCGGGTGTAGGCGTCGGCGAGTTCCTCTCTGGAGAGTTTGAAGGTGTGGTGCGTGCTGCCGATGTGGGCGGCCACTTCCTCGGCATAGCTGCTTTCGTCGTAGTACGGGTCGTCCGAATAGCCGATGCTGAAGGTGTGCAACGACCGGTGATGGCGGGCGGCCAGGGCGCTCACGATGCTGCTGTCCACACCACCGCTCAGGAAGGTCCCCACAGGCACGTCGGCCACCAAGCGCAGCCTGACGGCATCATCGAGCAGGTTGAAGAGGGTCTCCTTCGGGGAGGCGATGGGAGCGCCGACTTTGCTCGCCTCCACCAGGTCATACCATTGGGAGACCTGCACACCACTGGCATCCACCCGCAGGCAATGGCCGGGGAGCAGCTTCTGGCTCCCCACCAGGGCCGACCATGGCGCAGGTATATATTGGAAGAGGAAGAGCTGCTCCAGGGAAGCGTGGTCGATCACCGGTCGGGCACCGAGCGCCATCAGTGCGCGTAATTCGCTGGCGAACAAGAAGTTGCCATCCGTCTGGGTCCAGAGCAGGGGCTTCACTCCGAAGCGGTCGCGCGCCACGAACAGTGAATCGTTGCCGGCATCGTGTATGGCCAGCGCGAAGAATCCGTTGAGGTCGTGCAGAAAGGCTTCCCCCTTCACGGTGAACAGGCGAAGGACCACCTCGGTGTCGGTGTGGCTGCGGAAGGTGTGGCCTTGTTGCTCCAGCTCGGCGCGCAGTTCCTGGAAGTTGAACACCTCACCATTGAAGACCATGGTGTATCGGCCACCCTCGTCGGCGAAAGGCTGGTGCCCTGCGGCCGAGGTGTCGATGATGCTCAGCCTCCGGTGCCCGAGCACCGCCCGGCCGTTCCGGTAGATCCCTTCGTCGTCGGGGCCGCGGTGGGCGATGCATTGCAGTGCAGCCTGGATCCGATCACCGGTGTTCGGGAGGGTCTGGTCGAGCTGGAAGGAACCGGCAATGCCGCACATGGAAGGACAAAGGTGCAAGTGGAAAAGGAAAAGGCCGAAGGTGATCCTCCGGCCTTTGGTCCATGATCGGGTCGATCAGAGGTGGATCACTTCGCCGTAGGCCGCTGCGGCCGCTTCCATGATCGCTTCGCTCATGGTGGGGTGCGGATGGATGGTCTTGATGATCTCGTGTCCGGTGGTCTCCAGCTTGCGGATGCTCACGCACTCGGCGATCATCTCCGTCACGTTGGCGCCGATCATGTGGGCGCCGAGCAGCTCGCCGTACTTGGCGTCGAAGATCAGCTTCACGAAGCCGTCCTTGGCACCGGCCGCACTGGCCTTTCCGCTGGCGGTGAAGGGGAACTTGCCCACCTTGATCTCGAAGCCCTTCTCTTTGGCCTGCTTCTCCGTGTAGCCCACGCTGGCCACCTCTGGGCTGCAATAGGTGCAACCGGGGATGTTGTTGTAATCGATCTTCTCCGGGTGGTGTCCGGCGATCTTCTCCACGCAGGTGATGCCCTCCGCGCTGGCCACGTGTGCCAGGGCCTGGCCCGGGGTGCAGTCGCCGATGGCGTAGTAGCCCGGGATGTTGGTGGCGTAGTAACCGTCCACGGTGATCTTGCCCTTGTCCGTCACGATCCCCACCTCTTCCAGGCCGATGCCTTCGAGGTTCGCCACGATGCCGGCCGCGCTGAGCACGATGTCGCACTCGATCGACTGCTCGCCTTTCGGGGTCTTCACCGTCACCTTGCAGCCTTTGCCGCTGGTGTCCACCTTCGTCACTTCGGAAGAGGTCATCACTTCGATGCCCTGCTTCTTGAAGCTCTTCTCCAGCTGTTTGCTCACGTCTTCGTCCTCCACGGGCACCACGTTGGGCAGGAACTCGATCAAGGTGACCTTCGTGCCGATGGCGTTGTAGAAATAGGCGAACTCGCTGCCGATGGCACCGCTGCCCACCACCACCATGCTCTTGGGCTGCACGGGCAGCACCATGGCATCACGGTAGCCGATGATCTTCTTGCCGTCTTGGGGCAGTGCGGGCAGGGCGCGGCTGCGTGCACCGGTGGCGATGATGATGTTCTTGCCTTCCACCACCTGCTTCTTGCCGTCGGCGCCGGTCACTTCGATCTTCTTGCCGGGCTGCAGTTTCCCGGTCCCCATGATCACGTCGATCTTGTTCTTCTTCATGAGGAACTGGACGCCGTTGCTCATGCCCTTGGCCACATCGCGGCTGCGCTGCACCATGGCCGTCATGTCCGGCTTGGCCTCGCCCACGGTGATGCCGTAGTCCTTCGCGTGATTGATGTACTCGAACACCTGGGCGCTCTTCAATAGGGCCTTGGTGGGGATGCAGCCCCAGTTGAGGCAGATGCCGCCCAGGGATTCCTTCTCGATGATGGCGGTCTTGAGCCCAAGCTGGCTGGCGCGGATGGCGGCAACGTAGCCACCGGGGCCACTGCCGAGAATGATCAGGTCGTAGGTCATTGCGATAGGGTAGCGGTTAACGGGGCGAAGGTAGGGGCCATGTTCCATTCATGGCGCTGGCATGCCGCAGGCTGCTGCCTCCATGGTGTTGTCCGAAGGAAAGATACCTTGCCCGTCCGATAACCAGAACCGGTCCCATGGAGAACGTGATCACCACCACCGTGCTTTCCCCGCAGGATTCCAGCAACCTGCAACGCATGGCCAAGTGGGGCCGCTTCCTGGCCATTGTCGGTTTCGTCATGGTGGGTATTATGGTCCTGATGACATTCTCCATCGGGGCCTTGTTCACCCGCATCTTTGCCATGCAGGCGGAACTTTCGGGCATGGCGGACATGCCTCCGGCACCCGCTGAGGAGCTGATGCGGAACATCGGCGGGGTCTATACCGTGATCTTCCTGATCTCCGCAGCACTGCATTTCGTTCCCTCGCTGCTGCTTTACCAATATGCCACCCGCACCCTGTCCAGCCTGAAGGGTGCATTTGACCCACAGAAGTTCAGCGCCGGCCTCGATTCACAGCGCCAATTGTACACGTTCATGGGCGTGCTGACCATTGTGGTGTTGGGCTTTTATGCGTTGATGCTCGTGTTCTTCCTGGTGGTGTTCGGCATGGCCTCCTCCATTTAGGCTCCCGGGGCCATCATCGGTTCCGGGGACGAAGCGTTCTCAGCGCCACCGGATGATCGTTGGTAATTACCGGGAGTCCGGACCTCGGGTGGTCCACGGGGGATTATTTTGGTCGACCTAAACCCCACACCATGGACGGTACCACCACACCGGGCGAGCGCCCCACATTCCTGACGGTTCTCTGCATCCTCAGTTTCATCATGGGACTTTGGGGTGTATGGAGTGGGATCCAAGGAGCCTTTACCGATAAACCCCAACGGGATCTGGAGGAAGCACGCTCGGAGATGGAAAAGGCCATGGACGAGCTGGGTGATAACAGCAGTGAAATGGTCGTGAGCTTTATGGAATCAGGGCTGGTCATGGCGGAGACCGCCGCCGCCGAAGCTGTCCCATTGGGATACATCTCCATGCTTACCTCAGCGTTAAGCCTGTTGGGCGTTTGGATGATGTGGAACCTCCGGCGCAACGGCTATTGGCTCTATATCCTTGCCGGGGTCATAGGCCTCGTCCTACCGTTCATCTTCCTCGGCTTCAGCACCCTGGCACTGATCAGTCTCGGTTTCGGGGCGTTCATCACCATCCTCTTCATAGTGCTTTATGGCCTCAATCTGAAGCACATGCACTAGTGCACTCCAGTCTTCGAACGACCGCAGGACCCGGTGTTGGGACCTGCGGTCGTTGCGTTGGGGCACATCGTTCCGGACTGCACGTACTTTCGGCCCATCATGGCCACCCCCCATTTCCTTCCGGATGAAGCAGGCGAGACCAAGCGCCCGGACCTGATCACCGCGCTCGGCATCCTGACCTTCATCAATACCGGTTTCTTCATCCTCATCTATGGCATCGGTCTGCTGGGGATGCTGGGGGTCTCGCAGATGCCGGTGGAGGAGTTCCTCCGCATCGTGGAGGAGTCCATGAGCAGCTACATGCCCAGCGAACGCTTCGATGAGATGGAGGGGCTGGTGAGGATCCTGCACGCCAGCGGTGTCCAGCTCATGTTGATCTACCTGCTGCGCACGGTACTGCGCCTCATCGGGGCCATCGGTCTGTGGCGCGGTCGCCAAAGTGGATTTCACCTCTATGCCGGTGCGCAGCTTTTGGGTCTTTTCCTGCCACACGTGATCCTGCCCCTGAGCCTCCTCGGCTTCTTCGGCCCGTTGATGACCGTCGGCATCACCGCGCTTTACGGATCGCAGTACAAACGACTATCCTGATCGACCTTGCTGGTGAACTGCAGGTCATCAGTAGAGCCGGCGATCACCTGACGATCGAGCCATGCGCTACCTCCTGCTGCTCATCGTGCTGCTGCCCACCCGGGCATTCGCCCAGCGCGTGGGAAGCCCGGTGCCCTTCAACATCGGCGTCACAGAGACCTTCCATTCCAAGGCCTTGGGGGAGGACCGTATCCTCCACATCCATCTGCCGCCCGGTTATGCGGCAGACACGGTGGCGGCCTACCCGGTGATCTACCTGCTGGATGGCGGGGCAGGGGAGGACTTCCTTCATGTGGTCGGTGGCCTGCAGTTCGCCAGCAATGAGTGGATCCAATGGATGCCATCCAGCATCGTCGTCGGGATCGCCAACGTGGACCGGAAGCGGGACTTCACCCATCCCACCACCATTGCAGCCGACAAGGAGCAGTTCCCCACCACGGGCGGGTCGGTGGCCTTCCAGCAGTTCCTGGGCAATGAGCTCATTCCCTTCATCAACGGCAACTACCGCGCTGGCGGACCGCGCACGCTGATCGGTCAGAGCCTCGGCGGCCTGTTCGCCACCGAGGTACTGCTCCGTACGCCGTACCTCTTCCAGCATTATATCATCGTCAGCCCCAGCCTCTGGTGGGACAATGGCTCCGTGCTGGACATTCCCGCTGATGCCCTCGCGGCCCCCGACATCGGTGTGGCCTCGGTCTACGTGGCCGTGGGCAAGGAGGGCCGGGTGATGGTGCGGGGGGGCAAGCGGCTCGCCGCATTGGTGAAGAAGAAAGGCACTGCCCGGGTGGGTTACCAGAGGCTTGCCGAGCTGGACCACGCCAACATCCTGCACCAGGCCGTGATGGATGCGTTCCGGTGGAGATCGGAGAAGTAAGGTCCGCCCGATGTGACCTAGGGCGCAGAGCGGGTTGGGGCTTGGGTCTAGCTTTGCGCCTTCATCAATGACAGCTTATCGCGCCCACCTTCCCGGTCTGTTGCTGGCCACCGTGATCGGGCTGGTGGCCCACGGTGCATCGGCCTACACGCCCTCGTCGCTCAACGGCATCCTCTTGGCGTTGCTCTTGGGCATGGCGGTGGGCAATCTGGAGCGGTTACCGGCAAGCCTGCAGTCTGGCATCGGGTTCACCAGCAGCAAGCTCATGGAGCTGTCCGTCATCTTCCTGGCCTTCAGCATCAACTATGCGCACATCGCAGCACTGGGCATGGGGTCCTTCACCATCGTGTCGGTGATGGTCCTCGGCATGGTGCTGATCACCTTCCAGTTGGCCCGGCGGGTGCGTTGCCCGGGCAGCACCGGTTGGTTGGTGGGTTTCGGCACGGCCATCTGCGGGTCCTCGGCCATCGCCGCGCTGGCTCCCCGTGTGGCGCAGAACAAGGAGGATGTGGGCATCGCCATGGCCGTGGTCAATCTTTTTGGAAGCGTGGGCATGATCGTGCTGCCCTTGGTGCTGGTGAAGTTCGACCTCAGCACCACCCAATTGGGACTGCTCATCGGCGGCACACTGCATTCCGTGGGCAATGTGGTGGGTGCCGGTTATGCCATCAATGACGGCGTTGGGGAGGCGGCCACCACCATCAAGCTGGCGCGTGTGGCCTTGCTTTCACCGGCCCTCATCCTGTTCAACTACCTCGTGAACCGCGATGAGGCCCGCAGCTGGCGCGAGCATGTGCAACTGCCGTGGTACCTGTGGGGATTCATCGGCATCACGGTGCTCACCTCGCTGGTCTCCTTCCCTGTGCCCTTCCTGGACGCCATGGAAACGGCCGGCAAACTGGCGCTCACCATCGCGCTGGCGGCCATCGGCCTCAAGGTGAGCTTCCGGGAGCTCTACGCATCGGGCCGCAAAGGACTGGGCTTCGGGCTGATCGTGTTCGTCATCCAACTGGTGTTGGTCGCCGTGCTGATGCTGCTCGTGGCCTAGTGCCGATCGCCGATCACGCTTTCACCGCGATCCCGCTGATCTCCACGTTCACCCCGCGCGGCAGGCCTTTCACAGCATAGGCTTCGCGGGCGGGCGGCATGTCGGTGAAGTAGCTGCCATACACCTCGTTCACGGCGGCATAGAGGCTCATGTCGCTCAGGAGGATGGTGATCTTCACCAGGTTTTCGTAACCCATGTCGGCTGCTGTCAGCAGGTTCCCGAGGTTGTTCATCACCTGCCGCGTTTCAGTGGCGATGTCTGCGGTGTGGAGGTTTCCCGCTTCGTCCAAAGCGATCTGTCCGCTGAGGTACAAGGTGCCGTTGGCCAGGATGGCGGGCGTGTACGGAGCGATGGGTTTGGCGGCGTTGGGTGGGAAGATGGCTTTCTTCATGTTCAATGCGTTACGTGTTGTCGTGTTGCGCGTTACGTGTTGGTTGCGGACAAAGGTGATCGCACAGAACAGAACGCGCAACACGGAACTCTCCAACACGCAACTCTTCACATAGGATAGCTTTGCGGCCCTATGAAAGACCTCCCCCTCATCCTGGTCACCAACGACGACGGCATCTTCGCGCCGGGTATCCGCACCCTGGCGGAGGAGATGCGGGCTTTCGGGCGGGTGATGGTGGTGGCGCCGGACAAGCCCCAGAGCGCCATGGGGCACGCGATCACCATCCACAGCTTCCTGCGCCTGCAGTCGGTACCGCTCCTGGACGGCGTGGAGGCCTGGAGCTGCAGCGGCACCCCGGTGGACTGCGTAAAGCTGGCCATCTACAAACTGCTGGGTGGCAGCAAACCCGATCTGTTGGTGAGCGGTGTGAACCACGGGGCCAACATCAGTATCAACGTGCTGTACAGCGGAACCATGAGCGCTGCGGTGGAAGGGGCCATGGAAGGCATCCCCAGCATCGGCTTCAGCCTGATGGACCACGCGATCGAAGCCGACTTCAGCCAGGTGCGTCCGGTGATCCGCAGTGTGGTGACCAACACCCTGAAGCATGGGATGGCCGCGGGCACCTGCCTGAACGTGAACGTTCCCCGCAACGACGGTACACCCTTGAAAGGCATGCGCGTGTGCCGCCAGGCGAAGGCCAACTGGGAGGATGAGTTCGAGACGCGCCTGGATCCCGGCAACAAGGAGTATTACTGGCTGCGCGGCGAGTTCAAGAGCGAGGACCAGGGTCACGACACCGACGTCTACGCCGTGAACAACCGCTATGTGAGCATCGTGCCCACCCAGTTCGACATGACCGCCCATCATTCCATCGCGGAGCTCAATACCTGGGACCATGCGATCGGATAGTCTGGCGCTGGGCCTGATACTGGGTCTGCTGGCGCCGGTGCTGGGCTTCTTCGGTTACGCGGCGATCTATGTGTCCAGCATCCGTCCCCACCTCGATCTGGCCTACTTCATCAACGACCTGTTCCTCGGTACGCGCCAATACCAGGCGCCCGTGCTCACCCTGTCGCTGATCGCTAACCTGGCCCTCTTCTTCCTGTTCGACAGGTTGGGCAAGCCCCGGGCGATGCGCGGCGTGATCATGGCCACCTTCCTGTACGGCTTCGTCATCATGTTCCTGCTGTACGTGCTCTGATCATGGCGAAGCGCTTGTACATCATCGCCGGTGAGGCCAGCGGGGACCTGCATGGGGGGAATCTGGTGCGCGCGTTGTTCCAGGCGTCAGGGGCAGGAGCAGGAGCTGGTGCGTTGCAGGTGCGTGCCTGGGGCGGTGACCGGATGGCCGCTGCCGGCGCCGAGGTGGTGAAGCACTACCGTGAGCTGGCCTTCATGGGTTTCACGCAGGTGATCATGAACCTGCGCACCATCCTGCGCAACATAGACACCTGCAAGGCGGACATCGAGGCCTTCAAGCCCGACGCGTTGATCCTCATCGACTACCCGGGCTTCAACCTGCGGATCGCGGAATGGGCCCACGCCAAGGGGATCCCAGTGCATTACTACATCAGTCCGCAGGTATGGGCGTGGAAGAAGGGACGGGTACACACCATCAAGAAGGTGGTGGACCGGATGTATGTGATCCTGCCCTTCGAGAAGCCATGGTACGCCAACTATGGCATGGACGTGGAGTTCGTGGGTCACCCCTTGCTGGATGCCATCGAGCAGGAGGGGAGGAACCCGCTTACGGTCTTGCCCGGTGACGATGGTCGTCCCGTGGTGGCCCTGTTGCCGGGGAGCCGCCGGCAGGAGATCGCGCGCATGCTCCCCCTGATGGTGGAGGTGGCGCGGCGCTTTCCCAAGCAACGGTTCGTGATGGCCGCTGCCCCGTCGGTGCCGGACGCGGTCTATACGGAGGGGATCGGGACAGCGCCCATCACCCTCGTAAAGGGTCGGACCTATGATGTGCTGCGCACCGCCCGTGCTGCCCTGGTCACCAGTGGTACCGCCACGCTGGAGACCGCCCTCTTCGGGGTGCCCGAGGTGGTGTGCTACAGCGGCAGCGCCCTCAACGTGTGGATCGCCAAGCGTTTGGTGGACATCAAGTTCATCAGCCTGGTGAACCTCATCATGGACCGCGAAGTGGTGCGCGAACTGATCCAATCCGAGCTGACCGTTGAAAGCCTTTCCAAGGAATTGGAGGACCTGCTCGCCGATGGTCCCTACCGCCAGCGGATGGTGCAGGCCCTGTCACAACTGAGCGAGCAGCTCGGCGGCCCCGGAGCATCGGCGAAGGTGGCGAGCGCGGTGTGGAAAAGTCTGTAGACCGGCTGGGGATGGGCCCCGGTCAGCCCGGTACTTTAGGCGCCGCTCTCATGTTCCTCAGACCCTTCGTACTGCTCGTCACCGTGCTGGTGTCCGCGCTACTCTCCGCCCAGGAGGTCACTGTGGACCGGATCATGCGTGTGGGCCTGCTCCGCGAACGCACGGTGAAGCAGGTGATGGTGATGCCTTCCAAGGGGATCTGCACCATTTACGCGGATGGCCAGCGCAAGGGTGAGGTCAGTGCCACGGACGGCCTGCGCATCGAGGTGGTGGCGGGGCGGCTCACGGCGCGCTCTCTGAACCTCAATATCAGTGCGAGCAAACAGCTGGAAGTGATCCCGGCACACGCCAATGGGCATTTCCGCCTGCGCATACCGGAGTCCAAGATGGCGGAGCGCACCTACCCGGGGGGGCTTCAGGTGACGGTCGCCGGTGGCGCCCTGCAACTGGTGAACCGTGTTCCACTGGAGGCCTACACCGCGGGTGTGGTGGAGGCCGAGGCCGGCAAGGAGCACCACCAGGAGTACTACAAGTTGCAGGCGGTAAGCTGCAGGACCTACGCGCTTACCAACCAGCGGAAGCACCAGCCCGAGGGTTTCGAGCTCTGTGATGGCGTGCATTGCCAGGTCTATCGTGGCCGCACACGCAACGACAGCATTCGCATGGCGGTGGATGCCACGCACAGCCTGGTGCTGGTGGATGCCGACATCCGGATCATCCACGCCACCTTCCACAGCAACTGTGGTGGGGAGACGGTGAACGCTGAGGACCTGTGGAGCCGGAGCGAGACCTACCTGCGCGCCACCACGGACACCTTCTGCCTGGCCTCTCCCCATGCCACGTGGCAGAAGACCCTGTCACGCTCGGAATGGCTGAGCTATCTGCGCAAACGCTACGGACTGGGGGAGTCGGACAGTTCGCAACTGGAGGCTGTTCTGAACTACGAGCCCCAGTGCCGCGACCTCTATCTGGGGAACACGTGGCCCTTGGTACCGCTGAAGCATGTTCGGGAGGACCTGAAGCTGAGGTCCACCTTTTTCTCGGTAAAGAGCACCGGCGAAAAGGTGCTGTTGGAAGGCCGCGGTTTCGGCCATGGCGTGGGTCTGTGCCAGGAAGGCGCGATGCGTATGGCCCTCGCTGGTCGCAGCTACACGGACATCCTGCACCACTACTTCACGGACGTGCATCTGGTGGAGATGACCACCCTGGATTTCTTCCGGGACGATGCGCCTGCACCTTCGGCTCCTGGTGGCCCCAAGGGACGCTGATTTAGATCTCCTCCGGCCGCCACCACGACGCGCCCTTGCGTGGATGCATCAGCGTGCTGTAGGTGAACGCACCGATCAGGCAACCGGTGGCGATACCCGACAGGGAGAAGAGCAGGGTCATCACCTGGACACCGGTCTGGATACCGCTGGCCATGCCGGCTAGGCTTACCAATCCAAAGGAACCGGGTGCCAGTAGCCAGAATCCTGGCAGGAAGGTCACGATCGCTGGTGGTCCCTTGAAACGGAACTCGATCACCAGGGCCGTGATCGTCATCAATGCCGCCCCGAAGAACGCCGTGGAGGCTCCGTGGATGAAGAGACCGGAGAAGGTCTGCCCCGCGTAGGCCATCGCCGCGGTGAGCAGCATCCATCCGAAGGAGCGGCGCTTGCTGCTCTGGTAGATGTGCAGGCCCAGAGTGAAGATGATGACACCGATCCATGGCCACCAATGGGCGATACGTTCATCCATGGTCTGCGCCACGCGCTCGGCGCCCGTGTCAAAGACCTTGAACCCGCCGAGGATGCCGAAGGCAAGCAGGATCAGTCGGGTGAAACCGGCCACCATGCGGCTGGCACCGGAGATGATGCTGTTGTAGGCCAGTTCGATCACCGAAACCGTAAGCGTCATCCCGGGCAGGAAAGTGATCAGCGGAGGGATCAATAGGGTGAAGGCCGGTTCCTTCAGCCCGTAACGATAGCCCAGCGAAACACCGGCGGCCAGCACGAAGGCCACCACCACCGGAAGCACCACGCTCCACGATGGGCGGCGCCGGGCGGCCACCAGTACCAGCGCGCAGGCAAAGGCCATGATCGCGGTCACCCATAATCCAGTGAGGGATGGGCGCAGCATCACGGCCACGCCCATGGTCGTCATCAGGTAACCGGCCACGAAACCGACATCGCCGTAGTAATGTGGGGTGCGCCACATGGCCTCCAACTGCTGTAATCCTTCGCGCGGAGTGACCTCTCCCCGGCGTGCCCCCCGTGCGATGGTCAGCACCTCCTCGATCTGGTCAAAGCGCAGGGTAGGCACCCGATAGGCGCCGTGCGCCATGTCCACGCGATGCTCGTCGCCGCTCTCCCACTTCAGGAAGAGCACGGTGGGCAGCACGAACACCTGCACGTTGGTCTCGCCGTTCGCCTTGGCGATCATCGCCAGGTCGCGTTCCACCAGAGGCACCGCGTTGCCGGCGTTCAGTTCGGCCTGTCCCAGCTTGCCCAGGAATCGCAACAGAATGCCCCGGTCCACGGCGTTCGGGGCTTCTTGTTGGGGCATGGCACGAAGGTAACGGTGGGTGTGCCGGCATGGGCGTTCGTGGCTACCTGACCGTCATGTTACCTTGAGCGCCGATGACGGATATCGGTATCGATCACATGCTATTGGTGGGAGCATTGCTCCTGTTCGCGAGCATCCTGGCCAGCAAGACGAGCGGTCGGCTGGGCGTTCCCACCTTGCTGCTGTTCCTGGGGATCGGCATGCTGGCCGGGTCGGACGGTCTGGACATCATCGCCTTCGACAATGCCCAACTGGCGCAGGGTCTTGCTGTGATCGCCCTGGTGTTCATCCTGTTCTCCGGCGGTATGGACACCCAGTGGCAGAGCGTGAAGCCGGTACTGGCCAAGGGCCTTTCGCTGGCCACGGTGGGTGTGCTGATCACAGCGGTGGTCGTGGGCCTCGCTGTGCCCTACTTCACGGACCTGACGCTGATGGAAGGACTTCTCCTGGGAGCGGTCATCTCCAGTACCGATGCGGCCGCAGTGTTCACCATCCTGCGCTCGCAGAACATCAAGCTGAAGGCCAACCTTCGTCCCTTGCTGGAGCTGGAATCGGGGAGCAACGATCCGATGGCCTTCTTCCTCACCACGGGCCTGATCCAGGTGATGATGCACGAGGGTACCTCACTATGGAGCCTCGTCCCCTTGTTCTTCGTTCAGATGGGTATCGGTGCCGCGGTGGGCTGGTTGATGGGGCGCATGATGGTCCGTACCATCAACCGGATCAAGCTGGGCTTCGATGGCCTGTATCCCGTGCTGGTGCTGTCCATGGTCCTGTTCACCTTCGGCGCCACGCAGTTGGTGCAGGGCAACGGGTTCCTCGCCGTCTATGTGGCCGGCGTGGTGCTGGGCAACAATGATTTTCTGCATAAGAAGAGCCTCATTCGCTTCTATGACGGACAGGCCTGGCTTGTGCAGATCGTCATGTTCCTCACCCTTGGCCTGTTGGTGTTCCCCAGCCAGGTGGCGCAGGTGGTGGGCCCGGGCTTGCTGATCTGT
Organism: Chryseobacterium gleum; assembly: GCA_945872795.1. Lineage (GTDB taxonomy): Bacteria > Bacteroidota > Bacteroidia > Flavobacteriales_F > PHOS-HE28 > PHOS-HE28. Next base: position 19,741 of record CAMCAZ010000050.1, read on the forward strand.
GTCCTGCTGATGGTGGTGGCCCGCCCCTTGGCCGTGTTCATCACCCTGGCGCCCTTCAGGATGCACTGGCGGCAGAAGGTCTTCCTGAGCTGGGTGGGCCTCCGGGGGGCCGTGCCCATCGTCTTCGCCACCTACCCCCTGATCGCCGGTGTGCACAATGCCGGATTCATCTTCAATGTGGTCTTCTTCACCGTGCTCACCTCGGTGCTGTTGCAGGGATCAACCTTGGCGATCGCAGCCAAATGGCTCGGTCTACACCGGCCCAAGCAATACAGGACACTCTCTCCTTTGGAACTGGAACTGAGCCGCGAGGTAAAGGGCGTACTGGTCGCATTGAACGTTCCGCCATCCAGCCCTGCCGTGAACAAGTTGATCGTGGATCTCCACTTTCCAAAAGGTACGTTGATCGTCCTGGTGGACCGCGACGGTCAGTTCATCTCGCCGGACGGCACCACGGTGATCGAGGGTGGCGACCGCCTGGTGGTGATGAAGAAAAGTACCGAGAACCTCGATGAGGTGGTGGGTCGCCTGGGACTGGAGAGACAGGCCATGACCACTTTGCGCACCATTGAGCCGACCTCCCCGGACCTGCTGACCCCGTCCGTGTAGCACACTGCCGTCCACCGGCCCGGTCCATCGTGGTATCTGGTCGGATCCAGGCTGCTTCGCGCTCGATCCGGTGCACCTACCTTCGCCGCCATGCCACAGGCCCGCATTTTCGTCAACGACAACCAGGACCGTATCCGCCACGGCCATCCGTGGATCTTCGCCACCCAGATCGTGAAGGAGGAGGGGAGCTACGAGGCGGGCGATGTGGTGCAGGTCCTCGATGCACGGCGCCGACCATTGGGGCAGGGCTACATCAACCCGAGCTCCATGATCCGGGTGCGGCTGCTCACCACCCTGATGGAGGACCGGGTGAACAAGGCCTTCCTGCGTCAGCGGATCCTCGAGGCCTGGAACTACCGGGCGCAGATGGGCTGCACGGGCAGCTTCCGCGTGGTCTTCGGCGAGGCCGACCTGCTTCCCGGCCTCGTGGTCGACAAGTTCAATGACGTGCTTTCGGTGCAGTTCCTCACCCTGGGCATGGAGCGCTGGAAGGACGTGGTGATCGAGGTGCTGAACGAGGTGGTGAAGCCCGCGGGGATCTACCTCCGCAACGATGTGCCCATCCGCGAGAAGGAAGGTCTGCAGCAGGAGAAAGGACCGGTGGGCGCGGCGTTCAACACCGACCTGATCATCGATGAGAACGGACTGAAGGTGCACGTGGATGTGGCCGGCGGCCAGAAGACCGGTCATTTCCTGGACCAGGTGCAGAACCACGCCGCCATGCAGCGCATCAGCAAGGGCAAGCGCGTGCTCGACTGTTTCACGCATACCGGTGGCTTTGCCCTGCATGCGGCGCACTACGGTGCCGCAGATGTGGAGGGCTTGGACATCAGTGCTGAAGCAGTGGCCCAGGCCGAACGCAATGCAGCGCTGAACCAGCTCACCAACGTGCGCTTCACCGTTGCCAACGTATTCGACCATCTCACGGTCTCCAGCCGTGAGGGCCGGCAGTGGGATGTGGTGGTGCTCGATCCGCCCGCCTTTGCCAAGAGCAAGAGCGCCCTGGAGAACGCCTACCGGGGGTACAAGGAGATCAATCTGCGGGCCATGAAGTGCCTGCCGGTCGGTGGTTTTCTGGTCACCTGCAGCTGTTCACAGCACATGACGCCGGAACTCTTCCGCCGCATGGTGGCCGAAGCTGCCTGGGATGCGGGACGCCGATTGCGCGAGGTCTACTACGGGTCCCAGCCACCGGATCACCCCATTCTGTGGGGCGTGCCGGAGACGCACTACCTCAAGTGCCTGATATTGGAAGTGCGCTGAACGTTCAGGCGCTCAGGTTGGTCTGCCATTCCGGAGAGAACAGGCACTCCGGCGCATGAGCTCGCTTGGGAAGGAGGCCGACCAGCAGGCCCACCGGGCCGAGCGCCAAGCCGTAACAATACCAGTTCATCGCGTCATATCCCCGGTCGCTTGCCCAGAACGCCGTGACGGGTGCGAACAGCAAGGTCCAGAGCAGGAGGGAGAGGATGATCATCGGGCAGCCGGTTTGGTAACTTGAAGCTAACCTGCCAATAAGGAAAACATAACGTGAAATAGACCGGTGAGGGGATCACTTCGATGAATTACCTTTTCGCTCGGTCCTATGGAAGCGCTCGATCAACCGCTGGGTCCGTGGAGGGCAATTCGCAGGGCATCGATGCTCCGGTACACCGTGCCCTTCCTGCTGGGCATGGTCTTGGCGCGCTTCACCGTTCCGAACTGGATGGTCGTCCTGGGGTTATGGGGTCTGTCCACGGTGTTCTTTCTGTTCCTGGCGAACCGGTCCGTCGATCATGCCCTGCGCTGGCGTCGAGGTGCGGCAGTGCTCACGTGGTTCTTCTTCACCGGTCTGTTGATGCAGGTCACGCGGTCTCCATCCGCCGATCCCCGCTACATCGGGCATGCTTCCGATCCCGCAGGAAGATGGATGATGACGGTCGAAAGCGTCAACGGTGTCTCCAAAGGAACCTTCCGCCTGGATGGGCAGATGATCGGTCGCTGGCAGGATGATCGCGTGGAGCCGTTCAGCGGGAGTGTGATGGTGACCCTGCTGCGCACGGAGACGGATACGGCTCCACGTCCTGGTGATGTGCTCATGGTGGATGCGCCGGTGGAACGGATCGACAGGGTGGCGGATCCCGGCGGTTTCGACCGTGTGGCCTGGGCGGCATCACGCGGCATGGAGCATGAGCTCTTTGCTCCGAGGGAGGATTGGGCCATGGTGTCCAGTGGGCGTCACTGGTCCGACGTCCTTGCGGGTGCCCGTGCGCAGGTGAACGCCTGGCTGTCCGTCAGCGGCTTGCCGGACCGTGAACGAGCGCTGGTGAAGGCCTTGGTATTGGGTCAGCGGGATGAGATGGAGCGGGATCAACAGACCGCTTTCGTTCGCAGCGGAACGATCCATGTCCTTGCCGTATCGGGGATGCACGTGGGCATGATCTTCATCATGGTGAGCCAGTTGCTCAGCTTCCTGGGGACCGGGCTCAAGGGACGCAGGTTGCGAGGAGTGCTGGCGATGGTGGCGCTGTGGGCCTATGCCGGACTCACCGGCGGCACACCCAGTGTATTGCGTGCGACGGTCATGTTCACCATATTCCTCATCGCCAACATGCGCGAACAGCGCCCCGACCGACTGAACACACTCTTCGTGGCGTGCTTCCTGTTGCTGGTCTGGGATCCGTCGATGCTGGTCCAGGCAAGCTTCCAACTGTCGTTCCTGGCCGTGCTGGGCATTCTCCTGTTCCTCGAACCCATTGAGGACCTGTGGTCGCCCGACAACTGGGTGCTGCGGAAGCTCTGGTCCTTGGCCGCCGTTTCCATCGCCGCCCAAGCCTTCACCACGCCGGTTTCGCTCTATCTGTTCAAGGCCTTTCCGGTCTGGTTCCTGCCCGCGAACCTCATCGTGGTCACCGCGATCGGTATCGCCGTTCCTGCGGCCATCGCACTCATCGCGTTCCATGCCATACCCTACGTCGGTCCCTTGATCGCCATCCTGCTCACCCTGTTGTTGCGCTTCACCGGCTGGGCCACTGATCTTTTCGCGTGGCTTCCCGGCGCTTATCCAGCATTCCGGATCGGGGCGTTCGACATGCTGTTGTTGTACGTGCTGGTGATGGCCATGGGGGCTTGGTGGATCTGGCGATGGCGCAGCATGCGCTGGGTGTTGAGCGCCACGCTCCTGCTGCTGCTGGGAAGCTGGGGGCTGCGGGCGAAGGAGAATGTCGAACGGTCCACGTTCACCGTCTATGATGACCGGCACACCATGCGCGCCGCACTGAGCGTGGGCAGGCAGCTCACCGTTCTCAGTGCCGACACTACGGACGCCTTTCTGCGGATGAAGGTGGACCGCCATGCCCGCGCGATCGGGGCAGGTACGGTCACCATGATGGACCTGCGCACCCTGAGCAGCGATACGTCGATGTGCGGAACGACCCATTGCGCAGGGGGAGGGGCATGGAGCTCCGAGAACATCGAGGTGGCCTTCCTGAGCGGAGAGCTGAACGTCGCGCCCACCTTGCCTCACAGCGTGGACGCACTGGTGCTGCATGACCTGGACCGCTTGGACACGATGGCCCTGGTCGGTCTGGAGGCAAGGACGGAACGCCTGGTATTGGCGGGCAAACTGCGTTGGCGCCATCGCCAGCAACTCCATGCCTGGGCGCAACGCGAAGGAGTGGCTCTTCATGATGTGCGTGATGACGGTGCATTCCTCCTGTCGCCATGATCGTGGAAAGGACCCGCTAGCTGCCTGTGCGTGATGCACGGATCGCCTCCCTGGCCGAGGGGGTGCTGTTGCCGGTGCGGGTGGGCGACCGCCGCCTGGTGCTGGTGCTCCAGCAGGGCAGCTTGTTCGCCCTGGCCGATCACTGCCCGCATCGGGGGCGTGCATTGAGCGGTGGTCGGGTAGAGGAGGGGCACGTGGTCTGCCCCTGGCACCGCATGCAGTTCGCTATCGCCACGGGCAGGGCGAGGCATGGCACGTGCAGCAGTACCGAGGCCTTCTAGGTCCGTGATGAGTAAGGGGG
>CAMCAZ010000051.1 GCA_945872795.1 Chryseobacterium gleum
TTGAATTCAGTGGTTCTTTGCACTTGCCACCAACTTTGGGTATACGAAGATCTTCGTTTATCGCCGAAAGTATGAGCTTCCTCAGATCTTCGCACTATAGATCAATTGGGGGTGGTTTTGCGAATGTTTTGACGGTTTAGCCGTCAGGGGGTGTCCAAGTTGTCCATGGGGTTCACGATGCCTTGTAGGTAGCGTGTGGTCACATGGGTGTAGATCTCTGTGGTCTTGCTGCTGGCAAGGCCTAACAGGGCCTGAATATAGCGCAGGTCGGTGCCTTGTTCCAAGAGGTGTGTGGCGAAGCTGTGCCGAAGGGTGTGCATGCTGGCAGGCTTGGTGATGCCGGCTTTGAACAATGCGGCCTCCAGGACCTTTTGAAGGCTGCGCGCACTATAGACGCCGCCACCCTGGTTTTCGAACAGCATCCCGCGGGGTTTGGCGTGTTCAAGGTAGCGGTTCAACAATTCGGCGGTGCTGCGCCCCAGAAGTGTCGTCCGGTCCTTGTTGCCTTTGGCGCCCCTGATCAGGATCAGCCCGCGATCGAAGAGCAGGTCTTCGGGCTGTAGTGCCAGCACCTCGCTGACCCGCAGTCCACCGGAGTACGCCAGGGCGAGCATGGCCTGGTGCTTCAGGTTGGTGGGTGCCTTTAGCACGGCTGCTATTTCTGCCTTGCTCAGCACAAGGGGCAACTTCGTCTCCTTTCGTGGCCGTTCGATGAAGGTGACCCTTCGGGCGTCACCCACCACCTTCATGTAGTAGTAGCGGATTGCGTTAACCGCTTGGTTCAGCGTGCTGTTGCTCACCTTACGCACCGTGGCCATGTGATGCTGGAACTCCTCGATGTCGTCCGTGCCGATGTCCTGTGGGCGCTTTTGTGGAAAGTGCAGGAAAAGCTGTTTGGTGGCGCTGAGGTACACTTGAATGCTGCGTGGGCTGTATCGAGCCACTTCCAGTTTACGCTGCATGGCGGCCAGCGCTTCTGCTTGTGCAGGGTTGAGGGAAGTCGCTTCTTTCCTGCTGATAGTTGGTGCAAGGGGCACTGCTTGGGTCGCTGCCTTGCCACTGGAACTCCCCTGGCTTTTTCGCGGTCCAGGGGGTTTCGCCCCGGTCGCAGACTCCGGTTTCTTCCGCAGGCCGTTCATATCCACCCACGCCACGCCCTTGAATGCCGCGAAAATGGCTTGGAGGTGTTCCGGAGCATTGGGTACGTACCAGCGCTTGTGGCTGGCGCTCCAGGTGGCGCCGGCCTTCTTCGCCGCAGCGATCAGGTCTGTGTCGTACGGACAGTTCAGCGCGATGCACCGCTTGGCATCATGCACCAAGTGCTCCAGTACGACCTTTCGCTTGACGTCTTTTCCGTCCATGACCGAACAGCAAGATACTGATCGGAGCATGCCGTTCGGCGCGTCTGGTCCTACTCCTTCACGAACCCTTTCACCTGGCGTCCCTGCACAGTCGCCAGCACGCAGCTGTAGCTTCCGGCGGGCAATGCCTCCAGATCGACCTCAGCGGTGGTGCTGTTCAGCTGCTGCTGGTGGATCGTCCGGCCCACGGCGTCCAGGATCCGCAGATCGACGGGCCCCGTGGCTGTGGGGAGGGTGATGGTGAGCTGGTCCTTCACCGGGTTCGGGTAGAGCTGGAAGTCCCCTTCGCGGATCGCGGGAGCCATCGAAGTAGGCGTGCAGACCACCGCGTTCAAGTACTCCCAGATGTCGTTGTTGTACACGTTGGGCACGAAGATGCCGCCGGGCAGGTTCCCCATGCGCACCACGACCAGGCCGGTGCTGGGCGATACGTTGATGATCTGCCCGTTCTTGCCCAAAGCCGCGTAAATGTCGTCGGGTGCGTTGGGCATCAAGCTGCCGGGCAGGAGGAGGTCCACCCCGGGCAGCAGGTAGTTGGACTGTCCGTTGAGCCACCACAGGTATCCGTAAGCCGGATTCAAGGCCTGGGAAGGGCTGGTCATGGCGGTGAAGTAGTCGGTGTCGGCGAGGATGGGCGTGCCGTTCCAGCTGCCCTGGTCCAAGGCCAACAGGCCGAAGCGGGCCATGGATCGGGGACGACTGAATAAGACATTGTTGTATCCCACTTGAAGGAACAGGCCTGAGATGCCGGTGGCGGAGGTGAGATCGCTGAAGAGGTAGCTGTTCAGCGTTTGCCCCGTGGCGCCGGTGATCACGCCATCGAGCAGGGTGTAGGGCGCGTTGTGGTAGGACCAGCGGGTGCCCGGTGCGGCGAGGTAGGTGAGGCACTCCGGGTCGGTGCAGTCGAGGTCACCGGAGTCGTCAAGCCCAGTGGTCATGGTGAGCTGTTGGCGGATGGTGATGGCCGCTTCCTGCTCCGGTGTGCAGCTGGTCCAACCGGTGCCGAGGTAGGTGCTGCTGGGCTCGTCGATGTCCAGCAGTCCGTCCTCCTGGGCCATCCCGACCAGGAAGGCGGTGAGGCTCTTGCCCGCACTGGCCCAATACCAGCTGCTGTCAGCGGTAAAGGTGCCGAAGTACTCCTCGATGACGATGCGGCCGTCCTTCAACACAATGAAGGCCTTGCTGTTGCTGTCCTCCAGAAAGTCCAGCAGGGCCGGTATGTTGTCCGTGCACCAGCCCAGCGATGCCGGGTCCGTGGTCTCCCAGGTGCTGCCGGTGGTGGGCGGGAAGTACAGCTCCTGCGCGTTCAGCGTGGTCGCGCCGAAGAGGCCGAGTATCAATGACAGGCGAAGTCTCATGATCGGTTGGACGCCGTGGCGGTGCGTTGGTTCGATCGGGACGGCGAAGGTTCGGTGCCGAGCCTGTCGGTCGGCATTGATCAAGGCATATTCGGAGCCCCAGCGGTTCGGGGGTATCGGGCGCACCCGGCCTGCACGGTCATTGTTTGGAGCGGTCCACCTCCTTCACCAGCTTCCCGCGCTCGTAATGCAGTTCGCGGTACACCTGTCCATCGGGAGCGTAGTCGTAGTGCACGCCATGCTCCTTGCCGTTCTCCCAGGTCTCGGTGTACTTGCGGATCCCGTTCTCGTAGTAGTATTCCCACACGCCGTGCTCCACCCCGTTCTCGAAGCGTCCCACATATTCCAGCTGGCCGTTCGGGTAGTAGACCTTCTCCATCACCTTGACGGCCTCTTCGCCTTTGCCCTTCATGTAGATCACCACCTCGGGCTTGTCGTTGGGGTGTGAGGCGGCCACGAACTTGTGCGTGGAACAGGCGCTCAGGAGCAGGATGGCCGGTACGATAAGAACGATGCGGAAGGACATGGTCCGGCTAAATTAGACGATAGCGCCCCCTGGGGCCAAGTTCAGAACCAGGCCATGACCTTCAGGTTGAATCGCCGCGGGGTCAGGTAGTCCGGAATGGAGTACTGGCGGCCGCTCACATCGGTGATCCAGGTGTGGTCGATGGTGTTGTTGATGTCCAGGAGGTTGAAGACCTCCAGGGTGACCCACAGGTCATTGATGTTGCGCAGCCAATTGGTCTTCTCCTGGCCCTTGGCACCCAGCAACTGTTTGCTGAACCCGATGTCCACCCGCCGATAGACGCTGGTGCGCAGGGTGTCGGCGTAGCGCTGGGCATCGGGCGGGCCGAAGGGCAGGCCGGTGCCGAAGACCACGCTTAGTTGGACCTTGAAGGTTGGCCAGCGGGGCATTTCGTCCTGGAAGAACAGGGCCACGTTCACCCGCTGGTCGGTGGGGCGGGGGATGAAGCCCGGCTCCACGCGCGTGCTGTCCACGGCCACGTTGTCCCGGGTGAAACCAGGCCTGATGGTGTCGCCGGCCGCGTTGTAACGCAGGTAGTAGAAGTCGTTGTTCAGGTCCTCCTGGGTGCTCATCACGCTCACGCCCATCCAGCTTTCGATACCCTTGATGAACTCCCCGTTCAACTTCATGTCCAGGCCGGCCGCATAGCCCTTGGCCAGGTTGGCGCCGTAGTACCGTATACGGATATTGTCCACCTCGTAGGGGATCAGGTCGTCCATGTACTTGTAGTAGGCCTCCGCCGTGAACTTGAAGGGCCTGTTCCAGAGCTTGAACTGGCGATCCATGCCCAGCAGGAAGTGGATGCTGCGCTGCGCCCGGATGTCCGGATTGAGCGTTCCGTCCAACCCGCGCATCTCCCGGTAGAAGGGCGGCTGGTAATAGAGTCCCGTTGCGGCCCAGAAGCTGTAGTCCCGCTCCAGGGTGTCGCCCTTCTCGGTCACCTTCTTCCATCCGGGGTGGTAGGTCAGTCGTGCCCGGGGGCTCACTACGGTCTGGCCGTTGTAGGTCCAGTACTGCGCACGTCCGCCGGCGATCAGCGTCCACCAGCGGTCGTTCGTCCGCTCCCAGCGCCAGGCGCTTTGCACGTAGGCCTGTGCCCTGACGCTTGCGATGTTCAGGCGGCTCTTCAGGCTGTAGTTCAGTTCCAGGTCTTCACCCGCGTTCTGTGGCGAACTGAAACCCGCGGAATCGATCAGGGTCCATTCGCTGAGCTTGTCGTTGATCACCTCGCTCCGCACATCCGCCCCCCACTGCAGGTAGCTCTTGGGATATTGCAGATAGCCCTTGTGCGAAAGGTCGATCACCGTGGCGTCCAGGTCGTTGCGGGCATGGTCCAGGAAACCGCCCACGCCCAGGTCTCGCACCACTTCGCCGAACTGGTCGCTGCTGAGGTCGCGCTCCAGCTCGCCCAAGCGGTATTCGCCGAGGATATCGAAACGCTCGCTCTCGAAGGTCCTGAACGCACTGGCGGTGAACTTCAGCAGCAGGTCGTCGCTGGACTTGATGTTCACGTTCAAGGCACCGAAGTAGGTCTCGAACTGGGTCACTTCCTGTCCCTCGAAGAACACGGTGAAACGCAGGGCCTGGTTGAAGCTGCCGAACTCCGTCTCCCGGTCCTCCGGCACCACGCCATAGCGGTTGCGTGAGTAAAGCCCCAGGAAGCCCAGCTCCACCTTGTCGGTGAGGTCGTAGGTCCAGTAGGTCTGCAGGTCGGTGTACACCGGGCGGTACTCCCCTTGGGTGTCGAGGCCCGAGAGCAGCAGCTGGTTGGTGCGGTAGCGAAAGCCGCTGATCTGCCGAAGCCGGTTGTTCAGCATGGTGTTCTCCAAGTGCACGGATCCGCCCATCAGTCCGGCCGATGCACTTCCGGCAAAGGTCTTGGGCCGCTTGTACTGGATGTCCAGCACACTGCTCATCTTGTCGCCGAAGCGCGGCTCGAAGGCACCGGCACTGAAGTTGAGCCGTTCGATCATGTCCGGGTTGGGGAAGCTCAATCCCTCCTGCTGGCCCGATCGTACGAGGAAGGGGCGGTACACCTCGATGTCATTGACATACACCAGGTTCTCATCGAAGTTGCCCCCGCGCACGCTGTAGCCACTGCTCAGTTCATTGCGCATCATCACGCCCAGCTGGCCGTAGAGCAGCGATTCCACTCCGCCCTGCGGATTGGGCATGAAACGCGTGACCCGGGGATCCAACGGGGTGAGACCCTCCTCCCGCTGACGGCGCTGGCTTTCCACATCCACGATGTCCAGGGTGCGCAGCTTCAACGCAATGTCGATGGTCTTGCGCTCGCCGGGCTTGAGGGTGATGGTCCGGTCCTGGGGGATCAGTGCCGTATAGCTCCAGCGCACCGTGAGCGCGGTATCGGCGGGAAGGGTGATCTCGTATCGGCCCTGATCATCGCACACCACGCCCAGCTCGAGGCCGGCCACATACACGCTGGCGAGGGGCAGTGTATTGCCGAGCTCGTCACGCACCTGGCCGCGCAGGGTAGCGGTACCTTGGGCGAGCAGCCCTGCTGATGCCAGCAGTAGGAACGAAAGGAAAAGAAGCCGCCGCATGTCCAAGATCGGCTAAGATAACGGCCGCTTTTCGAGCTCAGTATGTGGCCCGTGCGACGGTCGCATCAGCCCTGTTCAGGAAACGGCGAGGTGTGCGTTCAGCGTGATGGGCACGCTTTTCAGCAGCTGGCTGATGGGGCAGCCCGCCTTGGCCGCTTCCGCCATGGCCAGGAACTCCGCCTCGGTGATGCCGGGCACGGTGCCCGTGAGGTCCAGGTGGATGCCCACCACGCCCATGCCTTCACCCACCTTGTCCAGACGCACATGGGCGGTGCAGCTCAGCAGGTCGGCCACATGGCCGGCGGCGTTCAGCACGAAGCTCAGCTTCATGGTGAAACAACTGGCGTGCGCCGCTGCGATGAGCTCCTCGGGGTTTGTGCCCTCACGGCCATCCTCGCTCACGAAACGGGTGGTGAACGAATGCGGGGTGTTCTTCAGCACACCGCTGGTGGTGCTGACGTTCCCGGAACCTTCCTTGCCCGTACCGCTCCAAGTGGCGGTGGCTTTTCGATCGATGGCCATGTGCTGTGTTGCTAAGGTCCCAAAGGTAGCGGACGCGCCTGTTGGTGAGCTCCGTTCATCGCAGGGAGGACCTCGATGATGCCGCCGGAGCGGCATGCGGCACGTCCGAGGTCACTGTCGAAGTGCACACCTTTGCCCTATGACCGTCATGGACCCACGCGCCACCGCCTTCCTCCGTCTGCTCACCATCATGGACGAACTGCGCGCCCAGTGCCCCTGGGATAGGAAGCAGACCATGGAGACCCTGCGTCCGCTGACCATTGAGGAGACCTACGAGCTGGGGGATGCCATCCTTCGGGACGACATTCAGGAGGTGAAGAAGGAGCTCGGTGATGTGATGCTGCACCTGGTCTTCTATGCCAAGATCGGCCAGGAGAAGGGAGCTTTCGATATCACCGACGTGTTGAACGGGATCTGCGACAAGCTCATTCACCGGCACCCGCACATCTACGGGGACGTGAAGGTGATGGACGAGCACGAGGTGAAGGCGAACTGGGAGAAGATCAAACTGGCGGAACGTAGCGTCGACGCACTGGGTCGACCTACGGAACGGCCCAGCGTCCTGGAGGGGGTGCCGCGCGGTCTGCCCAGCATGGTGAAGGCCATCCGCATCCAGGACAAGGCCCGCGGTGTGGGCTTTGACTGGGACGATCGGGAGCAGGTGTGGGAGAAGGTGAAGGAAGAGTTGGAGGAACTGAAACACGAGGTGGACACCAATTCCAACCGGCAGGCCGAAGAGCTCGGTGATGTGCTCTTCAGCATGGTGAACTATGCCCGATTCCTGGGCATCGACCCGGACGAAGCGCTGGAACGGACGAACCGCAAGTTCATCGAGCGCTTCCAGTTCCTGGAGCGCGAGAGCCGGAAGGACGGCAAGGTGCTGGGGGAGATGACCCTGGCCGAGATGGATGCCTACTGGGAACGCGCCAAGTCGCATTGAACGGGCGACCTTTGCACCATGCTCGGACCCTTGCGCGGACTTGTCCTCGCCCTTGTGCTGGGCTTTCATAACGCGTGGGAGCAGGATGATGCCGCCTTGGAGGACCTGGGGATGCGCATCCGTGCCGACCGGCCAGACCCCCGGAACGAGGCCTTGGAGCACCCCGAGCGCTGCTTCTTCTGGCTGGAAAGCAGCCTGTTGAACTGAGCCCGAGTTCACGATCCGGTGACATTCGGGAAGCGGAATACACCGACCTTTGCACGCCTTTCAGGCCCATCGATGTCCGCTGTCCGTTCCGTCCTCCTCGCCCTCGCCGTATTACCCGCCGTGCTGCAGGCACAGGTGCCGACGAAATGCCTGGAGATCGAGAGCATCCTGGTGGATGCCTGCAACCCCTCGGACCTCTGCCCCGGTTCTTCCGAAGGCCAGAACGAAATGGTGCGCTTCCGCACGGGACCGCAGGCCACGCCCATCGGCGCCCTGGAGGCGGATTGGCCCAACAACACCTGGCGCGGGCTGGTGCAGAACGGCACCACCGCACAGCTGACCGCGGCCCTGAACGCAACGATCACCACCTGCGGACTGCTGCTGGAGCCTCCGGCGGGCATCATCCCGCCGGGTTCACAGGTGCTGATGGTGACGAGCACGGAGATGTGCGTGGCCGCCAATCCCTTCACCAACCTGGTCGACACGCTGTACATCGTGTACCAGTTGGCAGGCAATACGCAGGGGCACTTTGCGAACAACCCGGCCTCCGGCCAGCCCATCACGCTGGAACCATCGCCCGACGTCAGCACCCGGACGCTGATCCTCTTCTACACCCCCACCAATTGCAGCGACACCGCCACCTATGTGCGGGAGCAGCTGGTGAACAATGAAGGAACCTACGGTGGGCCCGGTGTCATCAACGATGGTGCCACGGCGCAGTTCACCTGGCCGGGTGTCCCGCAGGTGAGCTACGTGAACTACGGTTGCCAGGCGCCCATCGAACCCTTGTTGGTGGAGGCCGAGGCGCTGGGCTCGCTCTGCGGCGGATCTCCGGTCAGCCTGGAGGGCACGGTCTCGGGCACCTACGCTTCCGTGCTTTGGCAGGGCGGCCAGGGCACCTTCAGCGATCCGAACGCCATCAGCACCCAGTACACCCCGGGTCCGGATGAGACCGGTGATGTGGAGCTGCAGTTCTGCGCCACCACCGCCTGCGGCACCCTGCTGTGCACCACCCTTGTGCTGCCCACCGGAGAAGGGCCGGTGGTCAGTGTGAACGGTGGTACACCCTTGGTGCTTTGTGAAGGAAATACCCTTGATCTGGTGGCCGACGGCGCCGATTCCTACCTCTGGTCCACCGGAGCCACCACCGCCACGCTTACCATCGTGGAGGCGGGCTCCTACACGGTCGCGGGCACCAATGCCTGCGGCACGGCGAGTACCACGGTGGAGGTCGTCAGCGCACAGGGCCCCGAGGTGAGCATCAGTGGCGATGACAGCATCTGCCCCGGAGAGTCTTCGGTACTGACCGCGGTCGGTGCCGATTCCTACGTCTGGAACACTGGGGCCGTCGGGCCCACGCTCACCGTCACCGCCGGTGGAACATACACCGTGACCGGCAACAACGGTTGCGGGTCGGAACAGTCGGCTTTTGTGGTCACCTTGTCCCCTGGTCCGCAGGTCGCGATCCAAGGGGACGACACGTTCTGCCAAGGGGGCAGCACGGTGCTGACCGCCTCGGGGGCGGACACCTTCCTCTGGAGCACGGGCGCCACCACGCCGGACATCGAGGTCACGGCGGCGGGCACGTACACTGTCGTCGGAACCAATGCTTGTGGGACGGTTGAGGCCGAGGTCATCGTCGTGATCGGGAACGCTCCCACGGTATCCATCACCGGCGATCTCCTGCTCTGCCCCGGACAGGGTACGGTGCTCTCTGCCACAGGAAGCACCGGGGCGGTCTGGAGCACCGGCGAACAGGGGAGCAGCATCACGGTGAACACTGCCGGCCTGTATTCGGTCAGCGTCAGCAACGCCTGTGGAACCGCCACCGATGAAGTGGAGGTGGCTGTGACAGAGGTCCAGGCCGGGGCCACGGCGGATGTCACCAGCGGGGTGGCTCCGCTCAGCGTTTCCTTCCAGCACACCGGAACAACAGGGGCGGAGATCGACTGGCAGTTCGGCGATGGTGCCACGGATAGCGGCACAGACCCTGTGCATGTCTTCGATGATCCAGGCGTGTACACGGTGACCCAGGAGGTCACGGTGGATGGCTGCACGGCCACGGCGACCTTCATCATCACCGTGCTGGAGCTGGAAGGACCGCCCAGTTCAGTGATCGTGCCCAACGTGATCACCCCGAACGGCGACGGCCAGAACGACTTCTTCCAGCTGATCAGCGAAGGTCTGGCCCAGGTGGAGCTGACGATCTTCAACCGCTGGGGACAGGTGGTGGCACGCATTGAAGCGCCAGGCCTGACCTGGGACGCGCAGACCACGGCCGGTGACCGCGTCGCGGACGGTACCTACTTCTACACCTTGAAGGCAAAGGGCAGGGATGGTGTGGACCATGAGGGTTCAGGACACATCACCGTGCTGCGCTGATGCGAATGGGCACCGGGCACAACGAACTTCGCACTGCGGGCCACCGATGGATGCGGGTTGACGTCATGCTCGTGATGAAGGGCCTTACGCGTGTATGGATCCCCCTGGTCCTTGTGGCCATGAGCATGCGGCCACAGGTGGTCTCCGGTCAGTGCACCAGCACCATCGCGACCTTCCCTTACCAAGAGGGCTTCGAGACGGTACCTGCATGGACGAGCGGTGGTACCGGGAACGATTGGGCCTGGGGAACACCGGCACACACCAACATCAACGGGGCAGGCAGCGGCAACCGGGCCTGGTGCGTGGGAGGCCTCACCGGCTCGTTCTACACCTATGGCCAGCAGAGCTGGATCGAAGGTCCGTGCTTCAACTTCAGTGGCGTGGACAACCCGTGGATCTCGTTCAAGATCTTCTGGGAATGTGAGCGGGTCTACGACGGACTGGCCGTACAGTATTCGCTGAACGCCGGCACCACCTGGAGCTTGCTGGGCGAGTACGATGGTCCGCAGGATTGTTTGAACGCCAATTGGTACAATACGGCCAGCATCACCAACCTGAACCTGGTGAACCCCAAGAACGGCTGGAGCGGCCGGATCGGTGCCACGCAGGGGTCCTGCTCCGGCGGTGCCGGCAGTGAGGGCTGGCTGACCGCCTCCCAGTGCATGCCGGAGCTCGCGGGGGCCAGCAGCGTGAAGTTCCGCTTTGCCTTTGGCTCAGGCACCCAGTGCAATGACTATGATGGTATTGCCATTGACGACATTTTCATCGGCGAGGCACCGGCGAACAGCGCATCCTTTACCTACGCCTGTGATGGGAACGAGGTGAGCTTCACCAACACCGCTCCCTTGTGTCCCACATCCTACGCCTGGGATTTCGGTGATCCGGCATCCGGCGCGGGCAATACGAGCGGCCAGGCCGATCCCACGCACACTTTCTCGGTACCCGGCACCTATTTCGTTACGCTCACCGTCAGCGGTCCCTGTAACGCGCCATCGACCACCACCGTCCAGATCTCGGTCCTGGCCGTGGAGTTCATCACCACCGATCCCGAATGTGGCGCGAGCGACGGCTCGATCATCGCCTTGGTGGAGGGCACCAGTTCCCCGCTCACCATCATCTGGAGCCCCGGTGGACAGAACACGGCCGCGCTGACCAACATCCCCGGTGGGGTGTACGGTGTGACGATCACCGCCACGAATGCCTGTACCCTGGATACGACCGTGTCACTGGGCACATCGACCTCGCCGATCACGCTCACCGGAACCTCCAGCCCGACCTTATGCACGGGTGCCGCCACCGGTGAGGCCACGGTCACCGTGACCGGGGGCACCGCACCCTACTCCTACGCCTGGTCGCCGACCGGCGGTGATGAGGCCGTCGCCGACGGACTGCCTGCGGGCACCTACACCTGCACGGTCACCGATGCCGCGCTGTGCA
This sequence comes from Chryseobacterium gleum, assembly GCA_945872795.1. GTDB lineage: Bacteria > Bacteroidota > Bacteroidia > Flavobacteriales_F > PHOS-HE28 > PHOS-HE28. The sequence goes on from CAMCAZ010000051.1 coordinate 11,298, forward strand.
CAGCCTCTACCACGGTGACGATCGTGGACGCTCCGCCGCTTTCCGTGGTGGCCCCGAACGATACCACCGTGTGCCCCGGCGATGCCTTGCTGCCCGATCCCGAAGCCGTCGGAGGCACGCCCGCGTATACCTTCACGTGGAGCCCCGAAGAGCCCGTGGCGGCGCCGGCGATCACCACCACCTATACCGTGGTGGCCGTGGACCAGAACGGCTGCATCTCTCCGCCCGATGACTACATCGTGACCGTGGGTGAAGGCGTCCTACCGGTATTCACCTGGACCAATAGCACGGGTTGCGCGCCGCATTGTGTCACCTTCACGGACCTGACGGTGGGTGATGGGGAGCGTGTGTGGGACCTGGGTGACGGCACCACGGCGGAAGGTGTATCGGTGACCCATTGTTACGCAGAGGCAGGCAGCTATTCGGTGACGCTTACCGTCCAGTCAGGAAGCGTGTGTGATGGTGCGCTGACGGTCCCTGACCTGATACAGGCCTGGCCCTTGCCCCAAGCCTCCTTCGAGACCACGCCGACCTTCGCCACCCTGGCCGATGCGACCTTCCGCTTCCGGAACACATCGTCCCTGGCGTCGAGCTATCTCTGGTCCTTCGGCGAAGGCACGGACAGCACATCAAGCGCCCTGAATGCGGAGTTCATGTATTCCGATGTCGGCTGCTATGAGGTCGGACTGCTGATCACGAGCGATGCGGGCTGCAGCGACTCCACCTCACTGCTCGTGTGCGTGGAGGATGAGTTCGCGGCCTATGTCCCCAATGCCTTCACGCCCAACGGTGACGGCTTCAACGACCTGTTCGGCGTGCTCACCACGGTGGGTGCTCCGCGTTCCTTCGAACTGGATGTCTTTGATCGCTGGGGGCGCATCGTCTTTGCCGCCACGGACCAGCTGCAGCTGTGGGATGGCACCGTGAACGGAACGCCCTTGCCGCCGGAGGTCTTCGCCTGGCGCCTGCGCATGATCGATACCGAGGGAGAGACCCAGGAACGCCTGGGCCACGTGACCCTGGTGCGCTGAGCGGGAGTTCGTCAGTCCTTGTCGAACGATCGCCCGAGCTCCTGCAGCCCTTCGTACACACGGTGCAGGGGCAGGCCCATCACCGTGTAGAAGCTGCCTTCGATCCGCTCCACCGTGGTGTGCCCTAGCCAGTCCTGCACCCCATAGGCACCGGCCTTGTCCAGCGGCTTGTAGCGGTCCACGTAGTAGGCGATCTCCGCATCCGTCATCGCCCTGAAGCGCACGGCCGCGATATCCGTGAAACACAGGGTGCGCCGGACTGAACGAAGGCACACGCCGGTGTACACGTGGTGTGTGCGTCCGGCCAGGAGACGGAGCATGCGCCGGGCATCGGCCTCATCCACGGGTTTGTTCAGCAGCACATCGCCGAGGATCACCGTGGTATCAGCGGTCACCAGCACCTGGTCCTCCGTCAGCACACCGGGCCAGGCACCGGCCTTCTTGCGTGCGAGGTGCTCGGCCACTTCGGTCACGGGCAGTCCTTCGGGCGGGGTCTCGTCCACCTCCACCTGCGTGATCTCCACAGGCAGGTCAAGGCCCTGCAACAGTTGCCGGCGGCGGGGCGAGGCTGAGGCCAGGATGAGCCGCCAGGGGTGCAGGGAAGGGTGAGGGACGGTCATGACAAAGACGTTCAGGGCAGGGTGCGGATGAGGAGCGCGAATCCGATCGCGAGCACCATCGCGACCTTCATCAGCTGGCCGGCGCGCACATGCTCGGACCGTTGCCGTGCCTGGTAGGTGAAGCCTGCCGAGAGGAGCAGCGGACCGATCACGGCCACGCCGATGTACCAGTAGGAGACACGGTCCTGAAGGATCGCCATGCGGATGGCCAGCAGTCCCAAGATCATGATGCCGATGTATATCAGCACCAAGGCCTTGGCCCATTTCATGCCCCACACGATCGGCACGGTGCGGCATCCTTCCGCCTCGTCGCCCTTCACATCGGCCATGTCCTTCTGCAGTTCGCGCACCAGCGTGCTCAGGAAGGCGAAGGCGGCATAGAACAGGATCCAGCCCCAGAGCTCCTGGAAGGGCTGTTCCATCTGGTACTGGTCGCCCCCCGGCACGGTGATCACCACGGGTTCCAGGAACAGGCGCTTCAGCAGGGGCATCTCGTACAGGCCCACGGTCAGGGGCACCAGCGCAGTGAGGGTGGCCACGAGCCCATTGCCGATGATCAGCTGCCGCTTGAAATGGGTGCTGTAGGTCCACAGGGCACCGATGGCAAAGGCCGGGATCAAGGCCCATCGCCACAGCCCGGTCCGCCAGGCCACGATGATGCCCAGCAACAGTCCGAGGCTGCTCAGGACCAGGTGGGCCGTCATGGCCACGCGACGTTTCACGGTGCGGCCCACGATCACCGCTCCCGGTTTGTTGATCCGGTCGATGCGCGTATCGAAGTAGTCGTTGATGATGTTGCCCGCCGCCGCGATGAGCACCGTGCTCAGCACCAGCAGGACGAAGAGGTGGTCCGGCAACTGGGGGCCGAAGCCTTCCGGAATGATCAGGTCGCTGCGATCCACGGTAGGTCCGATCTCACCGACCAGTTGCCGCAATGCCCGCTCGAGGTTCCCGCCGATGACACCCACGCGCATCACCACCATGGTGGCCGCAATGATCAGCAGGTTGATCGGGCGAGAGAGTTTGAACAGGTCACCCATGGCTCACCAGGAATGGGCACCGTCGGTCAGCCATTTGCCCTGCACTTTCAGGGTCTGTTCCAGCACGTCGCGCACGCAGCCTCCACCGCCGGGGTGGCGGCTGATATATGCGCTGACGGCCTTGATCTCCTCGGCACCATCGCTGGGTGCGCAGGGAAAGGCCACGCGTTGCATCACACGCAGGTCGGGAATGTCATCGCCCATGTAGGCGGTGGTGGAGGGGTCCAGGCCTTCGGCCACCAATCGATCGAACAGTTCCAGCTTGTTGGCCGTCGCCATGTACACTTCGCCCACCCCCAGGCGGCCGAAGCTGTCCTTGACGCCCTGCGACTTCCCGCCGGTGATGATGATGATCCGCAGACCTTCCTTGATGGCATGTTGGACCGCGTAGGCATCGCGAGTATAGAAGGTGCGCACAGGGTCCAGTCCGGGATATAAGATCACGCGATTGTCCGTGAACACGCCGTCCACATCGAACAGGAAGGTCCGCAGGCCGGCCAGCTTCTCCTTGTAGGTGCGTTCGCTCATCGTTCCTCGTGGGTAAAGGCCCGCATGATCTGGTCGCTGAGCAGGGCATAGACCTGACGCAGGTCGGGGTCGGAGGCGAGGAGGTCGAGGTGGTGTTGGATCGTTTCCGTGTCACCGCGCCGTGCAGGACCGGTGAGGGCCTGTTCCGGCCCGAAGGTCGATACCGAGGCGGCCGTTGCCCTCCATAGCGGTGTAAGCAGGCTGGGCGGCAACTTCTCCTCACGAAGCAGGCGCTGGGCCTCGCGGGCCAACCATACGGGAAGGTTGCTGGTGAGAACGGCCGCCAGATGGACGCGTTGACGTTTCTCGAGAGGCAGCTCAAGCACCACTTCGCTCAGCTGATGGGCCACCGAACGCAACAAGGTGCGAGATTGCTCGTCGTTGGCATCCACCACCATGGGCACGTCGTGCAGGTCCATGGGGGCGCCATGGCTCAGGCTCTGGATGGGCCACAGTACCCCCCGATGTACATGGGGCGCGAGCACATTAAGCCCCATGGCCCCGGCGGTGTGGGCCACCACGGCCCCGGTCTCCAACAGTTGGCCGGCCACCGTGGCGATCGCATCGTCGCTCACGGCCACCAGCACCAGATCGGCCTTGGGCAGTGGCCGGCTAAGGTCGATAGCCTTGCGGTCGAGAAAGCGCGCAAGACGTTCGCGGGCCTCGGCATCCCGGCCTGCAACGCCCACCAGGTCGATGCCCGACTTCACCAAGGCGTGACCCAGTTGATAGGCCATGCGGCCGGTGCCGATGAGAAGGACGCGCGTCATGTGGTCTTCGATCTGGTTCTGCGTACTCGTTGCCAGACCGCCATGCCTGAGCCCAAGGCCAGGAGCACACAGCCGATCCAGAGAATGTTGATGCCGGGGAAGACGATGGCCTGCAGCACCACGAACTCGGATTCGGCCACGTTCAGGCCGAACTTGGTGGTGCCGCGCTGTGCCTGGGTGTTCTCCTGGAAGGTGCTGCCATCCACCGTGGCGAGCCCGTAGCGTACCCGCAGAGCCTTGATCTCCGCGGCCTTGCCCATCACGGGCTGTCCGTCGGAGTAGATCACCACCGGTCTGGCCTCGAACCAGCGGTCGCTCTGGTACAGGTCGCGGACGCGGATCTGCGCGGCATACACGCGGTACCGTTCGCCCAGCATGCGCAGGGTGGTACTGTCGCGCATCACGAAGATGCTGTCGATGATGGCGATGGCCGTGGGGGTGATGATGGTATCGCCCACCAGCTTGTCATAGAGGCGGTCGGGCATCCAGGTGTCATCCGCCGTATCGCTCGCCATGGCCAGGTCGGCGTAGCGCACGTGGGTGTAGAGGTCGCGGTGCGCCCAGTGTTTGGTGCTGGGCTCCGCCACGTTGCCGAAGCGGGGATTGATCTGCACGAAGGGCTCCAACGTGAAGACGGCCTTGCCCGGGCCGGCATTGCTCCATTCGGGTGAGTACCACAGGTCCTTGCGGTTGTAAAGCTCAAGCGCCTCCCAATGTGCGGGCTGGTCGGCCAGGAAGTGTTCGCCCGCCTGGTGCGCATCCCTGGCGCGGAACAGCATGTCGCCCACGCGCACCGTATCCCCGGCCTGGTAGCTCCGGGGTTCCACGGTGAAGTAGTCCATCTCGTAGAAGAGGTTCGGTCCGCGCTGCGACTTTTCCCGGTAGTGCACGAAGTGCTCGCCCATGCGCACCGTGTCACCGCGGTACAGCAGGATGTCCTCATTGTTGCTGAAGGCCTCGTTCAGGAAACGCAGGTCCATGTTCTTGGTGTTGCGGCTCACCTCGTTCTGGCGGCTGGTGCTGATCAGCGCGCCCAGCAGGACCAAGGCAAAGCCCATGTGCGCCACGCTCGGTCCCGCGTTCTTCAGGTCGCCTTTCAGGACCTTGAAGATGTAGGCCCCGTTCGCGGTGAAGGCGAAGGCAGTGGCGAACAGCAGGGCCACCAGGTCGGCCTCGGCGAGCTTGTATTCGAAGAAGATCACCCCCAGCACGGTGATGACCACGGCAAGGCCGAATCCCACGAAAAGGTCGCGGCGGAATTTCTTCAGGTCACTGTCCTTCCACCGCAGGTATTGCGTGAAGGCCACCAGCATGGACACGATGAAGGCGAAGGGCAATTGCCATTTGTTGTAGTGGGCGATGGCCTCGCCCGGTGGCGCGAACTTGGCCCCCGCCAGACCTGTGAGGAAGCTGAGGCCCGTGCGATCGCCCAGCCAGGTCAGCGGCCCGGACAGGGGCTCCAGCAATAGGTTGAACACCGGTATGCTGGTGCTGAAGGTGATCTGCACAGCGCTCAGGAGCAGTACCAGCGAAGCGATGAAGAGCCAGAACTCACGCGACCAGAGCGATTCCTCCGGGTCGGAGCTGGCGAAGCCCTTTCGGTAGGCCAGCACCAGATGGCCGATGGAGAACGCACCAAAGAGCAGGATCGCCGGCACCTGCTGTTCCAAGAGGACGCCGATCACGAGCAGGGCCACGGAGATCAGTGCGAAGAAACGGCGCTGCCCACGCTCGGGCAGGAGCATCATCACGCTGAGCGCCACGAAGAATAGGAGGAAGACCAGCAGGCCGGGCAGCATGCCATCACCGGTGAAACTGTGCACGCTGGTATCCCCCAGCACACCGCTGCGGGTGAGGAAGGAGGAGTACAGGACGAGGATGAAGGTGATCAGCGCAAGCAGGAAGGCACTGAACAGGGAGGTCTCCTTGCGCTTGTTCACCAGCATCAGGTGTCCTGCCCCCACCAGGGTCAGCCAGGGCACCAACGACGCGTTCTCCACGGGGTCCCAGGCCCAGAAGCCGCCGAAGCTCAAGGCCTCGTAGGCCCAGGCACCGCCCATCAGGATGCCGGTCCCAAGCACCATCACCCCGAAGAAGGTCCAGGGCAGCGCAGGCGCCATCCAACCTCGGCGGTCACCGGTCCAAAGGCCGGCGATGGCGTAGGCGAAGGGAACCAACGTGGCGGCAAAGCCCAGGAAGAGCGTCGGAGGGTGGATCACCATCCAATAGTTCTGCAGCAAGGGGTTCAGGCCACGGCCATCGGCGAACTGCGGGATGGCCTGCATGTAGTTCGGCAGTGCTGTCCACGGCAGGCCGATGTTCTCCGCCAACTCCCTGATCAACAGGAAGGGACTGCTGCCCACGCGGACATCGCCGATGTGGATGCCCAGCAACATGGTGGCCAGAAAGACCTGCACCACGGCGAAGACCGTCATCACCGGTGCCTCCCAGCTCGATCCGCGCTTGCGGGCCCAGCCCATGATCAGGACATTGCCCAACACCACGTGCCAGAAGGTCCACAGCAGGAAGGATCCCTCCTGGCCCTCCCAGAAGCAGCTGGCGATGAACTCCATCGGCATCTGCAGGTTGCTGTGCTTCCACACGTAGTCATACTCGAACCAGTGGTTGAAGAGCATCACGAAGAGCGTGACCACGATGCCGATCACGGCCGAGCTATGGAGCCTGAACGCCAGGCGGCCCAGGGCGGTCCATGCACTGTCCTTGCGCTGGGTGCCGAGCAGGTACGCCAAAGCGGCCAACAAGGCCATGGCAAAGGAGACCGACGTGAGCGTGTGTCCAAGGGTTCCGGCCCACGTGTGTTCTCCGATGTATTCGATCATGTCTGCGCTGCTTCGGTCGTGTGGTGCGGGTCCTGTTCCGTTCGGGGACCCCGGCTCATGGTGCTGTCAGGACGGTAGTGCGGCAAGTGCCGATGTCATCACCCTTCAATGCGATGTTCTTCGTTGTACTTGCTGGGGCACTTCATCAGCATGTCGCGAGCCTCGAACTCCCCGTTCGCGTTGGCCTCTCCGATGAGCACCAAGCGTTCGCTCCGTTCAAAGTCCTGTGGTTTGGCCTTCGCCAGATGTACCCGGCAGGTCTTGCCGGTCAGGTCCTTCATGGTGAAGGTGGTGAGGCTGGCGTTCAGGCTCGGCTCGTAGACGATCTCCGCCGAGCGGTCAAGCACACCCACCACATGGTACTCCTTCCCGGGATCGGCAAGGGCCTGGTCAAGGTCCGCATAAGTGCTGCTGTCATACAGCGACCCCACCAGCGCACCGATGGCGACGGCGATGATCACGATGGCGATGATGTGGCTGCGTTTCATGGTCGTTCCGGTGTTCAATGGCTATTTGCGGTGGCGTGCCTCCATGTCCTTGATGCGTCGGTCCATCCGCCACATCCACAGCCCCAGGCCGAGGATGATGATGGCCACCACGGCCACCACCGTATTGATCTTTCCGCTGCCGTGCAGGCTGTGTTCCAACCAGCTTGGGGCGGCATCCTGGGCCATGCTGTTCAAGGCCGTCAGCATCATCAATGCCGTGCTTGCAAGTGCTCTCATCGGTCCATTTGTTCAGTTAGCCGTGCCGCCCGGGTGCGTAGGTCCACCATCCACACGCCCAGCAGCACCCATCCGGCCACGGCAGGATAGAAGATCACCCGCAGGCGGTCGTCCAGGTCCAGGTCGTTGAAGCCGCTGTTGCCACCGTTCCCCGGATGCAGGCTGTCGATGGCGTTCAGGCGAGGGACCACGAAGAGGAAGAGCACGAGCAGAACGAAGGCGAAGATGTTGTAGATGGCGGAGAGGCGGGCGCGTTTGTAGGCATCGGGTATGGAGCCCCGCAGCACCAGGTAGGCCAGGTAGATCAGGGCCGTCACCGCCGCGCCGTTGAGCTTCACATCGTTGGTCCAGAACGCTCCCCAAGTGGCCCGGGCCCATACCGCACCGGTGGCCAGCCCCAAGCCGCAGAACACCAGGCCCACGTGCACGGCGCTCACCGCGGCCCGGTCGTGTTCCAGTGAATTGCTGCCCAGTCCCTTGATGCTGCGCCACACCGAAATGCCCATCAGCGCGATCATGGTGAACCACATGGGCACGTGGAAGAACAGGTTCCGGATGCTCTCGTACAGGATGCTGCGATTGGGAAAGGTGAAGGCCAGGCCGGTGAGGTCGAGTTTGGACGGCGTTGGTGCACAGGCACCGCTTTCGATGCCTTCGCCCAAGCTTTCGGTGAAGAATGCACCGGGATACGTCATGCCTTGCACGATGAGGTCAGTCATGGAGGCCCGCATTCCGGCGGGAACCTCAGCAACGATGCGGGCGTGCGTGGCATCGATCACATCCACACGAATTGGACACACATACTGGCTGTCGTTCACCAAGTATGTCCTCATGCCATCGGCGAAACGAGTGTTATAGCCGGTCACATCGATCATTACTTCACCCGGCACAATGCGGCTGGGAGACACATGCACCAACGCCGGTGATAGCGGCACCCACAGCCCCGCGATCGACGCGATCAGCAGCAGGGCCACGGCCAGGGATTTCCACCACCAATGCTTCATTTCTTCAGTCGCGCCAAAGGTACGGGAACAGCACCCAGGCCAGTGTGATCGTGATCACGTCCAACAGGATGAGCCCCAGGAAATACGTGCTGGTCACGCTCCACGCCACACCGTCCAGCGAGAGCTTGCTGGCACGCATCACGGCGAGCAACATGGGCAGCACCAGCGGGAAGCCCAGAATGGCCATGAGCCCCAGCCCGTTCCCTGCGCGCGCTGCGATGGCCGAGATCAAGGTGAGCACGGCGGCGAAGCCGATCCCGCCCAGCACCACCGCCAGCAGGAACTGGGGGATGTTCGCCTGGTCCAATACATCGCCGCCCAGGAAGAGCAGGAAGAACAGCAGGCTGAGCAGGCTCAGGAGCACCATGGTGCCCGCGTTGTAGAGGCTGCGGGCAATGACCACGCTGCGTGGATCGACCAGGGTGTAGAGGTAGAGCTGCCGGCCCTGGTCCTCACGCTGGAAGGAGCGTGCCAGGGCGTTGAACGCCGCGAAGAGCAGTACGATCCAGAACAGGGCGTTCCACGTGGCCACCCCCAGTCCGCCCTTCACGGCCAGAAAGCAGACGTAAATGGCGCTGACGACATACAGCAGCATTCCTCCCCACGCCGCACGTTGACGGAGGTCGAGGGCCGCCTCGAGGCGCAGGATGGACAGGATCTCAGCCGTTCGCACGGTACAAAGGTACCCTGCGGGTCGTTGGCCATGGCCCACGCAGAACCTGGCGGAGCCCTTCAGGTCAGCGCTTCTTCCGGACCTCCTTCACGCTCACCGCTTTTGCGGCGTAGACCATGTAAATGTCGAGGTAAGGGCGCAGTCCGACCTTGGCCTTTTTGTTCTGTTCGGCCGGGATCACCAGCAGCACCTTGCCATTCCATGCGGCGGCCGCGTAGGCCTTGTAGCGCTTGAACTCCGATAGGTTCGGGTAGCGCTCGTCAAAGAGGTCCATGCCTTCCGGCCAGTTCCGTTCATGGCTCCGGAAGATCACCGCATCGATCTCCGGCTGGCTGAAACCCTTGCGGACGAACTCGGCCAGGGCCACGGTATCGCGCGAGAGGTCGTAGGTGGCGTACACCTCGTCCGGCAGCAGGATCTTGGCCTTGGGCATCCTTTTCCAGGCCGGTCCCTGGTTGGGGGGTGACTGAATAACCTGAGGTTCCACAGTCACCAGTCCACTGCTCCGCATCACGAAATAGAGATCGGTCTTGCTCCGCAATTCCTCGCTCATGTGGTAGTTGTCGGCGACGGGCACCACCACGATGCTCATCAGGCCTTCCTCCGTGTTGTATTCGCACAGCCGGTTGACCGCGTAGTTGCCCAAGGCCGCCTGGTTCGCCTGTCTCGCGCTGTCCGTGGCCAGTCCTGCGGGCCAAAGTGCGGGTTCGCTCAGGACCGTGACCTTGCCGATGAGCTCGGTGGACAGACCGGCGGCCTGCATGCCGGCCTGGGCGGTCTTGTCCTGTGCCAATTCGGGGCGGAGGACGATCGCCGACACGTCGTTGATCCGGACAAGGTTCTGGCCCAAGACATTGAGGGTCAGTAGGATGAGGGCAAGAAGGAAGGGCAGGGTACGTGCAGGCATGGTCGTTCTACGGTGAAGTCGACGAAAAGTAACATCGCAGCTTGCGGAACATTCGGCCGCTTGCGCTGTTCCCCGTCCATGTCTCCCCGAACCATGTTCCTCCCCACGTTCCTGCTGTTCACCGTCGGCTGTTTCAACAGCGTGCAGGTGGCCCCTGCACTAGACCCTTCAAACCCTTCGACCACCATGCCCGCAACCTCGTTCCACGCGCTGGAAGCCATCGATATCAACGGGAATACCGTGAGCATGAGCTCCTTTGCCGGGAAGAAGGTGATGGTGGTGAATACCGCCAGCGAATGCGGCTTCACCCCTCAGTACAAGCAACTGCAGGAACTGCATGAGGCATACAAGGACAAGGGCTTGGTGATCCTGGGATTCCCCTGCAATGATTTCGGTGGACAGGAGCCCGGGACGGGCGACGAGATCGAGGCTTTCTGCCAGAAGAACTACGGCGTCACCTTCCCCCTGATGGCCAAGGTCTCCATCAAAGGTGATGCACCCCATCCGGTGTACCGCTGGTTGACGAACAAGAGCGAGAACGGCGTGATGGATGCTTCGGTGAAATGGAACTTCCACAAGTTCCTGATCGATGAGCAGGGGCATTTGGTGAAGGCGCTCGGCTCAGGCATTGAACCCTTCGATGAGGAGGTGGTGGGCTGGCTGAAGAGCTGATCCGGAGAACGGCCATTGCCTTCCGCTCCGGCAGTGCATCTTTGTGCCATGGCCCAAGGGACCAACACTTCAATGGATCACGTCGACGTACTGTGCATCACTGCGCATCCCGATGATGTGGAGCTCAGCATGGCCGGCACCGTGCTGCGGCACATCGCCCTCGGTCGCTCCGTGGGTCTCGTGGAACTGACCGCCGGAGAACTGGGCACCCGGGGAACGCCCGCGATCAGGGCCGCCGAGGCCGAAGCGGCACGCCAGGTGCTGGGGGCACGTTTCCGTTACCAGCTCGGTCTCGCCGATGGTTTCTTTCGTATGGATGAAGCATCGTTGCGCGCCGTGATCGTGGCCATCCGCAGGCATCGGCCCCAAGTGATTCTGGCCAATGCGGTCCGTGACCGCCATCCTGATCATGGGCGCGGGGCGGCACTGGTGGCCGAAGCGGTCTTCCTCAGCGGGCTGCGCCGGCTCGGTACAGCACACGAGGGTGCGGACCAGCTGCCCTGGCGGCCCACTACGCTGCTGCACGCCGTGCAGGACCATTGGGTCGATCCGGACGTGGTAGTGGATATCACCCCGTATTGGGGAACGAAGGAGAAGGCATTGCGGTGCTTCGCGTCACAGTTCCATGATCCCGCCAGCACCGAGCCCTCAAGCCCCATATCCACGCCCGATTTTCTTCCCTTCCTCGAAGGTCGTTTGCGCGAAATGGGAAGACTGCTGGGGGTGACATACGGGGAAGGATTCACTGTCTCCCGTCCTGTCGGCGTGGACGATCTGACCTCGCTCCGATAAGGTCACCTGCCCGAGAGCTGCCGCCACAGGGTGAGCAGGTGTTGCCTGTCCTGTCCCGTAGGCAGAAGGTCACGCCAGCCTGCATCCGTGATGCGTTGGAACACCAGCCACTGGTAGAGCACCGAGGCCCCGTAGGCCCCGGAGGCGGTCAATGCGGCACCCGACAGCCCATGGGAGGGGATCAAGGCATAGCCCAGACCGAGCGTGACCAGCGCTCCGATCCCCGAACCCACGGCATTGTGCACCACACGGCCAGTGCCGCTCAGAAAATGGCTCAGGGCCTGGGAGGCGGCCATGGCCAGCAACCCTGGGGTCATCAGCAGTACCAAGCGCGTCAGTCCGGTGATCTCGTTGCCGAACACCCATCGGTAGATGCCGTCCGGTACCAGCAGGAGGAGGATGATCACGGCCAGGGCAGCGGCCACCGCGGCGCGCATGGCCGTCAGGACCATGGTGTTCTGCTCTGCGGACCGCTCGCTGTTGCTGACCCGGGTATACAGCACCAGCCCCATGCTCTTGGGGATCAGCCAAGCGCTCTCCGCCAGTTGCGTGGTCACGGAGTAGATGCCCAGTGCAGCGGTGCCACCCCAGCGTTCCACCAGAAGGTAGGCGAAGCGGTAGTTCAGGAGCTGCAGCGCATTGGCCGATTGCATGGCCATCCCCTGACGGAGCAGGTCGGTGAACGGATGGCCGGGGGCATGCGTGACCGTGGTCCTGCCCATCACGCTCGCCCATCCCGACAGCAGGGCCGTGGCACCATAGGCCAAGGTCGCCGCCTTCACGTAGTCATGCACCGTGGCATCCCCACGGCGCAGGAGGAGGATGAAGATACCCGCCAGCAGCAGGCTTTGCACCACCAGCAGCCCGTTGTGAAGCCCGATGCGTTGCTGGCCCAGGATGATGCCCAGATGGGTGGTGCAGAAGCCTTGCAGCACGGCGATGATCACCACCGGAAGGACCCATTCAGCAGGCACCATGGCCAGGAACTGCAAGACCCACCAAGCCAAGAGACCGGTGATCAGGGTCCAGCCGTAGGCCAGCCACCGTAGGGGACCCGGGCCATAGCGGGGTGTGAGGTAGACCAAACCACCTCCGCCCACCACGTTGTTCACGAGCAGGATGAAGGCGG